>CBDTXM010000193.1:0-1973 GCA_965364445.1 uncultured bacterium | reverse complement strand
GTCTACATCTGCAACGAGTGCATCTCGCTCTGCAACGAGATCCTCGCCGAGGAGGAGGACCGCGAGGCAGCCGCACAGATTGCCGAAGTCCTCAGCCCGATGGAAATCAAGGAAGTCCTGGACGAATACGTGATCGGACAGGAACAGGCGAAGAAGAGCCTGTCGGTCGCAGTCTACAATCACTACAAGCGGATCAACCACCGCAACCTGATCGACGATGTCGAGATCGAGAAGTCGAACATCATGCTTCTCGGACCGACCGGCGTAGGAAAGACGCTGCTCGCTCAGACGCTCGCCCGGATGCTCCAGGTCCCGTTCACCATTGCGGACGCCACGACGCTGACCGAGGCCGGCTACGTGGGCGAGGACGTGGAGAACATCCTCGTGCGTCTCCTTCAGGCGGGCGACTACAACATCGCGGAGTGCGAGCGAGGAATCGTCTACGTGGACGAGATCGACAAGGTTGCCCGCAAGAGCGAGAACCCGTCGATCACGCGGGACGTATCGGGCGAAGGAGTGCAGCAGGCGCTTCTGAAGATCCTGGAAGGGACCGTGGCTTCGGTGCCGCCCCAGGGAGGCCGGAAGCACCCGCAGCAGGAGTACATCCAGATCGACACCCGCAACATCCTGTTCATCTGCGGAGGCGCGTTCGACGGTCTCGAAGAGATCATCGAGAGCCGCCTCGGAAAGCGTCAGATCGGGTTCGGTGACGAAGAGGCCTCGGCGGCGGATCCTGAGGCGAGTTCGCTGGACAGCGTCGAGCCCGAGGATCTCCTGCGGTTCGGCCTCATTCCGGAACTGGTCGGACGCCTCCCCGTAACGGTCACGCTGCACGACCTCGATGAAGATGCGATGCTGGACATCCTCCAGCGGCCGAAGAATGCCCTGGTCAAGCAGTACCAGAAGATGTTCGAGCTCGAGGGCGTGGGTCTGACCTTCGATCCGAAGGCACTTGCGGCGATCGCCCGGCGCACGATCGAGCGCGGAACCGGTGCTCGCGGGCTGCGGGCGGTTCTGGAGGAAGTGATGCTGGACATCATGTTCCAGCTCCCCTCTCGCGACGATGTGCGCGAGGTGGTCATCACCCGGGAGACGATCGAAGACGGCGCGGAACCGCTGCTGATCCTCGAGCCGGAATCGCAGCGCCGGGAGGCGTGAGCACCGGGTGGTACGGGGGCCGACGGCCGTGAGCCCCGGGAGGATCGGCGAAGTGGAATTCGCCGGAGCGATCGGCCGGCCTGGCCAGGCACCTCCTGCGGAACTGCACCAGGTAGCGATCGCGGGACGATCCAACGTCGGGAAGTCGAGCCTGGTGAACGCGGTGGTGGGTCGCAAGCGGATCGCGCGCGTATCGGGAACACCGGGCAAGACGCGCGAGATCAACTTCTACGCGATCGACGACCGATTCTTCCTCGTCGATCTTCCCGGGTACGGATTCGCCCGCGCTCCCGACTCGGTGCGAGACGCCTGGAAGCGACTGATCGAGAATTACCTGTCCAGCAACGACCGGTTGCACGGCCTGGTTCTGTTGCTGGACGCGCGGCGCGGGGTGCAGGCAGCCGATCGTCAGCTTCTGGGCTACCTGGGAGAGAAAGAGATCCCGGTGCTCATCGTCCTGACGAAGATCGACAAGCTGAACCGGTCGGGGCAGGCCCGCGCCATCGACCAGGTCCGGAGTGAACTGGACCTGCCTGCCGATCAGGTCCTCGCGACATCGGCCCGGACCGGGCAGGGAATCGATACGCTCCGGGAGAGTCTCCTCGCATTGTTCGAACCGGAATCCGAAGGAGAGTTGTGATGCGTGTTTCCCGCTGCAGAACGGGATCAGGGCGACGGACTCTGGCCGCAGGTTTCGTCATCATCGGGGCGGTTGCCTGTGGTGGAACGGTCTCGCCGCAGGGGCCGGCAGGCCCGCGGCCGGCCATGGCCCAGGACGGCTGGTCGCCGGAACTGGAGCAGACGAGCAGCCGCCC
>CBDTXM010000192.1:0-2735 GCA_965364445.1 uncultured bacterium | reverse complement strand
ACCTCCCGCTCCTGCAGTCTCTCGAGACTGCTTCAGACTGAGATCAGCTTCCCGGCGGGAAACCCTCCAGCAGCTTGCCGACGGCTTCGTCCACCAGCTCCTGCCGCTCCTGCGGCGTGCGGTTCTCGTCCAGGTCGGTAGTAGCGGTGCCTGTCCACACCATGTTCCTGGAGTCGGTATCGAACATCGCGAGGATCAGCGACCCCTCGGTCCAGTTGTACTGGGTCGTGGTGCTGGACCCCATTCCCATGCCCCAGCCGCCCCAGCCGTAGCCCCCACCCCAGCCGGTGTTGATCGTGTTGAACGAAGTGCGCTCACGGGTGGGCACCTGGTAGCTGATCGCGAGATCTGGGTTCCGCGTGTCCTTGCGAAAGCCCCGGGCGGCCATCCCGGCATCGACGGACTGGCGGATGCGACTGCTGGTGATGTCGTCCACGTGGCCTTCACTGTCGACCCAGTCGTACGTGGAATAGCCGGCAAAGCTGGCGGACGGATCGTAATCCGTGCTGGTCGAAATTCCGCTTCCGCAGCCCGCGGCGAGGAATGCGACTCCTGCTGCCATGATGATCTGGCCCTTCATGAGCTTCTCCCTGGTTGTATGTATCGGTGTCCCGTAGCTCGATCCCGAAAAATGCCGCTTCGTGCTTCGCCCAGCGCGGGGTCGGCAGCCGACGCGAAATCCTCAGTCAACTTACGCGAATTCCTGTGGGAGGGAACATCGACCATGCCAGACCCGATCCCCCGCCGGGGCGGCCGATGCGGTTCCGGTCGGCAAGAATTGGCACGCCCTCCTGATTCAAGAACTCAGCGCCCGGAGAACGCGTCCAGCCCGGGCAGCGCCCGGCCGTCGAAGTCGAACAGGGTGGCGTTCTCCCAGTGCGAATCCACGCCCTCCACCGCGATCCATTCCGGAGCCCAGTAGAATACGCCCGCGCCGCGGCCCTCCGGAACGTTCTGCACCGCCTCGCGGACCTCGGCCAGAAACGAGGCCTGTCCCTCCTGGGTGGGAGGGTATCCCGGGTGCAGGTCCTCATCGGTTCCCATGATGTTCGGCGCCTCGTCATTCCACTCCATCGTCCAGGGGTAGGACGTCTCGACGACCACGACCTCCTTTCCGTAGCGGCTCGCGAGGTCCGGGAGATTGACTCGAAGCTCGTCCAGGGTGCCGTGCCACTTCGGATAGAAAGAGAGTCCGATCAAGTCGAATTCGACTTCCCGCTCGACCAGCTGGTCGAAGAACGCCCGGCCCATTTCATTCTTCGCCCCATTGTCGAAGTGAATCATGATCCGAGGCGACCGGCCGTCGGACCCGTCGCTCGCGCCCCGAATGCCCGCCTCCAGAAGCATGGCCAGGCGATCCCACTGCAACGGGGTATCGTACTCGCCATCGACCCGGCCCTCGGGCCAGAGCATGCCCGGTCGGATCTCGTTTCCAATCTGCACGATCTCGGGCGGCGTTCCCTGGTCCGCGAGCGCCCTGACGACAGAGCGAGTGTAGGCGTAAACGCTGTCGGCGAGGACACCGAACGGAAGGCCCTCCCAGGCGGCCGGCTTGATCTGCTTCTGTGGGTCCGCCCACGAGTCGGAGTAGTGGAAGTCCAGCAGGAATACCAGCCCCGCGTCTTCGATCCGCCGGGCCATGCCCAGTACCTGATCCAGCGAATTGTACGGCGCCTCGGGTGTGTGCCACAGCTTGAGACGGATCGCGTTGAAACCGTGGTCAGCGAGGAGCTGGATCAGGTCCCTGGCCCCTTCTTCATCGGAGTAGACGGCGCCGTGGTCCTCCAGTTCCGGGAGAAAGGAAATGTCGCCGCCAACCAGGAATTCGGGCAGCTCGGTGGACTCCGACGGGCCGGGCTCCCCCGCGGATCCGGATTCGGTTGCGGGGTCGGGCGGGGAGCAGGAGGAGACGAGCAGCCAGAAGCAAAGCGTAACAAGTGAGATCAGAGGTCGCGGCAAGGCAGTCTCAGGCCGAAACATGCAGTAACACTCCGGTTGGTCGTTCGATGCGAAAGCTCCAGTGAACAGAATCTGGGGATGAGAGAACGGGCCCCGCCACCGTTCGTGCGGCGGGGCCCGTCCAGGTTGTGAGACCTTCCTGCGCGGAAGGCCCGGTTCAGTTGCCCTCAGGCTTCGTTCATCAGTTGCCTGCCGGGCAGAACTCGAGGTCGTCGATCGCGCCGGAATCGCGGTCGAGATCGATCCGGACCTCGCTCTCGATCACGTTGGCATCGAGCCCAACGGACTGGACGTTGCCGTCCGCGCCCGGAGTGGACGCGCCGACCATGCCGCCGTCGACGTAGATCTCGAACGGCTTGCCGTCGCTGTCCGCCAGCAGCAGCGAGCTGAAGCCCCAGCCCCCGGCAGGGAAGCCGGTCAGGACGATCACGCCGCCGTCCTCGCTGTCGCCGCCGGTCGCGAGACCGATGTCGGCGATCATCAGGACGTTGCCCTGACCTTCACAGTCGGCGCAGGTGCCGCCGTCCCACTCGAGGTCGGGATCGGGCCCGCCCACGGTGTCGGTGTCGTAGATCGCGGTCGCCGCCTGGCTGCGCGGTCCGCCCGGCTCGACGGCGATCGAGATCGTCGATTCGCCGAGCGCGAACGAGCTGACGGCCGACAGGTGCGATCCGCTGCTCTCGAAGTCGATCACCACGCACTCGCCCGGCTCCGGCGGTGTGGTGACGCTGACCTCGGCCGAGGAGCTGTTGTTCTCGGTGTCCGGGTCGGCCACG
>CBDTXM010000191.1:0-2848 GCA_965364445.1 uncultured bacterium | reverse complement strand
TACCCTCCGCTACTGAAGGTACGCGTGTTCCGTGCACTCGATCTCCCGGGTGTCCGGCCCGTCGGGGCCGAACCTCGGCCATGGTCAGGGCAAGCGGTGTTCCAGTAGCGTGGAATCTCTAAACTATTGTACGACAGTTAGATAGGCTGGTAATGCACCCGGAGTCGGGTGCAAGGAATTGCGCGGATGGCAAAAGATGGACGTGTCCCGTCCTTTCATGCCACGATCGACCGGTTCGAAAAGAATGGCGCCCGGACGGTGAATCCGGGCGCCGGTTGAGGATCGGTCGGATGCGACCGACCCGACGAAGTTCGGGCTCGCTCTGTCAGTCGTCCAGTTCGGCGCGGCCGAGCGGGCAATAGCTCTCGTTCGCCGCTTCCAGCGCGTCCTTGTTACCGTCGTTCAACAGGGCGACGACCTCGCCGACGGTGTACGGGTACTCGACCGAACTGGCAGCGTTGAGGTAGGCCGCCGCTGCGTGCCGGGCCAGCGCATTGACTCCTCCGCCTCGCAGGCTGAGGACGTCCAGGAGCTGCATGGCACAGATGTCACCGCTCTCCGGCTGCCGAGCGTCCACGCCCGTGCAGGCGAAGACCGATCCAAACGTCGTGTCGTACGGATCGACCGGCCAGTTGCCGAAGTGATGCTCCTGCTTCCAGTAGCCCGGCGTGCAACCCTCGTTTCCGGTCGGGATGTCCCTCTCAGTGCAGATCTCGATGTCGTCGATGGCGCCCGAGCCCTTCAGCTCGAATTCCAGTTCACTGACGATCTGCGTCGGGCCGCCTCCCACGACCTCGACCGTTCCATCCCCGCGCGGTGTCGCCTTCGCGACCTCGGTACCATCCACCAGAACCCGGATCGAGGGCTCGCCCAGGTCGTCATCGACGAGCGCGGCGCCGCTGTAGAAGTACATGCCCGTTCCGCTGGCCATCGTGAGGAGGAAGCTCCCTCCATTCTCGCTGTCGCCCTCGGAATCGAACATCTCCTGGTCGGTCTTTTCCACGCCGTCGCGCCGGTCCTGCAGCATGATCAGCATGTTCTTCTGGGCCGCACAGTCCGGGCAATCGGCAGAGCCCTCGAGGTCCGGGTCGGGACCGCCGACATTCGTTCCGCTGTAGATGGCCGCAACCGGGCGCGTGCCCGTGTTCGGATCCACGGCGATGTTCACGTCCCCGATCGAACTGGTAACCGAGTTGATCGGAAAGTCTCCATGCGCGAGCGCCGGATTCTGGTCGTCGAACGAAATCGTCGTGCAGACGAGGTCTGTGGTCGTGATCACCGCGCTGAAGCCGGGATCCGCGTCGAACTCCGACGGGGCACTGCTTCCGTCGCAGGCGGCGAGACCCGCCGCGATCACGAGAGCCGCGAGTGGGGCGGTGCGTCGCAGGTGCATTTTGACTACTCCTTGGATCATCGTGAGCCGGAATACTCGCGGGCGCCGAAGTCATTCACTCTCACAGCGGCCGCCCGCCGCGCTTGCATGGCGGCATGCCGCATTTTCCCTACCTGAGATTCGGGGACTCTGTAACCAATTGCAAATCAATACGTTGAATGACCACCCATCGCGTCAACGGTCATGGGATTGTAGATCGTTCGCAACGATTCTGAGGGAGCGTTGCCACGGCGATCTTCCTGACCTGTGGCGAATTGTCGCTCGGTCCACCCATTTTCGAGCGCATGGTATCTCAGAGCGAAGCCGATTCGCGGCACGAGACCGGGCCGTCGCGTGAAGTGCTGCCGACCCTCGGACGCCGCCTGTTGTGGGGGCTGCTGATTCTCCTGTTCGTCGCCCTGTTCACCGTGGCGGTGACCGTATACATCGTGTTCCGTCTGTCGCTTCCGCTCGGCGTTTCGGCTCTCGTTCTCGGCGTCGTGACGGTCGGCGACATACTGCTTCTCGGCCTGTTCGCCAGGAGCCGGCTCCGCGAACTGGTGCTCGAGCCGATCGATGGCATGGTCGAGGGCGCCGAGCGGATGGCTGGCGGAGACCGCGTGCACCGGCTTCCTGCGGTCCACACGGCCGAACTGGAGCGACTCACGTCGGCGGTGAACTCCATGGCAGAAGGGCTCCTTGAAAACCAGGAGACCCTGGCCGCAAACGTCCGGTCGCTCGACGCGACGAATCGAGAGCTCTCGGAGGCACGCACGCGACTGGTCCGGGCGGAGAAGCTCGCCTCGATCGGCCGCCTGTCGGCCGGGGTGGCGCACGAGATCGGCAATCCGCTCGGCGCGATCCTCGGATACCTCGAGGTGGGCAGGCGCCGGGGCGGGGACTCGGAGTGGCTGGCCGGCATCGACTACGAGACGAAGCGGATCGATCGGATCGTCAGGGGACTTCTCGAGTACGCGCGGCCGAAGGAAGCATCGGCTCGGGCCGTGGATCTCAACGAGACGGTTCGGCGGACCGAGGAGATGTTGCGGCTCCAGGGACGCTTCAAGAATTCGGAAGTCCGACTCGACCTCGACAACGATCTGCCGCCCGTCGAAGGCGACTCGAGCCAGATCGAGCAGGTCCTCGTCAATCTGCTGCTGAACGCCACGGACGCCATCGGCGAGACAGGAAGACCGGGCGAGATCGAAATCGTGACCCGTGCGGTGACGGTGGGGGTGGGCGACTCGACGGCACCGACTCGCCGGAGCGAGGACCCCGAGGGCGTGGACTACTCCCACCTTCGGCGGCTCGACCAGACGCGCGATCCCGGACCTGCGCGACGATTGCGCCCCGGGGACCCTGCGGTGGAGTTGACGGTGCGTGACGATGGCGCCGGTATCGCCGAAGACGTCCGGAGTCGGGTGTTCGAGCCGTTCTTCACGACGAAGGAACCGGGACGCGGCACCGGCCTCGGAC
>CBDTXM010000190.1:0-3223 GCA_965364445.1 uncultured bacterium | reverse complement strand
GCCAGGAACAGCAGCACGACAAGCACGCCTCCGGCACCGCCCAGCGTATAGCCGAACACCATGGGCCCTCCGTACTGTGCCCCGTCGGAGCCGACCAGATCCTGTCCGCACGCAGGGCAGCGCTCGTACATCTCGAATCCCTTCTCGAACAGGGGCCCGACGAGGCAGGCGGGACAGACATGTCCGAAGGTAACGCGAAGGAATGACCGCATGTCCGGCAGAATAGCGGGATTCGATGCAGGGGCGCTACGGTTCGCGCACGCGCGCATGCGGTTCCCGTGCTGCACGTAACCAACGGTGACGTCGCGGTCGGGCGCATCGCGAGTCTCGGCCTCGGCGGTGAGGTGCTGCCGTGGCAGGACGTACTTCACGATGGTCCGGTTCCGGACGACCTGGATGCCGAGGGACTGCAGCACGCGCGTGCCGAGTTTCTCTCCGGCGCATTCGGCATGCCCGCCGATGAGGTGCTCCGCCAGTTTCAGCGCAGAGATTCACGTCTCGAACGGGCGATCGGTTCGGAAGAAATTCTCCTGTGGTTCGAACCCGACCTGTACGATCAACTGCAGCTTCTGCAGGTGCTGGACGCGTGCGGACCGGTCGAATCAGCAAGCGCCCTTCAACTCGTCCCGATTCACTCGAACTTCGGTGTCGCCGCCGACGCGACGCTCCGGGCCGCCTACGAGTCTCGCCATCCGATTTCGGCGGTGGATCGCGAGTTCGCCTCGCGAGCGTGGGGCTGCTTCCGGTCGAAGGATCCGACGTGTCTCGAGGCTGTCACCACAGCGCCTCGCGCCGGTATACCTCACTTGGCGGGAGCGATCTCGCGGTTGCTGGAGGAGTTTCCCTCCCGGTCCCGCGGACTGGCCCGGTCCGAGGCGCAGTTGCTCGAGGCGGTCGCCGGTGAGGCCGACACGGCGGCAGAGGCGTTTCGCTCATCGGCGGATCGGGAGGAGCACGTCTATCTCGGGGATGCCTCGTTCGCCGGCTACCTCCGGCGTCTCGGTGCAGGGGATCGGCCCCTCGTCCAGTTCGCCGGCGGCCGGCCGATCTCTTCCGCGGACCCGGCCGACGTGAAGGGCAGGTTCTGGCATGCGCCCCTCGAGATCACGTCAGCGGGTCGGGCGGTGATCGCCGGACAGCTGGACCGAGCCGAAGTGCTGCCGTTCGATCACTGGATCGGGGGCGTGCATCTCCTGGGGGCACGACCGGGATGGCGCCGGGACGAGTCTGGTCGCGTGTACCGAAGCTCATAAGGCTCTGTATAACATACCAAAAAGAAGGATGTCTCATGTCGATTCTCAAATCGAAGATCGGGTTGGTGCTCGTCGCGGTGGCGACGCTCGGACCGGCCGATCTCCTCGCGCAGCGAACGGCCAAGCCCGTGCTGCACGGCCGGCACTGGGTCGCGATTACCGGGAAGCCTCTCGGTGCGACCGCGGGAGCGCTGATCTTCGCGAAGGGCGGAAACGCGGTGGACGCCGCCTGCGCGATGCTGGCGGCCACCTCGACGATGTGGGACGTGCTCTCCTGGGGAGGCGAGACGCAGGCGTTGATTTTCGATCCGCGCCGTGGAGAGGTCGTCGGGATCAATGCGGTCGGCGTGGCCCCGACGGGTGCGACGGCCGATTTCTATCGCGACCGGGAGCTGGAGTATCCGCCGATGTACGGACCTCTCGCGGCGGTTACTCCGGGGACCCCCGGAGGATTGATGGTAATGCTGGCCGAGTACGGCACCCTGTCGCTCGCCGAGGTGCTGGCTCCGGCGATCGAAATGGCCGACGGCTATCCGATCGAAGGCCAGGCGGTCCGGGCGATCGAGCGCCACCGGGAGCGGCTCGAATCATGGTCCTACTCGCGATCGGTCTTCTTCGTCGAGGACGGGGACTCCCTGCGCGCCCCACGGCCGGGAGAGGTCTTCCGCCAGCCGGAGTTGGCGGCCACGCTCAGGGCGCTGGTGGAGGCAGAACAGCAGGCCCTCGAAGCGGGAGCGGACCGGGCCCGTGCGATCCGGGCCGCCTACGATCGGTTCTACCGTGGCGACATCGCTGCGGAGATCGTGCGCGGGGCCCGCGAGGAGGGCGGATTGATCACGATGGAGGATCTCGATCGGTGGCAGGTGCGGATCGAGGAGCCGGTGCACACCGACTACCGTGGCATCGACGTGTTCAAGCTGACCACCTGGACACAGGGGCCCGCGATGCTTCAGGCGCTCAACATTCTCGAGAGCTTCGACCTGGGATCACTGGGCTTCAACAGCGCCGCCTACATCCACACGATCGTTCAGGCGATGCACCTCGCGTTCGCCGATCGCGACTTCTACTACGGAGATCCCTACTTCCCGCCGGAGGAGCCGGTCGAGGGGCTGCTGTCAAAGGCGTATGCAGCCGAAAGGGCTGCCCTCGTCGATCCGGAGCGCAACGATCCGGACGCCCGACCGGGTGACCCGTATCGGTACCAGTCCGGGGACAACCCGTTTCTGGAGCAGCTCGAGCGTTGGCACACCGTGCCTCTCGAGGCGGACGGGCGGAACGAGGGTGGGATTCCCGGTCCCTCGGGGCTTTCACGGGCGCCTGCCCGTCGCGGCCCCGTCACGGCCGCACTGGAAAGGCCGCACGATGACGCGTCGGTCTCCTGGCATCACCTCGGCACGACCTCCATACAGGCCGCAGATGCGGAAGGCTGGGTCGTGTCGGTGACCCCGAGCGGCGGCTGGATACCGGCGACCATCGCGGGTCGAACCGGCATCGGCCTCAGTCAGCGGGCTCAGAGCTTCGTGACCGATCCGGCGGACAACCCCTACAACGTGATCGAGCCGGGAAAACGTCCCCGCGTGACCCTGACGCCGGGCATCGCGCTCAAAGACGGAGCGCCTTTCCTGTCATTCGCCGTGCAGGGAGGTGACACACAGGACCAGAACTTGCTTCAGTTCCTGCTCAACGTCGTCGAATTCGGGATGGACGTGCAGCAGGCCGTCGAGGCGCCGAACGTGAATACCTACCAGCTGCGATCGTCGTTCGGTGAACACGGCTCGCGGCCGGGCCGGCTGGTCGTGCACGCGGACACGCCGCCGTGGGTCCGGGCGGAGTTGCGTGAGATGGGGTACGACGTCGTCACGGCGGAGAGGACATCGGGCCCGATCAACGCGATCTGGTTCGACCGAGAGCACGGTACGATGTGGGGTGGAAGCAGCGACTACGGTGAGGACTACGGACTCGCCTGGTGA
>CBDTXM010000189.1:0-3237 GCA_965364445.1 uncultured bacterium | reverse complement strand
CGGCAGCCGACCGCAGGGTTCGGGATCTGCTCTCGCTCGTAGGGCTGTCCCCCGAGGCGGCGCGAAGGTATCCGCACGAGTTCTCGGGCGGTCAGCGACAGAGAATCGCGATCGCCCGTGCCCTCGCCGTGGAACCGGGGTTGATCGTGGCCGATGAGCCGGTGTCTGCGCTCGACGTATCGGTACGGGCCCAGATCCTGAACTTGCTGATGGACCTGCGGGACCAACTCGGCATGGCTCTGCTGCTGATCGCGCACGACCTGTCCGTCGTGCGACACCTCTCGGACCGGGTGGCGGTGATGCACGAAGGTGAAATCGTCGAAGAGGGTCCTGCATCGGAGGTTCTGAATGCGCCCCGACACCCCGCAACCCGAGAACTCGTAGCCTGCGCGTCATCGCCGCGCCCGCGATTCCCTTGACATCGGCCGAACGCGTCGGATAGCTTGCGGGCCCCGTGTTTCTGCGGGATTCCGGAACCGGATACCAAAACGTCGGAGGACAACTTGGCAAGCGTGACTGGAGCCGCTCTCTGGCTCGTGCAGGAGACGCCGACGCTCGGGCAGGGACAGGAGCTCAGACTGGCCGACCTCTGGGAAGCCGGCGGCTTCATGATGTGGCCGCTCGGGATCTGCCTCGCGATCGGCCTGCTCATCATCGTCTGGAAGTTCTTCGACCTGCAGATCAAGGCCGCGAAGAATCGAAGACTGCTCAAGGAAGTGGACGGCCTGATCGCCCAGCAGCGCCTGGATCAGGCGCTGTCCCTGTGCGAAGAGTCCAACTCCCCTGCGGGCAACATCCTCGCTGCCGGCCTTCGACGGTACCAGGAAGGCACCGCCCGCGTCACGCAGGCGATCGAGAATGCCGGCGCCATCGAGGTGTCCAAGCTCGAGCGCGGCCTCGTGTGGCTGGCGACACTCTCGAACGTAGCCCCGCTGCTCGGCTTCCTCGGGACCGTCATCGGGATGATTCAGGCCTTCCAGGCGATCGAGATCGCCGGTGAGGTCGAGGCGACCCTCGTCGCCGGCGGTATCAAGGTGGCCCTCATCACGACGGCCACGGGTCTCGCGATCGCGATTCCGATCAACATTGCGCACAACTACTTCGTGTCTCGCGTCGACCGAATCGTGATCGACATGGAAGAGAGCGCGCAGAAGATGATCGATGCCGTGCACGCGATCGAGCGGGGCACAGTCTGAGCCGAGGTTCCGTCTCCAGCAGTCCGACTCGGGTTGCCTGAGAGCGAACGGCAACTTTGACGGAACGGGCCCGGGATCCCCCGGGCCCGTTCTTCATCCTGCTCGCCACGCATCGCCACGCTTGCTATTGCGCGGAAACCACAGATACAATTCGTTCGACTGCGATTCGGTAGCGTCGGCCCGCGGGCCGAGGCGTTTCGGGGACGGCGCTTCACCTCCCAATCCTGCAGCGAGGCGCTCTTATGAAGAGACGGCCTGTTCGATCGTGGCTTCTCGTGCTCCCGGCGTTGTTCTTCGTGTTTCTCCTTCCGCGGTCAGGCATCGCGCAGGAAGGAGCGATTTCGGGGACCATTACGGACCAGGTGACCGGATCCGGCCTCTCGACCGTGCAGGTCGAGGTGCTCCGGCCGGACGGAAGCGTCGTAGATGGAGCTTTCTCGAGCTCCAGCGGCGCCTTCAGGATCACCGGCGTTCCGGCCGGCACTTACGACATCGCTTTCACGCTGCCGGGCTGGGAGGTCGTCAGTCAGGAAGGCGTGGTCGTACGTCCCGGTGCCACGACCTCCGTGAATGCGGCTCTTTCGGAGCGGAGCTTCAATCTCAATCCGATTACGGTGACGACCTCCAAGCGGGTCGAGAAGGCCCTCGATGCGCCGGCGGCGGTCGAAGTCGTCTCGCGGGAAGACATCGCCGAACGGCCGACCGTCACTCCGGTGGATCACGTGAAGGAGCAGGCGGGCGTCGACTTCGTGAGCACCGGGCTTCAGAGCAGCTACGTGGTGGTCCGGGGCTTCAACAACGTGTTCTCCGGTGCGACGCTGAATCTGACCGACTTCCGGATCTCCCGGGTGCCGTCCCTTCGCGTGAACATCTCCTACTTCAACCCGACGACGAGTTCCGACCTGGACCGGGTGGAGGTGGTTTTGGGTCCCGGCTCGGCGCTGTACGGCCCGAACGCTGCCAACGGCGTGATTCACTTCCTCACCCAGTCGCCGATCGATGATCCGGGCGCGACGATCGCGCTGTCGCCCGGATTCCGGCACCAGGGCGAGAATGCGCCTGACAACTTCGAGTCGTCGACCGAGTTCACCGGGCAGGCCGAGGGTCGGGTGGCCTGGGCGAACGACTCGCGCACCTTCGGAATCAAGGCCTCGGCGCAGTACTTCGGTGGAACGGACTTCTTCTACAACGATCCGGTCGAGCTCAGCCAGCGCGTCATCGCGGAAGCCTGTATCGAGGCAGGATACAACCCGGCGGACCCCGCCTGCTTCAACTTCGCCGGCGACCTCGACGTGGGTTCGGGGCAAGGCCAGGAGGAACTGGTCACCCGGGTAGACAACGTCGCGAATGGCAGAGACTACGACATGCAGCGCTGGGGCTTCGACCTGCGCAGCGACTTCCGGCCGAACGATGAGACCTCGATCGTGCTTTCGGGTGGACGCACGCAGGCGATCAACAGCGTCGACCTCACCGGGATCGGCGCCGGCCAGGTGCGCGATTGGGGCTACACCTACCTGCAGGGCCGATTCAACTGGAAGCGTCTGTTCGGGCAGGTGTTCTGGAACAGCAACTCGAACGACCAGAGCTACCTGCTCCGCTCCGGTCGCCCGCTGATCGACAAGTCATACCAGACGGTGGCTCAGCTGCAGCACGGATTCGACATCAACGAGCAGAACGGCCTGACGTACGGGGTCGACTTCCTGTACACGAATCCGAAGTCGGAAGGAACGATCAACGGGCGGAACGAGGACGACGACGACGTCACGGAGATCGGCGGGTACGTTCAATACGACGGACGATTCTCCGACAAGTGGAACTTCGTCGCGGCGGCCCGGCTCGACGACAACTCGAGGCTGGAAGACCTGATCTTCTCGCCCCGCGCGGCGATCGTGTTCAAGCCCACGCCCGAGCGCAGCATCAGGGCGAGCTTCAACCGGGCCTTTTCGACCCCGAACACGCTGAACCTGTTCCTCGACATCGCCGCGCAGCCGGTTCCACTCGGCGGGCCCTTCTTCTATGACGCGCGGGCCCAGGGGGTGAC
>CBDTXM010000188.1:0-3725 GCA_965364445.1 uncultured bacterium | reverse complement strand
TCGATCGCCGTTCTGCCGTTCGCGGACATGAGCCGTGAGGGGGACCAGGAGTACTTCAGCGATGGGATCACCGAGGAGATCCTCAACGTGCTCGCCCGGATCCCCGAGCTTCGCGTCGCCGCCCGCACGACCGCCTTCTCCTACAAGGGCCAGGACCCGGACCTGCGCGAAGTGGGAGAGGACCTGGGCGTCCGCTACGTGCTCGAGGGCAGCGTCAGAAAGGCGGAGGAGGACCTGCGGATCACGGCGCAGCTCATCGACACCCGCGACAACTTCCACGTGTGGTCCGAGAGCTACGATCGGACGCTCGACAACGTATTCGAGATTCAGACGGAGATCGCCGAAGCGATCGCGGGCGCGCTTCGAGTGCCGCTCGGGGTGGACGAGAAGTCCGATCTCGTGATCCCGACGGGCGACATGGCCGCCTACGACCTGTACCTGGAAGCGGGGGCCCTGGTTCGTGAAAGGGGCCCGGAAAACATCGCGAACGCGATCGCGCTGTATGAGGCGGCGATCGCCCGCGACTCCGGCTGGGCACCCGCCTGGGCCGGGCTGGCCCTGACCCGGACGCTGGAGCCGTACTATCAGCCGTCGGGTCAGTTCGGACCGTCTACCAGCGCGGGGGTCTGGGACCGGTCGCTGTCGGCGGCGGAGATCGCGGCCGAACGGGCGCTGGCACTGGACCCGAACAATGCGACGGCGAGGGTCGCGCTGGGCACGGCGTACCGGGACCGCTGGCGCTGGAACGAGGCGGAGGCGCAATTCCGAATGGCGCTCGAGGCCGATCCGGACAACGTGGAGGCCCACCAGCAGTACGCCGAGCTGCTGAATTCCGTGGGTAGGTCGGGAGAAGCGCTGAACAGCAGCGCCCGGGCTCTCGCGCTGGACCGTTCACCGATCCGGCTGGCCAGCTACGCCGCACAGGCGGCGGCGAACGGGCGGTACGAGGAAGCCCTCGAGATTGCGCGTGAGGGCGATGCGCGCGACACGCAACGGAACGTCGATCTGTTGCGCGCCGTGCTCGTGGAATCGAACATCCGGTTGGGGAACTTCGACGCCGCGGAGCAACTCATCCGGTCAGGACGCTGGTCCGAGTGGGAGTTCTCGTCCATCATTCGAGCATTGAGAAGCGGGGACCCGGCCGACGCCGCGAAGATCGAACAGCCCATCGAGCGTGCGCGCGCGCTGATTGAGCTTGGCCGGGAGGATCTCGCATTGCAGGCCCTGGATGGTTATCGGATCGATCCGCCCTTCCGCGGAAGAGCCCTGCTGTTCCTGCCCGAATTCGATTCGATTCGGGCTGATCCCCGCTTCCAGGCGGTGCTCGCCCAGATGGGACTCGAGGGAGTCCAGCCGGAGCGGGCTGCGGGTTCCTGAATCTGTTCGGTGACGCTGTCGGTCGCGGCCCGGCGCGGAGGATTGTGGCGCGGCGCGGGGGTCTGCAGCGCGACCCTCCGTCGAAAATGCGAATGTGCGATTTTCAACGGAAGGTGCCGAAACGGGGCAGGGCTCGATCTAAAGTTGAAGTTGAGATGATTGCGAATGCCAGCCCCTTGCTCACCTTGCTGTTCTTGGGGCTCTCGCCGATCTTCGGCCCATGTCCGAGGCCCCTGCCTACCAGAGATTCTTCGCCGAGCTGAAGCGCCGGAAGGTATTCCGCGTCATGGCGGTCTACGGCGGCGTGGCGTTCGTCATCCTCCAGGTGGCCGACATTGCCCTGCCGGCGCTGGGGCTGCCGGAGTGGACGCTCACCCTGATCCTGCTGCTCACGATTATCGGTTTTCCCCTGGCGATCGTAATGGCCTGGGCGCTCGAGATGACGCCGGAGGGCATCCGGAAGACCGAGGAGGCGGCACCCGGGGAGCTGACGCAGATCGTCGATGCCCCGGCTTCCAGCCGCTGGCCCGTGGGGATCGCGGCGGCCGGCGGGACCGCCCTTCTGCTGATCTCGGCCTGGCTGATGCTCGGCCGTCCGGGGCCCGGCGGCGCTGGGACAACGATCACGGACCTCGATCCCGACGCTCCGGTCGAGTCGATCGCGGTGCTCCCCTTCGCCGATCTCAGCCCGGAAGGCGACCAGGAGTACTTCGGTGACGGACTCGCGGAGGAACTCCTCGACGCGCTGGCCAAGGTGGACGGTCTGGTCGTGGCCGCGCGTACTTCGTCGTTCCGGTTCAAAGGCGACGACGTGGACATCCCGGGGGTGGCGGAGCAGCTCGGCGTGCAGACTGTCCTGGAGGGCAGTGTCCGCAGCGGAGGCGATCGGGTCCGGATCACGGCGCAGTTGGTGAACGCCGAGGGTTTCCATCTGTGGTCCGAGTCGTACGACGTGACGGTGGCCGAGATGCGCGACCTGATCGGAGTGCAGGAGGAGATCGCACAGTCGATCGTGGCGGCGCTTTCTCTGGCTCCTCCGGGAGATGTCGCCGAGCCGCTGGAAACGCTCGTCGCGCAGGGCACGGACAATCTCGACGCCTACAATGCGTTCCTTCGCGGACGTTACCTGGCGGCGGAACGCACGCCGCGCGGACTGGAAGCCGCCGCGGAACAGTTCGAGAGGGCCGTGGCCCTCGACCCGGAGTACGCCGAGGCGTGGGCCGAGCTCGGGATGACGAACAGCCTGCGCACGGGATGGTTGTTCACCGCGGACAGCGTGGTGGAACGGCGCGGCGCCGAGGCGACCGAACGTGCCCTCGAACTGGATCCCCTGATGGCCGAGGCGCACACGGCCCGGGGGTATATCTACGGATACATCCATTACGACTCCGCGCTGGCCGAGCAGAATTTCGCGCGGGCGATCGAGCTCGATCCGAGGTACCCCACGGCGTACCAATGGCGGGGTGAAGTGCTCGGCGACAATGGCCACCCCGAGAGCGGCATTCCCTATCTCGAAACGGCGCGGGAGCTGGATCCGCTGTCGCCGATCATACTGGTGGACCTGGCCACCGCGTATGACCAGGCCGGACGCTGGTACGACGCAGAGCGCCTGTTTCGAGAAGTGCTGGAGCTGGAGCCCGACTTCGCCCCCGCCTATGCCGGGTTGTTCGGCCACGCGGTGCAGAACGGGGACGCGGACGCCGCCCTGGCGGCCATTCTGAGGTTCCGGGAACTCACGCCGGGAGCCGAGCGGGGGCCAAACGAGGTGTGGGTCGGGATGGCGCACTATTTCGCCGGAGACATGGAGGAGGCGGTCCGTGAATTGCGTTCACCTGCGGCGTCGCGCGAGGCGGCGGACGCGGTTCAACTTCGCGGGGCAACGGCGTCTCTGCTGTATGCTCTCGAGCAGGAGGAGGGTCCGGATTCCGTCCGGGCATACGTGGCCGAGGTCCGGTCGAGGCTCGCGCCGGCGGACTCGCTGTACGATGCGTGGCTCCAGGGATGGGCAGGGGTCGTCGCGGGTGACGATGCAGCGGTGGATCGGGCGCTCTCCCGTATCCGTGGGAGCGAAGAGGCTCCCGGGTGGATGACCGGAACCCTCATCATGGCCGGGGGAGAGCCCGACGAGTTCTTCGAATATATGCACGAGGAGCTCGAGGACTCCGGGGAGGAACTGCGTCCGCAGGACCGCTTCGTCTTCGAGCACGAGGCGATGCTGGACAGATTCCGGGACGATTCCCGTTTTGACGAGTTGCTTGACCGGTTGCCGCCCTATCCCGGTCCCGCGGGCCAGGACTGATTCCGTTGGCGAAAGTGGGAGCGTGACGTTGGCAGGTCGTTGGATTCCC
>CBDTXM010000187.1:0-3734 GCA_965364445.1 uncultured bacterium | reverse complement strand
ACCTCCCGCCGCATGTCGTCCTTCTTCAGGGACTGACGCTTGTCGTGCAGCTTCTTCCCGCGCGCGAGCCCGAGGTTGACCTTGGCCCGACCCCGGCTGAAGTGAATGTCGAGCGGGACGATCGTGAGCCCGCGCTCGGCCGTCTTCGAGGCAAGGCGATTCAACTCACGCGCGTGAACCAGGAGTTTCCTTCGGCGAAGCGGATCGGGTACATCCATGCTCGCCTGTTCATAGGGGCTGATGTGGAGATTGTGAAGCCACAATTCTCCATCCTCGACCCGAGCGAAGGCATCCGTGAAGTTCGCGCGTCCGTCGCGGAGGGACTTCACTTCCGCTCCCTCCAGCACGAGGCCCGCCTCGAGTTCTTCCAGAATCTCGAACTCGTGGCGGGCCTTGCGATTGCGTATGACGGGCGCTCTTCCCCCGGCCTTCTCTCCCACCTGATCTCCTGAAGCCACACTGCGTACGGACGGGACGCGGCCAATCTAGACCGACCGGACAGGACTCGCCACCGGGTCACCGTCTTTCTTCAGGCCCCGTCGAAGGCTTCCCGCTGGACTCGCATCGCACGACGGAAGCCATAGACCTTCGCTACTTCGCCGCCGAGGACGAAGGTGATCGCCGTGTAGTAGAAAGAAAGCACCAGTACGACGAGGGTCGCGAATGCGAAGAAGAACCTGCTGAAGTCGGCCACGTCCGCCAGGTACCAGCTCAAGGCCGCCTTCACCAGCTCAAACCCGATCGAGGCGACGAGAGCCGCGATCGCCGCCGTCCGCCACCGCAGGCTCGTGGTGGGAACGAACTTGTAGATCAACAGGAACATCAGGAAGATCGCGGCAAATGCGGTAGCGTAGCCCAGGACCTGCGCAGAGAGCCCGTTTGCGACGGGCAGACGCCCGATCCACTCACGACTCATCGTGAGGAAGGTGGTCGTGATTCCGACGTTGGCGGTCAACAGGATCGCGGCAAGAACCACCAGCTTCACGTCGAGGAGCTTCGACTTGAGGATGCCGGGTCCTTCGCGGAGATCGAAGACCGAATCGAGGACCGTGCGAAGGGCCCCGAACAGCCGGGTCGAAAACCAGATGAACAGGATGGCGCTGATCAGGCCGAGCGAGCGAGAAATCTCCACCACATCAACCAGCTGTGCGAGGATCTCCTGCTCGACAGCTTCCGACACCGGAAGGAGTGATCCCACCCAATCGAGGACCACGCTGCGCGGGGCTTCGATCTGGGGTGCCAGGATCAGGCCTGCGACGGCGAGCAACAGGGCCAGGAAGGGAATCGCGGCCAGGAGCAGACTGAAGGTGAGCCCCGACGCGAGGAAGAAGATGTCGTCCGAGGCGGCCTGGTCGTACACCTCGTGCACGAACTCCAGGCCGCCTCGGAATCCGCTGCCGAATCCGGGAATCCTGCGCGGTCCGCCCCCGATCGGCACCTGGTCGAACGGCAGGGCTCAGTCCTCGACGGCCTCGCTGACGGCCTTCTTGACGTCCTTCACGGCCCGCTTCACGACCTTCTTGGCCTCTTCGACATCCACTTCCGCGGTCTCGGCCAGCTCCTCGACGCTGCGGCTGTAGCTGTCCTTCGAATCGGCGAGACGCTCCTCGAGTTCAGCGCGTGCCTTCTTTGCGGCCGCCCGGCCCGCCTTCATGGCCTCTTCCGCCTGAATCTTCCGGTGCTTGACGTCGCCACGCGCCTGCTCGATCCGTTCGCCGACTTCCTCGCGGACGCGATCGTACCGGTCCTCGACCTCCGTGCGAAGCAGACCGAACCGGTGGTCGGCATCCTCGCGGAGTCGCGCCAGCCCTTCCCGGATCTCGCGCTTCGTTTCGTCGCCCGTTCGCGGTGTGTAGAGCAGCGCGACGAGAGCTCCGGCAATCGCCCCGCCCAGGAACGCTCCCAGACCCGAGCCCCGCTTCTCTACGACCACGTAAGGCACTTCGTCTCTTCTGTCAGGCATATCGTCGCTCCCGTCTCAGGCCCGAGGTTCAATGGACCCCGTAATCTAGACGTCCCGGTTCAGATCTACAACGAACCGTCGGGGACTCCCCGCTTCACTCGGAGGCCTGTTCGACCACCCGCCCGTACGCGGCCGCGTCCCATGCCGGCCGGTCATCCGCATTGGCCACCTCGAATCCCGTGTAGAACACGAGCCGGCCGATCCGCGACATCTTGTCGTATGCGATCTTGTCGGCATGGTCGGATGGCCGGTGGTAATCGTCGTGCGTGCCGTTGAAGAAGAAGAGTACCGGCACCCCGTTGCGCGCGAAGTTGTAGTGATCCGATCGCGAGTAGAAACCCTCCTCGGGCCAGATGTCGTCGATCACCGCCATGTCCAGCTCGGGGTGCTCTGCCGAAACACGCTCCACCAGCGGACCGAGCGTCGATTCTTCCTTGCCGATCGCCACGATCGTGTCGGTCCAGTTTCTGCCAACCATGTCCATGTTCAGGTTCGCGACCGTCTGCGCGAGCGGAAACGTCGGGTGATCCGCATACCAGCCCGACCCGAGAAGCCCTTTCTCTTCACCGCTGACAGTCATGAAGACCATCGATCGCCGGGGCGCTTCGGGCAGAGCGGCGAACGCCTGCGCCAGCTCGATGATCGTGACCGTACCCGAGGCGTCGTCATCCGCGCCGTTGTAGATCGAGTCTCCCTCTACCGGTCGCCCGACTCCCACGTGGTCCATGTGTGCGGTCAACACGACGTATTCGTTCTTCAACTCCGGATCCGATCCTTCCAACCAGCCGATCGTATTCGGGGCCTCCACGACGTTCACGTCCGCTTCCGACCGGACGCGCGCCGACCATCCCTCTGCAGGAGTTCCTTCCGACACCACCGCTGCGAGATCCGCCGGCAGCGAGGACAGCGCCACGAACGCGGCCGGGAACGAAGTGTCCTCCACCTCGCCCACACGTGTCTGCGTATCGCTGAGGAATCTCTTGAGCTGATCGAAGAAGTTCTGCGGGATGTCCAGCACGACGAGCACGGCGGCGGGATCGTGAGGCCCGAGCTTCTCCGCCAGTCCGCCGCGCAATACGGGCCGGATGTTCTCCGCGGTCAGCAGAACCGTGACGACCCGACCGTCCACGTCGCCGAATTCTTCGGCGATATCGACGACCATGAGCGGCCCTTCGCCCTCCGAGAACCGTGCGTCGTGCAACGTGAAGAACTCCTCTCCGTAGACGAGCTCGGTCTCGCTGTCCGGACCCTCGAGCACAAGCCCATGCGCCGCAGGTCCAGCCGGTACGATCGAGGAAATCGGATAGAGCTGCAGGTAGGAATCGCCGTTTCCGGGCGCCAGCCCGAACTCCTGGAACCGATCGGCCACGTACCGGGCCGTCTTCATCAGCTCCGGGCTCGGAGTGTCCCGGCCGCGCATGGAGTCATGGGCGATCACGCCCATGTGCACCTTCATGTCGGCCACCGTGATCGTCGCCGCCGCATCACGAGCCGCCGCCGAGGTCGGGGATGCCATCTGGGCCGTCAGCGGTCCCGCACTGGCAATCAACATGGCCGCGACAGCGCTCACGGACCCGAATCGACTCCCCAGAATTCCCGTTCCCGTCATTCCCTTGACTCCTTGATCTCTCGGACCCCCATTCACGGGTCGGCCCTTTCTCGTCGCCACGTGGCGCCAATCCGGAACACGCGTTCGATCCGGGTGTGTACTCCGGAGCCCGGCGGGTGTTGCCCGCGCGACGACCGTTTCCGGCCAGCGAGGCGTGCGGAA
>CBDTXM010000186.1:0-3815 GCA_965364445.1 uncultured bacterium | reverse complement strand
CGCTCCCGGCCCGGTGACGCTACGGCGTATACCAGATCGGTGACGTATACGCCCGTTCCTGCGTCGTCGCGGGCGCCCCCTCCGGAATCGGGATCCCGAAGCGGAACGCGTCATAGGTCGACCAGCGCGGGGTCGGAATTTCGATGACCCGCGCGTAGTAGAACGCCGACTGATCGCGATCGAAGTCGGGGTCCGACCACACGGTCGCCAACTCCGCGGCGCCGATCGTGTTCGTCCAGGTCGCGTTCGCCGCGTCCACCGTGCTGCCGACCGGAGGCAGCTTCCCGTCACGTCCCGGCCGTCGATCGCCCGACCAGGCCACGTCGTACACCTTTTCGTACGTCCGCCCGCTCCCGTCCATCCATCCCTTGACGATCTGGATGCGGTCCAGGTTCGCACCGATCGGGTCGCGTAGCGCGTAGACCATGAACGTCGGGGCCCGGCCGCCCGCCTGCGCTCCGGTGAGGTCGCCGCCCATCGGCACACCTTTCGAGTAGCCGGCGAACGCGGGAGCGCGGCTGTTCACGTCCTGCGCGGTGAATTCGAAACCGCCGAAGAACCGGACCATCATCCGGCTGCCGGTCGTGGCGTAGACTTCCTTGCGCTCGAACGCGTCGAAGATCGCCTCGCGGGTGTTCTCCGTCGCGTACACGGCCGCCAGGCCGGATGCGGCCAGCTGCCACCCGTCGATCTTTCCGGCGTCGGTCTCGAACATCGGGTGTTCCATCCGGTGCGGGCTCGGCTCGTATCCGGTGTGCTTGCCGAAGAAGTTGTCCTCCTCCGCCGTCGCCAAAGAAGTGTGGCTGTCGGTCGATCCGATCTGCCCGAACTTATAGGGGTTGGTTCCAAGGCGAGATTCCAGCTCCAGGCCGCGCTTCAGTGCTTCGCGCGCGTACTCTCCCGCAAGCATCTCGTCCGTCTTGGCCTCCGACACATCGAGGTTTCCGACGTCCCACGTCTCGTAGTCGGCGAACTCGTCATCCGGAGACAGGAACGGATGGGTCTCTCCGTCTCCCTTGATCTGGGTCGTCTCGTAGGCCGGCTCCCACTTCGCCCGGGTCTCCACGTACTCCCGGTCCAGGGCCCGCCCGTCGAACTGGGCGTCGAGCGGGAACATGATCCCGTTGGCGAGGTTGCCGTTGTGCGCGATCGCCAGCACGTCGCCCCCGGTCCTGTTCTCGTAGTCGGTCATCCAGGCCCAGAGGTCCCGGGGATTCGGGCTCCCCTCGGGAGGATAGGTGGTGTAGGCGACCTTCTGCGATGCCTTCGCCCCGCCGTCCCGGTACATGACGACCCGGTGCATGTTGTTGCCACGGATCAGCGAGGTCCACTCGAAGCCGATGAACGCGGTGAACCGGCCCGGATCGTCGTACTCCTCGGCCGTGTCGATCACCTTCTGCCACATGTTCTTGTAGAGCGGGTTGTCCGGCGTGTACATCATCGCCTCGGGAAACTCGCCCTGCGAGAACAGACCGATGATCTCCAGCGCGACGTTCACGCCGTCCCCCGCGTTGATCCGGTCGTACCAGTCCTTGCCTGTCGGATCCGCCAGCAGTTCCGGGTTTCCGGCCAGGAGATCGGGGAAGAACCCCATGTTGTCTGAATGATCCGCGACTACGAGCCAGTCCAGGGGCCGTGAGAGCTTCACCGGGATGCCGGTGGAGGCGATGACCTCCTCGCCGCGCGCGAACCGATACGCGTCGTCGATGTCCAGCCGGTTCCCGAATGCGCCGGCATCCATCGAGTTCGCGGTGTGCAGGTGCGTATCACCCCACAGGGGAAAAGTCGGGAAGCCCCGCTGGGCGTATGGGGAGTAGGCCTTTCCGGCGTACGAGCTAGACAGGACCTCGTCGGAATCCGGAGGAGGAGGCACCTGCGCCTGCAGCGACGCGGGAAGGAGGAGAAGGACGAGGATCGGCAGTCCGATCAGGCGACGCATGGCAGGCCTCCACGGGCTTTCGGCAGATTCGGATCCCGGCGGGCCGACCGGTCGAGTCCGGAAAGAGCAATCTAGACGCCCCACGCCTTCACAGCCAGCGACCAGGCGCGGTTCGAGGCTCAGAAGCTCCCGGCCCCGACCTCCAGCACGTACGTCAGCCTGTCTATGTCGAAGAATCCGTAATTCTTGATCCCGACCCGGAACCCCCAGAAGTCAGTAAGGAAAGAAAGGAATTTCAGCGGCGAGCTTCCGATCTGCGCCCGGAACTTCATACCGGTTTCCAGGACGAAGTCGATCCGGTCGTCCACGGTCTCCCCGTCCGCCACGTATTCACCCTGCCATTCGGCGCCCGCAGAGAAATACGGGTCGACCCAGCGCGAAGCGGAACTCGTGTACAGAAGCTGCCAGCCGAAGTTGTCCGAGTCGCCCCACGTCACGTACATCCGGTGCAGAATGTACCCACCGCTCATGTTTACATGGAAGTTCTTCACGATGAAGAACGGGAATACCCACGAGACGCCCAGGTTTCCGTCGGCGTAGAGGGCGATCGACAGGGATCGCTTCAGGGCGCCCGAGCTGACCCAGTCCTCGACCTGACTCCAGGTCTCGAGCTCGTCGATCACGGGCCAGCCCTCGACCTCCTTGTCCGCTACGAACGGGTAGAGCGGGCGGGAACTCTCCTCGATCCGGGCCTGATCCTCGTCCCACGCCTTTACCGCGCTCGCAGGTGGCAGGGGTCGGAGCTCGTACACGCCCGTTTCTCCGTCGTAGTCCGGCTGCCGCTGGAGGCCTTCGGGGAGGAGAGGGCTGTCGGCGGGAAGCGGCGGGAACACTCTGTCTTCCGGCTTGCGGACCTTGGTCATCCAGGCCTCGTACCCGCCGGAGAACAACCCACCGGAGCGAATGATGTCCCGCACCCCCCAGGCGTCGTTGACCCGCACGTTCACGTCGTAGCTCGGGGTGAAGTAGCCGTCGGAGTTCTTGTCCGTCGCGAGGGCGTGCTTCCCCTCCTCGACGAACAGGTACATCGGGAACTTGGTCTCCTCGTCCACTTCGAGGACGTTCCAGAACCACTCGATCCCGTGGGCCTTGCCGCTGACCCGCGTCACGACGAGAACGTAGTGGGGCTCCCGGCAGCGACCCCCGTAGCCTCTTTCCCGGAAGGCTTCCCCGTCACTTCGGGCGATCGCGAGCTTGAACTCCACCGGCTCGATGTCGTGCTTGTGCGCCCCGAGGCCGGCCTCGTCGGAGTAATAGGCGTAGTAATCGAGCCGCAGCAGTCCGCCGCCCGACAGGTCGATGATCGATTCGCCCGGACTCACCGGGTCGGGAGTCCAGACGGTTCCGAGCGATGCTCTCCCCGTCTGGATCTCCTTCAACTGGTAGTAAACGACGGGACCATCTGCCGACTCGAGTGGAAGGACCTCGGGAACCGGGATCTCGGCGCCTCTCTTCCCCTCGAGCTCGGGCTCGTCCGGAGAGTGCCAGAAGACCGGGGCGGCGTAGGAGACGAAGCGCTCCAGCGGCATTCGGCTCTCCGTGCCCCACCAGACGGCGCCGGGCACGTCCGAGAAGTCGCAGCGCGGGCTCTCTGCCCGGGTCTGCGCGGTGGCCGGCTGCACGGCGGCGGCGAGCGCCAGCGCCGCCAGCATCGAGACGTTCCCTGCTCGGTTCACTCTACCGCCTCCCTCAATCCTTCGAGTGATCGACCCCGGATGGCCGTGGTGTCGATGCTGATCTCGTATTCGGCACTCAGACCCTCGAGCAGCAGCTGGTTGGCACGCTCACGGCGAACGCGCGCGTAGTCGGTCGAAACCCGGTCCCGGACCTGCTCGAACTCCGGCAGCCGTGATTCGACCCGTTCCGTGATCTCGAC
>CBDTXM010000185.1:0-4063 GCA_965364445.1 uncultured bacterium | reverse complement strand
CCCCCGAACCGCTCCACGATCGCCGCCTCCGCCGCCTCGTCCCAGGGATCATCGTCGACCGCGGGCTCGACCCGGTACAGCCACGACAGGCCGCGAGGTCCGGCATATCCGTCGGTCTCGAGGAATACGGGATCGGTCATCACCTCGGGCAGAGAACGGATCACGAATCCGTCCGCCACGAGCGCGTCGATCGCGGCTCCGACGTGGTCCACGGCGAGCCGGTTGGCGTGCAGCAGCAGCACCTGTCCGGTCTCGCGCCCGAACCGCTCACGGGCGACGGCGCGGAAATGCCGTCCGGCGTCGACCAGGTGTTCGACGTATGCCCCGGCGATCTCCGCGGCGCGCAGGGAGTCGTCACCCCGCACGGCGAGGTCGTACGCTCGGGCCAGCACCCACTCGGAGTTGTCGATCGTCACGTGCGCGTTCCGGTATCCCATCCGGGCCAGCGCCCGGGCCACCGAGTCGCGGACCGCCGCGGACTCCCCCTCGTGAAGGAAGGGATAGCGGAACCAGCGGATCGAGTCGCGGGTCAGCGCGTGCAGTCGATCGTCACACTTCTGCACGTCATCCAGCCACTCCGCCGGATCGGTCCGATTGAGATCCCGATGATTGTACGAGTGATTTCCGAGCTCGAAGCCGGCCTGACGCCATCGGCGGATCGCACCCCCGTCGGAGAGCAGGTTGCGACAGGTCACGAGTCCTACGGCCGGCACATCCCGATCCGTGAGCTGGCCGATCAGCTGGTCGGTACGCTCCAGCAGGGCCGTCCGACCGATTCCATCGGTGCCCCCGGTCCAGGGCAGATCATCGAAAGTGATCGCCAGGGGGACGCCCTCGCTGAAGTCGAGACCCGGCTCTCCGCAGCCTGCGAACAGCAACGGGGCCAGGCCCGCTACCAGGAGCGAGACCGGCCCTGCGAAGAGACCCGTGAACATCCCCCGGGACCCGGGTCTCCCCCGCCTCAATCCTTGCGGCCGATCTCGAGCATCCGCTCCACGGCCACCAGCGCCTTCTGCCGAAGCTCCTCCTCGAGGTGGATCTCATACTGCAGGTTCTGCAGGGAGGCGAGCGTCTTCTCCAGCGTGATCTTCTTCATGTGCGGGCAGATCGTGCACGGACGGACGAACTCGAGATCCGGGTGCGCTTCCATCACGTTGTCCGACATCGAGCACTCGGTGACCATGATCACGTGATTCGACTTCGCCTCGTCGAGGTAATCGATCATCGCGGTCGTCGAGCCGACGAAGTCGCATTCGGCGCACACGTCGGGCGAGCACTCGGGGTGGGCGATCACCTCGATGCCCGGATACTGCTCGCGGTACGCGCGGATCTCGTCGACCGTGAACTGCTCGTGGACCATGCAGCGGCCCTTCCAGAGGATTACATCGACGTCCGTCTCGTTGGCGACGTTCATTCCCAGGTACTCATCGGGCAGGAAGATCACCCGGTCCACGCCCAGCGACTCGACGACTGCCACGGCGTTCGCCGAGGTGCAGCAGATGTCCGTCTCGGCCTTGATCGCGGCGGGTGTGTTCACGTAGGTGACGACCGGCACGCCGGGATACCGCTCCTTCATCAGCCGTACGTCGGCCGCCGTGATGCTGTCCGACAACGAGCAGCCCGCATCGAGGTCGGGAATCAGAACGGTTTTGGAGGGATTGAGGATCTTCGCGGTCTCGGCCATGAAGTGGACGCCGCAGAACACGATGATGTCCGCCTCGGCCTCCTTGGCGATGATCGACAGGCCGAGCGAATCGCCCACGTAGTCGCTGATCCCGTGGAAAATCTCGGGCACCATGTAGTTGTGCCCCAGGATGATCGCGTTCTTTTCCTTCTTCAGGCGGTTGATCTCGTAGATCAGCGGCGCGTGCATCTCCCACTCGAAGCGGGGCACGGAGTCCTTGATCTTCTCGTATATCGACTCGGTCGCCTCGGCGACCTCGGCAGTGAACGGCAGCGTCTCGGGCATCATCGCCTCCTGTCCGGGCGCCCGGGGGTCCTGCAATATTGAGATTCCTAGTACGATACGATGAACACCGGGGTTCCGGCGAACCGACAGACTCGGAGGAACGCGGACCTGCCATGATGATCGCCCTGCCATGACACCTGACAAGACCGCCGAGCGGATCCACGAGCTGCGCGAGAAGATCCGCTACAACGACTGGCTGTACTACGTGAAGGACGCTCCGGAGGTCTCCGACGCGGAGTACGACCGGCTGTTCAGGGAGCTGCAGCAGCTGGAGGACCAGCACCCCGAGCTCGCGAGCCCCGACTCTCCGACCCAGCGGGTGGGCGGACAGCCGGCCGAGAAATTCCCGACCGTCGAACACCTCGCCCCGATGCTGAGCCTCGATTCCGACGCTTCGCTCGCGGCCGTGGAGCGGTTCGACGAGCGGCTTCACAAGGCGCTGCCCGCAGAGCGTGTGTCCTACGTGGCCGAGCCGAAGCTGGACGGGCTGTCCGTGGAGCTGGTCTACGAGAACGGCGTTCTGACCCGGGCCTCGACCCGCGGCGATGGCCGGCGGGGCGAGGGGATCACCGAAAACGTGAAGACGATCCGCTCGGTGCCGCTGAAGCTGCAGTCCCCGGAGGACGCGCCCTCCGTGCCCGACACGCTCGCGGTGCGCGGCGAGATCGTCCTGCGGGTCGACGGCTTCGAGGCCCTCAACGAGCGACTGATCGCCGAGGGAAAGGAACCGTTCGCCAATCCCCGCAACGCGGCGGCCGGCTCGCTGCGGCAGCTGGACCCGGCGATCTCCGCCTCTCGGCCGCTCGAGGCCTACGCATACGACGTGCTGTTCGCTTCGTCGCTCCCGGCGCGGACGCAGTGGGAAGTGCTGGAGTTGTTGCGAGCGTGGGGCTTCCGGGTGAGCGAGCAGGTGACCCTGGCGGCGACGCTCGACGATCTCGCCGCCTACCACGCCGGGATCATGGAACAGCGGGATGACCTGCCGTTCGAGATCGACGGCGTGGTGATCAAGCTGGACGACCTGCGGGCCCGGGACGAAGTGGGATCGACTTCCCGCCATCCGCGCTGGGCGTTCGCCTGGAAGTTCCCTCCGCGGGCCGAGGTGACCCGGATCCTCTCGATCATTCCGAGCGTCGGACGGACCGGTGTGGTGACCCCGGTGGCGATCATGCGCCCGGTGGAGATCGGCGGCGTGACGGTGAGCCGCGCCACGCTGCACAACCGCGAGGAAGTCGCCCGCAAAGACGTGCGCGAGGGCGACATGGTGCGCGTGCAGCGGGCCGGCGACGTGATCCCGCAGGTCGTGGAGCGGGTCCCCGAAGAGGACCACGAGCGCGGTGAGGAGTTCCGCATGCCGGCGGACTGTCCATCCTGCGGCACGGAGCTCGAGGAGCGAGGCCCGTTCACCGTGTGCCCGAACTCGTTCGGCTGCCCGGCGCAGCTGGTCGGCCGGATCCAGCACTTCGGCTCCCGCAATGCGCTCGACATCGAAGGACTCGGTGAGGAAACGGCGAAGCTTCTCGTCGAGAAAGACCTGGTGAAGCGGGTGCCCGACCTGTTCGAGCTCACCGCCGACCAGCTCGTCGAGCTCGAGGGATTCGCCGAACTGTCCGCGAACAACCTGGTGAGCGCGATCGACGCCGCCCGGAGCACGGAGCTCTCGCGCTTCCTGCACGGTCTCGGAATTCCCGAAGTCGGCGTGGCCGTGGCCCGCGACCTCGCCCGCGCGTTCGGCACGATGGAGGCGCTGCGCGCGGCGGACGAGGGGACGCTGGTCCGGGTGGACGGGGTCGGCCCGATCATGGCCGGCCGGATCGTCGAGTTCTTCGCCGAATCGCACAACGCCGCGAACCTCGATCGACTGCTCTCTTTCATGCGCGAGCTGCGCGCGCCCGAGCGCCCCGCCGCAGGAGGACCGCTGGACGGAAAGACCTTCGTGTTCACCGGCGGACTCGACTCGATGAGCCGCGGCGATGCGAAGAAGAGGGTCGAAGCGCTGGGGGCGAAGGCGACCGGGTCGGTGAGCAAGAAGACCGACTACGTGGTGGCAGGTGATGACCCGGGCTCGAAACTGGACAAGGCGGAACAGCTGGG
>CBDTXM010000184.1:0-4076 GCA_965364445.1 uncultured bacterium | reverse complement strand
GCCCGGGAAAGCGGCTTCAGCAGGGGCACCCGTCCGCTGGCGGACCTGTTCTCCGCCACGAATGGCACGCTCCGCGCCTCGAGATATCCCTCGCCGACGAAGAACCGCCGCACGCGGTCGCTCCGTTCGTGATCCGGTGCGTCGGGCACCGAACTCGGGCGGAAGCTTCGCGGCTCGGTCGGGAACGCATCGTACCCGTGACGGCGCGCCAGCTCCTCGAGCAGATCGGCCTCCGTCCTGACGTCCCCTCGCCAGCCGGGCACGTCGAACCGAAGCTGACCCTCGCTGCCGTCATTTCGGAGGCTGAAACCGAGGGGCGCCAGCAGTTCGGAAATCCGGGCAGGGTCGAGATCCAGCCCCAGAACCTGTCGCACCCTGCCGGGTCTCACAGAGGCCACGGCAGAGACCGGCGCAGGCCCGCCGACGCGGATTCCTGTCGGGTCCGCTTCGCCTCCGGCGATCGCCAGAATCAGGTGAACGCAGCGTGTGAGTGCCGTCTCCAGCCCCGCTTCATCGATTCCCCGCTCGAACCGATAGGATGCGTCCGTCGCGAGGCCTGCCTCTGCCGCCGTGTGTCGCGTATGTGCTGGATCGAAGGCGGCACACTCGATGAGCAGGTCGACCGTCTCTGCCGAGACCTCGCTCTCCTCGCCTCCCATCACGCCGGCAAGCGCGATCGCACGGTCTTCGTCAGATATCACGGTCGAGACCGCAGTCAGCTTATGTTCCGTACCGTCCAGCGTACGGAGCCTCTCTCCCTCGCGAGCCGCGCGGACCCCGACTTCCCGCCCTGCCAGCTTCTCGAGATCGAAAGCGTGAAGCGGCTGGTTGGATTCGAGCAGGATGAAGTTCGTGGCATCCACCACGTTGTTGATCGGTCGCGCACCTGCACCGAGAAGACGGGCCTGGAGCCACGCCGGTGAGGGCCCCACACGAACGCCGCGGACGATCGCGCCAAGGTACCGGTAGCAACGGTTCGGGTCCGCGATCCGAATCCGAACGCCACTCGACTCGGCCTCGGTCTCGCCGTCGGCCCAGGCGGGCTCCCAGGCAGGACCGTGAAACGCGGTCAGAACGACACCCGCTCCACCCTCTGGAACCAGCTCGCGCGCCACACCGGCGTGACAGGCCAGGTCGATCCGGTTGGGCGTGAGATCGAGCTCGAGCCGCGCGTCGGGTAGCGACATGGCTTCGGCGAAGTCGGTTCCCGGCTCGAAGTCCCCTTCCAGCTTCAGGATTCCGCCGGCATCCCGGCCCAGCTCCAATTCCTTCTCGGAGCAGAGCATACCGTGGCTCATCTCGCCCCGGATCTTTCGGGACTCGATCCGGAACCCACCCGGGAGCTCCCGACCCGGGGCCACGTACGGGTAGAGCGCGCCCACTTCGACGTTCGGGGCTCCACATACCACGTCGATCAGCTCGCCCGTCCCGGCGTCCACCCTGCAAAGCGTCAGACGATCGGCATCGGGGTGTCGCCGAGCTTCAACGACTCGCGCGATCACGATCCCGGCCAACTCATCTCCGACGGGGATCACGCGGTCGACCGGCATGGCTCCGAGGCTGATTCGATCGGCGATCTCCCGGGGCGTTCCCTCGAGCCCGGGCACCAGGGCCCGGAGCCAATTGACCGAGATATCCATCAGGAGAACTGCTCCAGGAACGCGGCATCCCCCTCGTAGAGAAGCCGAATGTCCGGGATTCGGTATCTCAGCATCGCGATCCGCGCAGGCCCCATCCCGAACGCGTACCCCGTGTATCGCTCGGAGTCGTATCCCACGGCATCGAACACGGCCGGATTCACCATGCCGCTGCCCATGATCTCGACCCAGCCCGTACCCTTGCACGTGGAACAGCCCGAACCCTCACACAGGAAGCAGGTCACGTCCACTTCGGCCGAGGGTTCGGTGAACGGAAAATACGACGGCCGGAACCGGGTGCGTGTTCCCGTGCCGAAGAAGCGGTGCACGAAGAAATCGATGGCGGCGCGGAATTCCACGAAGTCGATTCCCTCGTCGACCGCGAGCCCTTCGATCTGCTCGAAGGCGGGAGCGTGGGATGCATCCCAGGGGTCGCGGCGAAACACCAGCCCCGGTGCGAGAACCCGCACCGGGGGATCGTGCTCCAACATGGTTCGCGCCTGGACGGGCGACGTATGCGTGCGCAGGAGCACGCCAGAATCCAGATAGAATGTATCGTGCATGTCGGCCGCCGGATGGTCCAGCGGAATGTTCAGCGCGGTGAAGTTGTGCCAGTCGGATTCGACCTCGGGGCCCGTGGCAATGGTGAATCCGATCTCACGGAAAATCTCGCAGATCTCGTCGATGACGCGAGTGACGGGATGCACGCTTCCCTGCCAAGACCTGCGGCCCGGAAGTGTCAGATCGCCGGCTCCTGAGGCGTCGCCGGACTCGGCTGCGTCGAGTGCCGCCAGCCGGGCCTTCAGGAGCGCCTCGAGTGCGGTCTTGACCTGATTCCCCGCCTGACCCGTAGCGGGCTTTTCCTCCGCCGGGAGTGCCTTCAGTTCCGACATCGCCTGCGAAACGAGCCCACTGCGCCCGAGAAACTCGACCCGCGCGGCCTCGAGAGCCTCGGAGTCCTCGGCGGACTCCAGGGCCGCGATGCCACGGCGCCGAATGTCCTCGAGGCGTTCTCGCAGGGCCGGCCCTTCGTTCGCCACGCGCGCCGTCAGGCTCGACTCAGTTTCCGTGCTCCCGGGCGATCCGGGCCAGCTCGGCGAACGCCTCGGGTTCCCGGATCGCCAGGTCCGCGAGGACCTTTCGGTTCAACTCGACCCCCGCCTTGCGGAGTCCGCTGATGAAGCGGGAGTAGGACAGGTCGTGCTGCCGAGCACCCGCGTTGATCCGCGCGATCCAGAGGCGACGGAAGTCGCGCTTCTTGCGCCGGCGATCACGGTAGGAATAGGCCCACCCGCGTTCCACCGCGTTCTTGGCAGTGCGGTACAGCTTCGAGCGCGCGCCGAACTGGCCGCGCGCCTCCTTCAGGATCTTCTTCTTGCGCTTGTTTCGAGCGACGCTGCTCGTTGCTCGCGGCATCGTTGTACTCTCTTTCCTGGAGCGCTCAACGAGGCCGGAAGACTCAATCCGACCCCTGGCGCGTTACGTTCCCGGCCACCGTCTCGAGCAGAGCCGGCGCACCTCGTTGAATACGACGGTCACCCTCCGCCGAGAAGTCGTTTCACCCGCTTGACGTCGGCCTTCGAGACCAGCGTCGACTTGCGCAGGTTCCGCTTCCGCTTCGGGCTCTTCTTGGTGAGGATATGGCTGTGATACGCCTTGTTCCTCTTGTATCGGCCCCCGCCCGTCTTGCTGAATCGCTTGGCGGCCGACCGGTTCGTCTTCTGCTTCGGCATATCTGAGTCCTCTCGATTACGTACTCCGGGGCGCCATCAGCATCGTCATCTGGCGGCCCTCCATCCTCATGTCGGATTCCACCGTGGCCAGCTCGTCCAATTCCTCCTTCACGCGGACGAGCACTCGCTCTCCCAGCTCCGGGTGCGTCATCTCCCGACCCCGGAAACGCAGGGTGAACTTGACCTTGTCTCCTTCCTCCAGGAATCGCCGCGCGTGGCGAAGCTTGAAGCCGAAGTCGTGCTCCTCGATCTTCGGCCGCATCTTGATTTCCTTGACGGTGACCGTGTGCTGCTTCTTCTTGGCCTCACGCGCCTTTCGCGCCGCCTCGTACTTGTACTTCCCGTAGTCCATGATCCGGCAGACCGGAGGACGGGAGTTCGGGGCGACTTCTACAAGGTCCAGCCCCCTCTCCTCGGCCATCGATCGCGCCTCGTCAGTCGGCACGATCCCTACCTGTTCGCCTTCCTCGTCGATCAGCCGAACGGGGCTGATCCGGATCCTCTCGTTTACGCGCAGGTCTTCCTGGCTCACATCACCTCTTCCAGGACCGTTCGAATCGGCCGCGAGTCGGCACGGTCCAACGCCGGTTCGCGACGACAAAAAACCCGGTTCGGCGAGGCCGACCGGGCGAGATGCGCCGAACGCGGCCGCAATGCGGTCGCCGCGTTTCGCCGTCTCATGAACCCGGCGGCAGAACCCCTTCAG
>CBDTXM010000183.1:0-4131 GCA_965364445.1 uncultured bacterium | reverse complement strand
TCGGGAATGATGCTGTTGTAGCCGGGGAATCCGGTGGATTGCTCCGAGATCACGCCGAAGCCCACCGAGTGGTGGTTGCGGCCGGTGATCAGCGCCGCCCGGGTCGGCGAGCAGAGCGCGGTGGAGTGGATGTTGTTGTACCGCAGACCGCTCTGGGCGATGCGGTCCATCGTGGGCGTGGGAATCACTCCGCCGAAGGTGCTCGGGACTCCGAACCCCGAATCGTCGGTCATGATGAGCAGGACGTTCGGGGCCCCCTCCGGCGGTACTACGCGCGGGGCCCACCAGGGGGTCGACTGCAGCGCCTCCTGCTTGATCACACCGCCGAACTCGGGGGTCGGGGGGGGCAGCTGCTTGCCGTCGATCGTGGTCGTCGCGCCGGGCGCGCCGGGCTTGACGTCGCCCTGCTGGGCCAGTGCAGGGACGGCCGCGACCACGGAAACGGCGCCGAATGCCGCGATCGAGCACAGCTTGCGAATGACATTCATCGGAGCCTCCGATAAGGATCCAGTGCCGTCGGTGCAGGACGGGAATTCGCGATTGCTGGATGATCGGCCGAACGCGAAGTGCTGTGAATAGGACAAATGTCCTATCGGTGCCTCGGCCGGCACTTCGTGCTGGTCGAGTGTGTTGACCGCCGGTAACTTGGGCGGGTCGGGTCGGCCTCAGACCGCGGAGCTCGCCGTTGCCCATGTATCCGATCAATTGGTTGCACTTCGTCTACGGGCTCGCGGGAGGCAGTCTCCTGTCCCTCGCCGCCATCAACGCCGTTCTGGCTACCCGGGGAAGCGTTCTTCCCGCTAGAGGACACCTCCTCTTCGCTTTGATTGCGCTGGCCGCGGCGGGAACGGGGGTATTCGAACTGCTGCTGGCGGGCTCGCGCACCATCGACGGATACGCCTCGCTGATTCGGGCTGCTCACATCCCGGTAAGCGTCCTCGTTCTTTCCATCCCCTGGTTCGTCCGCGCCCTGTTTCGTGTGGGCCGACCTTGGCTCGCGGTGCTTGGGAACCTCGTCTGGGGGGTCGCGCTCCTGATCAACTATCTCGAGCCGCAGAGCCGCCTGTACGATCCCATCACCCGCCTGGACCGGGTGTCGTGGTTCGGTGGGACGGAATTCACCGTGGTTCAAGGCGTCACGCACCCCGGAGCATGGATCGGCTACGCCGGTGTGTTCCTGACTCTCCTGTTCGTCGCCGACGCCACGTTGGCCCTCTGGAGACGGGACCATTTCAGGCGGGCCGCCATCGTGGCAACCTGCCTGTTCGTGAGTCTGGCCCTCGCCCTGCTGCAGTCCGCGCTGGTCGACCTGGGCATGCTGCGCTCGCCGTACTTCATCAGCGTTGCCTTCGTGTTCATCGTCGGGGGAATGGCGCTCGAGCTCGTGCACAGCGCGATACAGTTGCCCATCCTCGAGCACGAAGTGGAAGTCCGGGACGCAGAGGTGGTGCATCTTTCGCGGCAGCACATGCTTACCGAGATGTCGGGCGGTGTGGCGCACGAGCTGAGTCAACCGCTGAACGCGATACTCAACAACGCGGAAGCGGCGCTCAGCTTCCTCGACCGGGACGTTCCGAATCTCGAAGAAGTGAGGGGCGCGCTGCAGGACATCGCGGAGCAGGACCGGCACGCATTTGAGGTCGTCTCCAGCTTCGCCCGGCTTCTGAAGCGCGGAGAGAACCGATCGGATCTCGTCGACCTCAACGACCTGACGGGCGAGGTGCTCGAACTCGCGCACGGTGAGCTTTCCCGCAAGCAAGTCCGCCATCACACCGATCTGGTGGATTCCATACCCCGCGTCCGGGGCGACCGGGTTCTGCTCAGCCTCATCCTGCTCAACCTCGTGCGCAATTCTGCCGAGGCCATGGCCGAGGTCCCGCCCTCCGAGCGCATCGTGACCGTGACCACCGGCTCGAGAGACGGCCGTGTCGAACTGACCGTGTCCGACCGTGGGCCCGGCATACCGGACAGCGACCGCGAACAGGTCTTCGAGCCGTTCATCACCACGAAGGACGATGGCTCGGGCCTCGGGCTCGCCGTGAGCCGAACGCTCGTCGACATGCACGGCGGACGTATCTGGTCGGAACGCGGGCCGGGCGGGCTCGGCACGTCAATGCACGTCTCCCTGCCCATCGGAGGATCCTCCTCGGACTAGGACATTTGTCCTATTCAATCCGCTCCCCGGAAGGCGCAATGTTGTGCCGGGTGCCCGCGCGTTCGGGCCGGTCCTCCCGAATCAGCACGGAAGCAGCCCCACTCGGAGGTGTCGGATGGAAGACGGGGCACGGGCCGTGGTCGCGGTCGTAGATGACCAGCCGTCGGTTCGCTCGAGCCTGGCGAGGTTGCTTCGCTCGGCGGACTACGTGCCGAGGCAGTACCCGTCCGGCCAGCAATTCCTCGACTCGCTGGACTCCGCTCCGCCCGACTGCGTGATCCTGGATCTGCGTATGCCGGGTCTCAACGGTTTCGAAGTGCTGGAACGGCTGGCTGTGCGCAGGCCACGCATCCCGGTCATCGTGCTCACGAGTTACCCGTCGGCCGAGGCGCAGGACAGAGCCCATGCGGTAGGCGTGACCGCCTTTCTGACGAAACCGGTAGATCGGACAGTGCTGCTCGAGGCCCTGACCGACGCGATCGACAAACGGACGAGAGATGAACCGGTACGCGAGTCCCCCTCAAGAGAGTCGATTCCATGAACTATCGAAGAACACTTCTGGCCGTTGGAGTTCTGGGGATCGCATGCGGCTCTCCAGCGGCTGACCAGCAGGACAGCCCCGACTCCCGGGGTGCGGGAACGCTGGACCGAACGTCTCTTCCGATTCCCGCGCCGCCGCCTCCGGTCTACACGGAGCTCGACGTGCGGAACGCGACGCCGCCGCCTCACTTCGAGGTCACCGCGCCCGAGGACGCGCCGAACGTGCTGGTGGTGCTGGTGGACGACCTGGGTTTCGCGGGGACGAGCACCTTCGGGGGGCCGGTCCCCACGCCCACCTTCGATCGCCTGGCGGACGAAGGTCTGCACTACAACAACTTTCACACGACCGCCGTCTGCTCCCCGACCCGGGCGGCGATCAAGAGCGGGCGCAACCACCACGTCAACAACATGGGCGGGATCATCGAGAACGCCACGGCGTTTCCGGGGAATACGGGGCAGATCCCGGACAACGTCGCTCCGCTGGCCGAGATGCTGCGCCTGAACGGCTACAGCACGGCCGCGTTCGGCAAGTGGCACGAGCTGGCGGCCTGGGAGGCCAGCGTTTCCGGACCCCTCGCCCGATGGCCCACCTTCCAGGGGTTCGACAAGTTCTACGGGTTCCTCGGCGGAGAGACGAACCAGTGGGCGCCGTTCATTTACGACGGCGTGCACCCGGTCGAGCTGCCGGACGACCCGGACTACCACTTTCTCACCGACATGACCGACCAGACGGTGGCCTGGATCCGCTACCAGAAGGCGCTCACCCCCGATCGCCCGTTCTTCATCTACTACGCGCCGGGGGCGACGCACGCGCCGCACCACGTCCCGAAGGAGTGGATCGAGAAGTACCGCGGGAAATTCGACGGGGGCTGGGACGCGCTGCGCGACGAGATCCTGGCTCGACAGATCGAGCTCGGCGTGGTGCCGGAGGGCACGCCACTCGCCCCGAAGCCTGACCTGATCCCGGACTGGGACGAGCTGTCGGGCGACGAGAAGCGCCTGTTCGGCCGCCAGGTCGAGGTGTTCGCCGCCTACGTCGCGATGGCGGACTACGAGATCGGGCGCGTCATCGATGCGATCGAGGCCACCGGACAGCTGGACAACACCCTGGTCTTCCTCGTCTACGGCGACAACGGCACGAGCGCCGAGGGCGGCCGCAACGGGATGTTCAGCGAGATGACCTACTTCAACAACGTGCAGGAGACGGTCCCCGACATGCTCGAGAAGATCGACCTGTGGGGGGGACCGCAGACCTATCCGCACATGGCCGCCGGCTGGGCCGTCGCGTTCGACACGCCCTACGAGTGGACGAAGCAGGTCGCATCGGATCACGGGGGCACGAAGGTCGGCATGGCGGTGCACTGGCCCGCGGGAATCCGGACGAAGGGCGAGCTCCGCACGCAGTTCAGTCACGTGATCGACGTCGCGCCGACCGT
>CBDTXM010000182.1:0-4184 GCA_965364445.1 uncultured bacterium | reverse complement strand
GCCCTGACGGCACACAACATCGACGAGGCGCTCACGGATGTCGAATCTCGGGTAGAAGTAGTCGCGTACCTCGAGGAGGGAACGCCTGAGGAAGTCGTGACCATCGCCCGATCCGAAATCGAAGGCTTCCCGGAGATCGAAGAGGTGCGTTACGTCTCCAAGGTCGAGGCCCTGTACGACGCTTCCCGTGAGCTGACGGAATTCTCTGACGTCTTCTCCGATCTCGAGGTGAATCCGCTGCCTGCATCCTTCGAACTGCGACTGCGCGAGGGATCGCGGAAGCCGGAAGATGTGGAGCGGGTGGCCGAGAGACTCCGCGGCTACGATTTCGTGGAAGAGGTCCGTTACGGCAGGGAATGGGTGGACAAGGTATACGCCCTGCGACGGATCGCCGGCGGCGCTGCGCTGGCCCTGGGAAGCGCCTTCGCGCTGGGCTCCATCCTGTTGATCGGAACCGCCGTTCGGATGGCTGTGCTCGCGCGCAGTCGCGAGATCTCGATCATGCAGACCGTCGGCGCCACCGACTCCTTCATCCGACGTCCGTTCCTGATCGAAGGACTGCTCACGGGCATTCTGGGCGGAGTACTGGCTCTCGGCCTCACCTGGCTCGCCTGGTGGTCCGTGAATCGATCGCTGCTTGAGCTGCAGTGGCTCCCGGACCTCTGGGTGGCACTGGGGCTGATCCTGGCTGCTGCTCTCGGCGTGTTGGCCGCCGGGAGGGGCGTGCGGAAGGAGATCAGCAGGATCGAGGCGCTCTGACGATGGTGCGGTTGCACCGGGTGTCTCGTGGATTCGACGGTCCCTCAATCCTGATTCTTGCCGCATTCCTGCTGCTGGCGCTGGTGCGACCGGCGCACGGACAGGACGAGATCCGCGACAGGATCAGGGAAAGCCAGCAGCGTCTCGAGCAGATCCGGCGAGAACGACAGCAGCTCACGAACGAGGCGAGCCAGCTTCGGGGTCAGGTGCACAACGTCTCCCAGGAGATCCGGAACATTGAGGCGAGGATCGGCTCGACCTCCAGTCTGCTGAGCGAGCTGGACGTGCAGATCGCAGCCTACGGAGAGCAGGTCGATCTGACGACGCGGGAGATGCTCCTCACCCGTGATGAACTCGAGTTGCGACGGACGGAGCTCCGCGAGCGGCTCCGCGAGATCTACCAGCGCGGGCAGTTGCACGCCTATCAGGTACTTCTCGAGGCCCGCTCCTTCGGAGACCTGCTCAGCCGCTACAAGTATCTCCATCTCGTGGCCAGGTATGACCGCTTGCTGGTCGGACAGGTACGCGAGCTCGAAGAGAAACTCTCCGAACAGAGGGATCAGCTGGCGAGCGAGTATGCGAGACTCAGTGCGCTCCGCATGGAGAAGGAACGTGAGATCGGTGACCTGGAGCGCCTGGAACGCCAGCGGCAGCGCCGGTTGAGCAACGTGCAGGCCCGGGTCTCACAGACCGAGACTCGACTGTCCGCCCTCGAGACCGAGGAGAGGCGACTCGGCGACCTGTTGGCCGAGCTCGATCGAGCCAGGCGGGAGGCGGAGCGACTGGCGGGAACCACGCGCAGTTCGTCGCTGCGAACCTCGGACCTGGGACAGCTCAACTGGCCCGTAGACGGCACCGTGATCTACCGATTCGGCCAGAGCCGACCCGACGTGGCCGACAGCTGGAAGGGCCTTGGAATAGGGGCGCCTCGCGGAACCCCGGTTCGAGCTGTCGAGTCCGGCGAGATCGCGTGGGCCGGATCGAGGGGCCTGCTGGGCCAGACCGTGATCATCGACCACGGGGGCGGCTACTGGTCAGGGTACCTCTATCTTCAGGACGTCCGGGTGGGCGTCGGGGATCGTGTATCCTCCGGAACGGTCATCGGACATGTGGGTGGCGACGAGGAGTCACCCGAAGGCACGCACATCGAGTTTCAGATCTACGAACCGGATTCCCGCGGCGACCCGCGGCAGGTGGATCCGGTTCGCTGGCTGCGTGGGCGATCGTGAGCCTGCCGGCTTTGTACGGCATGGAGGACCTGCGCCGACGCCTCTCCGAGAGTGCGGCGCTGCGCCGCCTGCCCCAGTCGATTCTTCTCACTGGCCCGCCGGGCATCGGGAAGCAGCGGCTCGGCCAGTGGATCGGAGCGATGCTGCTGTGCGAGACCGAGGAATCCGGTCGCCCCTGCGGCGGGTGCCGCTCGTGCCGCCTCGCGAGTGAGCTTCAGCACCCGGATATCCACTGGTTCTTTCCACTTCCGGCGCCAAAGCGCGCCTCGGGGCCGCAGAAGCGACGCGAACTTCTGGAAGCGGCACGGGGTGAAGCGCTGGCGGCTCGGCGGGAGAGTCCGCTCTTCGAGCCCGAAGAGACCGGATCGGCGGCCATCTACCTGCAGATCGTGGACGAGATCCGGGAACGCGCTTCACGCAGACCGGCCATGGGCCGCGGGGCGGTGTTCATCGTCGGTGACGCGGAGCGCATGGTCCCGCAGGCCTCGAGCCCCGAAGCAGCGAACGCCTTTCTGAAGCTCCTCGAAGAACCACCTACCGACACCGTGTTCGTGCTGACGTCGAGCCGGCCCGGGTTACTCCTTCCGACGATTCGCTCTCGCGTCCTGGCCGTGCGCGTGCCGTCGGTGGAGCCCGAGAATATCGAACAATTCCTGGTACGTGAGGCCGGTGTCGAGCGTGGCCGTGCGAGCGAGCTGTCTCGAAGGGCCGACGGCCGGATTGGTCGAGCCCTCAAGCTTGTCCATTCAGCAGAGGATCTGCGTGCGCCCGCCCTTCAGATGGTCCGGGGAGCCCTGTCTCCGCGAAGGAGCGACCGGTGGTCGATCGCTGCTGCGCTCGCTCCTTCCGGAGGGCGCGGTGGGTTTGCCGACGTCCTCGACGCGCTCGAATCGGTGTTGCGCGACTGCATCACTCTCGCGGCTGACGAGCCCGGATTCGCAGCCGATGCCGGACTGGCCTCGGAGATCCAGGGCGCGACTCGCATTCCCCCGGAACGCTGGATTTCAGCGCTTTCTCACGTGGATCGGGCTCGAGATGCGGCGCTCGGAAATGGGAATCCACAGGCGATAACGGCGGTTCTGCTCGCCGGTCTGGCTCGGGAGTTGCGCCCTGCCGGGACGGCCAATCGGAACGGGTCCGCGGACCGGGGGGTAACTGGCGCCTCGTGAACGAGATCGATCGGTTTTCGCACCTGGATGAAGCCGGCCGTGCCCGAATGGTCGATGTCGGCGGCAAGGCCGTGACCGCGAGACGGGCAGTGGCCGAGGGCAGGATCCGGATGAGCGCGGACACGCTTCGCGCGATCCGGGATCGCGAGGTACCGAAGGGCGACGTGCTGGCGGTAGCACGGATCGCTGCGATCGGAGGAGCGAAGCGCACGGCGGACCTGGTTCCGCTCTGCCACCCGCTCCCGCTGCACGGCGTGACGGTGGACATAGAGGTGGAGGAGGATCCTCCCGCCCTGCGGATCCGGGTGGAGACCCGGACCGAAGCGCGGACCGGGATCGAGATGGAAGCACTCTGCGCAGTCAGCGCAGGGTTGCTGGCGGTGTACGACATGTGCAAGGGCCGCGATCGGGCGATGGAGCTCGAGGCGATCCGGCTGCTCGAGAAGGACGGCGGCCGAAGCGGATCCTGGCGCCGGTGAGGATCGGACCCTGCCGAGCGTTCTGGTGCCCTGAACATTCTTGAAGTCCGAGCGAGGTTCTGGATCATGAACGAGAAGAATGGGAACGTGAAGCCAGCCATCGGGCGAATGTCGCGTCTTCGCCTGGTTGCGGTTTGCCTGTTTGCCTCCGTCGCACTTGCCGTCACGATCGCGTGGACGGCCTCCATGACCTCTACGGTCGAGGCGATCGACCTGGAGCGTGCGCAGTCGGCACAACGGGCCCTCGAACTCGAAAGCGAGCTTGCTGCGGTTCAGCACGAACTCACGCGCACTCAAATGATCCTCACCTGGTCGGAAGCCTATGGTATTCCGGCAGATCTGGCTTCGGCCATTCAGAGGGCAGCGGTCGCGGAAGGCCTGGAGCCGGAACTCGGATTCAGGCTCGTCCGGCACGAGTCGGGCTTCCGGCAGCGTGCCGTCAGTCCGCTCGGTGCGATCGGATACACCCAGCTCCTGCCCAGCACGGCGAAGTGGCTCGAGCCGGGGCTCGCCGAGAGCCAGCTGTACGACCGGGACACCAATCTTCG
>CBDTXM010000181.1:0-4195 GCA_965364445.1 uncultured bacterium | reverse complement strand
CGAGGCGATGTGGCCGCGGTGGTCGGTGTTGGAAGCATTCGAACGGTGCGTCGAAGCACTCTACCGGGGCGGGTGGTCGAGCGTCAATCGGCGAGCTGGCCGAAAGGAATGCGGGGCCGCGATGCAGCGCTGGATTCGGCGGACCGCAAAGCGTCGTAACGCCCTGCGGCCCGCCGCGAAAAGTTCAGAAGCTCGTCACCCAGCTCACCACGAAGGTCCGCTTCGGGTTGGGACGGAAGAAGGAGGCGTTGGCGAACTCTGAATAGAGCTCGTTGGTCAGGTTCTCCACCCCCAGCATGAGACTGTGAGTGGAGCTTCCATAATTGAACAGTCGGACGCCGCCACGAATGTGCATGACGGTAAACGATGGGATCATGCAGAGGGAACCATTCTGCCCCGTATCCAACGGACCGCAGTTCACATCCACGTCCGTGCCGTTGGCCTCGAACCCCGCATTGTCCTGTGCACCGTTGTGACGAATCTGGTAGGCGGCCCAGAATCGACCGTTCGGCTGCCGATACGCCAACTCCCCGGTTATCCGATTGGAATAGGTGCCGGACGTGGGTTTCGGTCCGTCCGGATCGGCGCCTTCCGTCAGGTCCTTACCATCGAGGAACGTGTACGTCCCCCCGATCGTGAAACCGGCCACCGGCTGCCATTCGGCCAGCAGCTCGACGCCGTTCACACGGGACTTGGGCAGATTGAAGTAGCTGTACGCGGGGAGCGGTCGCTGACCCACCTGCACCGTGCTGTCCGGAATCTGTGAGATCAGGATCTCGTCGCGCAGCTCCGTCTGGAAGTAGAGCGCCTCGACCACGACGTTCGATCTGCGGTACTTGAAGCCGAGATCGAAGTTGAAGCTCGTCTCCGGCCCGAGGTTTGGATTCGGAACCAGGTACGCGGACGCATCCGGCGTCTCCCCTTCGAAGAACAACTCGGTGACGTTCGGCGATCGGAACGCGGTCCCCACGGTGCCGACCAGGTTGAGGTTCGGCAGGGCTTCGAAGAGCAGATTCACGGCACCCACGAACTGATCGTTGTCAACGGACGCCGGCAGCTCGCCCGGACGATTGTTTGTGGGCTTCGGCGTCGCCTTGTCCCTCTGGTAGCGTCCGCCCACGATCACGCCCAGCCGGTCTCCGAGTTGAAGGTCGATCTGCGCGAACGCGCCACCCTTCTCGTAGACGGTGTTCGGCGTCTTCGTCGTGCTGTCCTCGCTGGTGATCGGGAACGGTGGGAACGGAGGTCCGAGACCCGAGAAATCGGTGATGGTGGTCCGGAAGTCGCTGTTGAACGAGTCTTCGCGGTAGTACTCGCCCCCATACGTGAGCAGATGACGGCCGATCTCCTTCGAGGCCTCGGCTCGTGTTCCGAAGGTCTCGATGTCGGTGAAGTTCTCGATCCCGATCAGGAGTTCGGTACCGGGGCCGGCAAAATTCGGAATCCCGATATCCTGGGTGAACTCGCGCTCGTTGTCGGAGTAGGTCGCCGTGACCTGCGCACGATCGAAGATGGGCGTGCTCAGCTCCAGGCCCCGGTAGGTGAGTGCGAATCGGTTCACACTCTGCTCCGGATACCGGAGACGCACCACTCCGTCTCCCCGCTCGGGCGGAAGGTTCTCGGGCGAGACGAATCCAAAGCCGGCATCGAAGGCGCGGTAGAAGTCTGCCTTGGCGATGATCTTCTGCCGTTCGTCGAACGCGTAGTCCAGGTACAGACCGTAGGATTCGTCTCTCAGGCCCGTATCGTTGACGGTGACGTCGTCATCGAACTGCACGTCGCCGAACGTGCCGCTCGGAGCCTGGAACTCCTTCGTGTTCTTGTACGACGCCGAAACGCCATATCCGAAGCGGCCCGCCCGGCCGAACACGTTGCCACTCGGCCAGATCTGATCCCCCGCGTCGCGCCACGACAGCGAGAGATTGCCGCGATACGAGTCGCCGGCGACGAGTGGAGGGGCCTCATCTCCCAGAATGTTGACGACGCCCCCGATCGCGTCCGAGCCGTACAGAACGGAGGCGGGGCCCCGGACGACTTCGATCCGGTCGGTGGTGGAGATGTCCGCGAGTGCCGGAATCTCGCCGAAATCGGCGTCTCGTCGGGCGTTGTTTACCCGCATGCCATCTTCGAGAATCAGGATCCGCTGACCGCGCTGGCCCCGAATCTGGGGCCGCTGCTGATTCGCTCCGACACCGACGATGTCGACGCCCGGCTTGTCGAGCATTACATCCGCCGCGTTGTTCGGCCTGCGTTCCCTCAGCTCGAGAGTGTCCACGACCGTCACCGGCGCGGCCGTCTCGAACGTGCTTTGCGGGTTCCGCGTCGCCGTCACGTTGATCGGATCGAGAATGACAGGCTTGAGCTTCAGCGTGTCCGCGCGCGCGGAGTCGGGAACCTCCTGGGGAACGACCTGCGGCGAAAATTCTCCGTAGGAGTACGCATGAGTTGAGGATGCGGATAGCGGCAAAGCGAATGTGAGAAGCGCGACGGCGAAGGGGGCAGCAATCCTGACGAGCCTCATTCGGACCGGCGCGCGCATCGCATCTGGTGGTGCGAGCACGGTGTCCTCCATGAATCGCCTGAAAGGTGAAAAAAGCTCCGGCGGGGCGCCCCCTCGGGAGTGCCCCGCCGGGTTGAAGGAGAGCGTGGGAAGATTCTACAGGTGGGCGATGACCCGGAATATTCGGAAATGTACCGAAGCCCGGTCCGTACATGTACGGACGGGATCAGTCGATGTCGTCCAGCAGTCCATTCTCGAGGGCGAAGCGGGTCAACCCGGCCACGGTACGGATCTCGATCTTCCGCATCATGCTCTCGCGGTGGCTCTCGACGGTGCGCCTGCTGATCCCGAGCTCCGCGGCGATCTGCTTGTTGCTCTGGCCGGCGGCTACGAGGCGCAGCACTTCCAGCTCCCTACCGGTGAGTCGCTCCAGGGGATCGGCGGAGCCTGAGGACCCGCCACGCAGCGCATCGGTGAGTCGGGCGGCGACCGCCGGGCTGAAGTAGGAATCCCCCGCGTGCACCGCACGAACCGCCTGGCGGAGCAGCGCGGGCCCGGCGTCGTCCTTGAGTAGATACCCGGCGGCCCCGGCATGTACGGCTCGCATCACGTATTCGGACTCGTCGTGCATGCTGAGGATCAGGACCTTCAGCGCGGGCCGCTCCTCCCGCAGCTGCCGCGCCACGTCGAGCCCCGAGAGCTCGGGCATGGAGATGTCGAGAATCGCCACGTCGGGGTTGGTCTCCGCGATTCGCTCGAGCGCCTGCCGTCCGTCGGAGGCCTCCGCGACGACATCAAATCCGGGATCCTCATCGAGCACCCGGCGAATGCCTTCTCGTACCAGTGCGTGATCGTCAGCGATCAGAATCCGGATCGGTGCATCAGTCATCGGACACGTTCCTTTCGCTTCGCTCCACGGGCAGCCGAACCCGCAGCACCGTACCACCTCCATCTCGCGAGTCGAGATCCACCGCGCCTCCCAGGGCGAGTGCCCGCTCCCGCATTCCGGCCAGTCCCATTCGTCCGGCGGCGATGGTCTCGAAATCCTGCTCCGGCGGCCCCCGACCATCGTCGGAAACACTCAACGTCAGGAACTCTCCATCGAGCTCCATGCGAACCTCGACCGAGCTGGCGTCAGCGTGCCTGGCGACGTTCGAAAGCCCTTCCTGCAGGGCTCGGAACAGTGCCAGTTCTGCGGCCGACGAGAGTCGCGGTATGGCCTCAGGCGCCTCGACCGATACGGCGAGTCCGGACTTGCCCTTGAAGTCTCCTGCCAGTGCACGGAGTGCCGGAAGAAGACCCAGGTCATCCAGGAGCGAGGGCCTGAGATCGCGCGCGACGGCCCGGATGCTGCGAATCCCCGAGCCGACCAGTTCCATGGCCCGATCCAGGACCGGCCTCGCGTCGGATCCGGCAGATTCTCGCGCCATCCCCAGCTGCAACTTCACTGCGGCGAACACCTGGGCGCTCTCGTCGTGCAACTCGCGTGACAGCCGGCGGCGCTCCTCCTCCTGCTGGTGCACCATGCGGTCCGCGAGCCGCTCGAGCTCCGCCTTGCGCTCCTGCAACCGCCGGTACAAATCCGCGTTTGCCATTGCCGCACCCACCTGATGCCCGAGGGCGATCAGAAACGGGGTGTCGAGAACCGCGAACGGGTCCCGGGAACTGCCGACGACCACCAACGCTCCCTGGATC
>CBDTXM010000180.1:0-4338 GCA_965364445.1 uncultured bacterium | reverse complement strand
TCGAGATAGTAGCCCCATGGATTCCATGCGCCGCGCTCACGAAGGAACGGATAGTCGAGGTGGTGAAGACTCCACAGGAAGAACGCCACCGCCGTCAGGGCAGCGGGAAGCGAGCCGAGCCGTCGATGATGCCGCCACAACGCGATGCCGGTGAAGAAGGTGGCGACGCTCAGGAAGACAACGGCAGGCAGGGCGGCGAGAAGGAAGTTGTCGAGACGGTAGATGGCCACGTACGACCAGAGCGGCGGAAACAAGACGAGAATCCAGTATCGGTTCCGCCAGCGAAGCTGCTCGCTGAACACCAGTGCGGCCCACAGGAAGGCGAGGGCTGTCCACCCGGTCGTGACCTGGTGCCAGTAGAGCCAGCCCCATCGCTCGGTGATCAGGAAGCTGATGATCGCGCCCAGTCGGAGCGCGTACAGGGCCCACGCCAGGGCCCAGAGGGCGAAGTAGGCCTTGTGGTATCGTGCATAGAGGTAGATACAGACCGTCACCAGACCGACGGTGATCGCCGCCTGAAGAAAGGCCGCCGCCAGCTCCGTGGCATCGTGAGGTTGAATCGCCATCTCCTGCATGGCGGTCAAACAGACCGGGGCAGCGGATCGACCGCAAGCCGGGACGCACTTTCGGCCCGGGAATCGGTGCGCGAGGTTGGGACGCTGGTCGCCTGTTCCGCCGGGTCGAGAGGCACCTCACGGCCGAATGGCCGGATCCACAGGGAGGAGAGATTCCGATGCACGATCCGCAGAGACTTCTGCTGCTGAGCACCTCCACCGTCCACGGCAGTGGTTTCCTCGAGTACTGTCGACCGGTGATCGCAGACCATTTCGCCGGTCGCGACCGGATCCTCTTCGTTCCCTATGCGAGCCCGGGAGGCATGCCCCACGAGGAGTACACCGCTGCCGTCTCCAGGGCTCTGGCCGACGCGGGCCTCGAAACGGCGGGAATTCATTCTTTCCCCGATGCTGCCGAGGCCGTGCGCGAGGCGGAAGGAATCTTCATAGGAGGCGGGAACACCTTTCTCCTTCTCCGGGAGTTGTACGCACGCCAGCTGCTCGATCCGATTCGCGAGCGGGTCGCGAACGGAATGCCGTACATGGGGTCCAGCGCCGGTTCGAATGTCGCGGGCGCGACCATCGGCACCACCAACGACATGCCGATCGTCCATCCTCCCGCGTTCGATGCACTGGGTCTCGTCCCGTTCAACATCAACCCCCACTACCTGGACCCCGACCCGGACTCGACGCACATGGGAGAGACCCGTGAGACCCGGATCCGGGAATTCCACGTCCAGAATCCGCAGCCGGTGGTAGGGCTGCGGGAGGGTGCGTGGCTCGCCAGGGATGGAGCCCGGTTGACGGTCGGAGGCTCGGGCGGCGGCCGGCTGTTCCGGCCGGATCAGAACGCGGAGGAGCTGCCCCCGGGGTCCGACCTCTCGGGCCTGCTCTAGCCCCGGTTCAGATCCGCCATTCGATTCCGAGCACGGGCAGGATGGGAATCGACCCCACCGGCCGGGGCTCGAGACCCGGATCGCCGTCGGAGCGATAGAAGAGGGCGTCACTTCGATCCAGGGCGTTGATGATCCGGAAATACGGATACAACGCCTGGTCACGGCCGAAGAAGCGAGTTCGAATCTGCGCCGTCGCCTGGATGTTCAGGCGCAGATATGAGCCCCCGGGGGACCGCACGGCGACCGGTGTCGGAACCGGTGCGGGAACTGCAAAGGCGGGGGTCCCGACACCACCGGATCCACCGGCAGGAGGGCCGGCTGTTCCCGGTTCCGAACCCGGCGTCTCCCCCCCGCTCGACACCGGAGCGAACGCCCCGGTCCTCTCGACACGGGGAATCGCGCCGAATTCCAGTCCCTGCCCGTACGACAGCTCCGCGTCGAGCCGCACGTCGTCGTTGAATCCCTTCGTGAACCCGCCGCGAAGCAGGTGCCGGCCGGAATACAATTCAGTGTCCGGCGCTCCGTCCGTCGCGGCCCACCCCCAACCGAGCGAATAGGAACCCCAGACGTGGAAGGCCCCGAGCTTCTGGCGCAGCCACAGGTCCAGGCCAGCGTACCGCAGCCGGCTGCCGTACAGGTCCGGGAGTCCGTCGATGTTCTTCCAGTAGCCCTCCACCCGGACTTCCGAGCCGGACGGCGAGGCATGCGTTACGGCGAGCAGCAGATGATCCGATCTGGAGGCGGCGACGCCTGCGTACGAGGGAATCGGGAGAGCTCCATTCGTCGCGTCATCATCCTCCGACACCGGAGCGGACGCCCGTGACGAAACGAGCAGCTGACGGTACCGGCCCGCCGAGAGCGTCAGCATCAGCTCCTGGGAAAGCAGGAGGTCGGCCCGCACCCTCGGTGAGAGGCCCTGACCCAGGTCGTCGGAGAAGGTGGTCGCCCTGAGTCCGGCCGATACGCGCGCCACGCGACCGATCGGAACACCGGCCTCCACATATCCCGACAGCGCGTTCGCTTCCGCCCGCTGCCGGGCCTCGAATCCGACCGCCGGTTCCAGTTCGACAGCTGCGGCGCGAAATTCCGTCCGCTGATCCAGTCGGTCAACGTGGAAGCCGTACCCGACGCTCACGAGACCGACCGAATTCGCGATGTCGGCGGTAATACGGGTGCGTCGGGTGATTCCGTCTGCGGTCAGGGGCGTCTCACGTCCTACCGGGAGGCGGGTCTGGAATTCTCCGAACGCGAATCCGAGCTGCGTCCGCCCCACGGTCAGGTCGCCCCGGTACCGCAGAGATCCGGCTCGATTGCCCCACGATGGAGAGTCGTCCGGAGCATCTCCGATGGCCAGCCGAACCGTCTCGCGGTTCCAGAATCCACTCACCAGGACGGAATCCGTGTCCGACAGATTCACGTCCAGGCGCACGAGACCGTCGGCGTAGTCCTGGGGAATACCCCCTTCCACGAACGGATCCGCGCCAGCACCGTGGAGACCCCGGGCCGAGACGAACCAGGAGGCTCGTCCGGGGGATCCCCCTTCGACCTGGCCACCTGCGGAGACGTTGTCCACATAGAGCGCCGCCCGGGCCGGGGTACCGTTCCCGGGACGACTCTCGAGCAGCAGGACATCGGACAGACCTCCATCCCACCGGGGCGAGACCCCTCCCTGCAGTCGAACGGCGTGGACCACGCCCGGTGCCACGCTCGGTTGCAGGAGACCGCCGAGGTGGAAAGGAGCCTGAACGGGAGCACCATCGAGCAGGATCAGGTCGAGCGCAGCTCCCGCTCCGCGCACGAACAGGACATTGTCGGGAGCCGGTGGATCCGGGCCCAGCATCACCTTCGCGGCTGCTGCGATCCCCGTCTCCGCCACCCCCGGAGTCGCGTCGAGGACCTGGACCACGGCCGTGCCGACGGGTGCAGGTTCAGGCTCGTACGAGAGAGAATCGACCCCGATGCGAGGCGAGGCTCGAGCCTCCATGACCGGCAGTTCCACCGGCCGGAGGGAGAGCAGGAAGTCTACCTTCAGTCGTCCACTCTCCGGCAGGTCGATCGTGACTTCCAGGGGCTGAAAGTCGAGGCGCGAGGCACGGAGTTTCCGCTCGCCAGGGATCACGCCGTAGAAGGTGTAGATCCCATCGAGATCGGTGATCGTGGACCGGTCGTCATCGAGGAGCGTTACGATCGCGTTGGAGAGCGGCCTGCCATCCACCGCGTTGCGCACCACGCCCCGGACCGTGCCGGGGTCGGACCCCGGAGAGGCCTGAATCGCGAGACCCGCGAGGATCCAGAAACCGGCCGTCATGAACACCCCTCCGCCGGCGGGCCGCGGAGGGGGAAGGAGTCAGACCCCTCCGCCCATCAGCCGCCCACCCGCAAGACCACATCGTCCTGCGAAAGCTCGCCGGAGTCGCCGGGACGTTGGAATCCCCCCGGCGAAGCGACGAGTTCTCGCTTCCCATCCACTTCAAGGGTGGCAGAATTCAGTCCGCGGGGCAACTCGAAGAGGATCTCCGAGGGTTCCGCGGAGTCGGTTCCAACCACGAACAGCTTGCCCTCACCGACCGAGAATCTCACACCGTTCTGGCCCGAAACCAGTCTGGCACTGACGTCATTGCCCGGCACGAACCGGACGCGGAGTGTCGTGCCGCGAGCGAACTGCCGGACGACGATGCTCACCCGGCCGTCCACCGGCGCGACCGTCACCGATGTGATACCCGGAGGCGCCGACTCCGGATCGGCTCTTTGTGTCGGCGGTTCGACCGGAGCCGTCACGACCTCGCCGGAGACGAGGCGTTCGAGCAGCGCCCGCAACGGAGATCCCGGAACGACGGCCGAGGCAGCGCCCGCCACGGCAAGGAGGAGCACGGCGGCCCTCAGCGCGG
>CBDTXM010000179.1:0-4382 GCA_965364445.1 uncultured bacterium | reverse complement strand
GTCCATCCACTCGTTCGGTGCGTGCGCGTTTCCTCCGGGGGGCGCGAAGCCGAGCAACAGGACCGGACCCTCGAAGATCTCCTCGAACAGGGGAACGATGGGTATTGATCCGCCTTCTCCGACGTAGACGGGTTCTCGTCCGAACGGCTTCTCCAGCGCCGCTGCGGCTGCATCGAACAGGGCGCTGTCCGGGTTGGCTCCCCATGGCCATCCGCCGTGAAGAGCCTTCACATGGACCCGCACACCTTGAGGCGCCAGGCTCATCACGTGTTTCTCGAACAGCTCGGCGATCTCATCGGGGTCCTGGTCGGCGACCAGCCGCATGGAGACCTTCGCTCGCGCCTGCGCCGGCAGCACGGTTTTCGCTCCTTCTCCCGTGAACCCGGATATCATCCCGTTCACGTCGAGAGCCGGCCGATACCAGAGCCTCTCGAGCGTGGAGAACCCCTGCTCACCGTTCAGAGAGACCGACCCGGTCTCGAGACGGAATTCCTCTTCGTCGAAGGGAAGCGCCTCTGTCGCGGCACGCTGCTCCGGTGTGATCTCCCGAACCCTGTCGTAGAATCCCGGAATCGTCACACTTCCGTTCTCGTCCTTCAGAGCGGCGAGAATCTCGGCCAGCGCCAGCGCCGGATTCGTGACGGCCCCCCCGTAGCTGCCGGAATGCAGGTCTCCGGATGGCCCGTCCACCTGGACCTCCATGTAAGCCAGTCCGCGCAGCCCGATCCCGATCGAGGGAAGGTCCGGTCCCAGCATGCCCGTGTCGCTGATCACGACCGCATCACACGCCAGTCTCTGAGAATTCTCTCTGAGGAAGCTCTCGAGGTGAACGCTGCCGATCTCCTCCTCACCCTCGATGACGAGCTTGACGTTGACGGGCATCCCGAGCCCCGTTCTGAGCCGGGCCTCGAGAGCCTTGATGTGCATGTGCACCTGGCCCTTGTCGTCATTCGAACCGCGAGCGAACACCTTTCCGTCGCGTACTGTCGCCTCGAACGGCGGTGAGTCCCAGAGCTCCTCGGGATCCACGGGCTGCACGTCGTAGTGGCCGTAAACCAGAAGCGTCGGAAGATCCGGGTTGACGATATGCTCGGCGACCACGAACGGCTTCCCGTCGGTCGGGATCACCTCTACCGTACCTACGCCGGCGTCTTCGATGTGCCCGGCCAGCCACTTCGCGCATCGTTCGACGTCTTTCGAGTAGCGCGACTCGGTGCTCACACTCGGAATCCCGAGGAATTCAGCGAGCTCCTTCTCGAATCGGTCCCGGTTCTCGTCCAGGTAGCTCGTCAGGGAATGGCTCATGTTTCGATATCCGTGCTCAGGTTACAGTTCGGGTCCGGCTTTCGGCCCGCATCGATCCAGCGCGAGTTCGAGGGCGCCGGACAGGAGGCCGGTCTCGGCGTGGCCGCAGCGGCGGATCGCCTCGTCCACCGCCGCCTCTACCGTCTCGCGGATCGAATCGAATACCTGCTCGGGACGGAGTGGCATGTCGCTTCTGGCCTGGCAGGCGAAGGCGTGTGCCGTGCCGCAGGAGGCGATCACGTCCGCGATGACCGCAAATCGTCGGTCCGCCTCCTGCTCGAGTGAAGTGTCGCCGGGCTCGGAGGCCCAGAACGGATGGTTGGCGCCCGAGACGATCGATGTGACGCCCGCTGCTTCGAGCTGGTCGAGACGGCCGGCGTCCAGACTGCCGGATCCCGCGGCGGCGACGAACATCTCTGCCGGCTGTCTCCAGAACTCCGCGTGGGAATCCGGACCCTGTCTGAGGTCGGACACCCCGGGGAGGGTGTTGCCGGTTCGACCGAGGAGAAGGGCCTCGACGTCGTCTGAGGTGAGCCCTTCGGATCTCAGCAGCGCGCTCGTCGCATCGGTAACTCCCACGATCGGGATCCCCGCCCGCGACATGTAGAGGGCTGCGGCACCGCCTACGGTTCCGAAGCCCTGCAGGAGGACCCGCGTTTCTTCCGGCTTTCGACCCTGGCGTTCGAGGAGACGAAGTGCGGCGCACGCGACACTGTGGCCGGTGACCAGTCCGAACACGCGGGCCTCACGGCCGGCGAGTCCGAGAGAATCCGGAACGGGCTGATCGAGTCCGATGTGCATCAGCTCCGACCGTCGCCCCAGTGCCTCTCCTTCGAGATCGAGATGTCCGTGCAGGACGCCCAGCTGAGGGTGATTGACCCCGATCTCCCGGCAGCACGGGATCACTTCCTCGATTTCGCTGACGTTCAGATCACCGGCGGTCCCGTATCGGGAAGCGAGCTCGGGGAGAATCGCTCGAAACCAGCGCTTCAGTACATCGCTCTTGCGCGGGTCGGACGGGTCGAAGTCGATCCCTGACTTGGCACCGCCGATCGGGGGACCCGCGAAGGCGAACTTCAGCTCCATGGCCTTGGCGAGGAACGTGACTTCCTCCCGATCGAGGCCCGCGTGCATCCGGGTACCGCCCCCTGCGGCGCCTCCCTTCAGGCTGTTGATCACCAACCAGCCCCGGGCCGGTGACTCCGGATCGTTCCATTCGAAGACGATCTCAGGCGGTGTCCGAAAGAAGCGCTCGTATCGCTCCCACACGTTCCCGTCGCCGGTCTGGGCCCCGTTCGGTCCGACATCCGTTCTGGAAATGGCTTCGTCCTCCCGATTCAGCTGGTCGGCCTCGTCCAGCTGTTGTTCGATCGATCGATGTCCGGGTACCACTCATCCGGATCGATCACCACCTCGCTCACTACGCCATCGAAGGGCACCGAAGTCGTCACCGAGCGGGTTCCGGCCCAGATCGAGGCCGGCAGAACCACCGTCTTCTTCGAGCCGTCCGCCGAGCCTACGCGGATCTCGACCGGCATCACGCCACCGTCCAGATTCTCCACGGTGACGTCTACGCCATCTTCCGTGGGTCGGACAGCCGAGACCGCCTGGTCGAGGACCGCCGTGTCATAGAACCAGGCCTGCCAGAACCAGTCGAGGTCCGTGCCTGCCGCTTCTTCCGCCATATTGAAGAAGTCCCAGGGCATCGGATGTTTGAACGCCCAGGTCCGCGCATAGTCCCTGTAGAATGCATCGAATCGCTCGGCGCCCATCATGTGCCGGAGCGAGTGAAGCAGGGTGCCCGGTTTGCTGTAGGCCGCGACCGAACGCCCGAACGGATTGTCGGCATAATCGGTATGGCGCATGATCGGCACCTCCGCCTCGAACCGGGCCGCCTGCAGATAACCGTTCATTCCACCCTTTCGGCTGTCCGAGGTCCCGTACCAGTCGTCCATGGCGAGGGCCGTGTTGAAGACCGTGAAGCCCTCGTCCATCCAGGCGTAGGCCATCTCCTTGGAACCTACGATCATTGGCATCCAGAAGTGGCTCAACTCGTGCGTTACCACGCCGTTCAGGCCTCTCCCGGAGGCTCGGTGCGTGATGAAAGTGATCATCGGGTACTCCATCCCGTTCACCTGCGGGGGGCCCATGGCCGCAGTCGCCTGGGGATACGGATACGGGAGGATGTAGTCCGAGAAGAATTCGATCGCGTGCTTCGCGTACAGCGTGGCTTCGGACCAATGCGCGTTGTCGGGCGTGTACACGTTCTGAATCAGCGCCCTGTGACCGGGATTCCCCGTGTCGGCGCCCGTCACGTGCCACAGGTATCGATCGGAAGCGGCGAACGCGAAGTCGCGAACGCTGTCGGCGGCGAATCTCCACGTCAGCTTGCCGGTTTCACTCGGCCTCGTGGCGCGTCCCGATTCGAGGTCCGCTTCCGAGACGACCGCGATTACCGTGTCCAGCGCAGGTGCCGTCCGCAGAGCCTCGACCTGATCCGGCCTCAGAACATCGTCCGGGTTGACGAGGGTTCCGGTCCCGACCACGACCCAGTTCTGGGGAACGGTCACATCCACCTCGAATCGGCCGTATCCGACGTAGAATTCTCCGTTTCCAAGGTAGGGGCTCATGTCCCACCCGAATACGTCGTCATAGACCGAGACTTGCGGATACCATTGGGCGATGTTGAACACCGAGTGGTCCAGGTGACCGTTCCGGAAGCCTCCGCCCCCCGACACCGTGAACCCCCAGTCGACCTCCAGCTCGACCGAGCCGCCTGTGGGAATCGGCTCCCCGAGCTGGATCACGGCTACGGTCCCGTTGAGTCGATAGCCCGGTCCCTCCGGGCGTACCATCCTCCCGTTCTCGAATCGAGGCGCCTCCAGTTCCGTCAGTGCCAGGCCGTTCAGGGCGATCCGCTCCAGATCGACCCCGCCCGTGAGGGTCACCGAGCGGTTCCGGGCGACGCCTTCCGAGAAGACGTTCTGGTAGAACCGCAGGACAAGCGTGTTGAGCTCGTCGGGGCTATGGTTGTGATACGTAATCGTTTCACTGCCGTTGAGACGGGCGGTCTGTGG
>CBDTXM010000178.1:0-4389 GCA_965364445.1 uncultured bacterium | reverse complement strand
TTCGCATTGGTTACCGGTGTCGAATTTTCCAACGAGGAGACAGATTGGCCGGACATATGAACGATGAGGGAACGGGGTCCGGCTGCCCGGTGCATGGCGAAGCCCTTTCGCTCCTGCCGGGCCGGTCGGTGAAACGATGGCTCTACCTGCTCGCCGGCCTGCTGTCGGTGGGCGTGGGATTCATCGGTGTACTGCTCCCCGGCCTTCCGACCACGGTCTTTCTGATTCTTGCATCGTACTGCTTCACGCGCAGCTGCCCCTGGCTCGAAGACCGGCTCGTTCGTGCTCCGGTCTTCCGGCCTTATCTGCAGTACCTGGACGGGGACCGGGCGATGCCCTTCCGGGCCCGGCTCACGACGGTCGCCATGATCTGGGGCGCGACGAGCATCAGCCTGCTGATGGTCCGCGCACGGGGCGCGATCCCTGCCTGGTTTGCCGTGGCGATCCTGAGCGCCGCCGCGATCGGGTCGGTCGTCGTGATGCTGGTCTTCAGGGGGTCCTCGGCAGAGGGTGACGAGCCCGCCTGAGCTGCGGACCCTCACCAGGAGTCTCTCCGCGGTCGCGCTCCGAGAAGGCTTTCCACCATTTCACGTTGTCCGGCGAGCGTCGCCGCTCCATGCCGGCCGGATCCGCATTCAGGCTCGCGATGTGGGTCTGACAAAGCTGCCCGATTGGAGTCAGTCCCTCCCGAAAGCTGTCACCAACGCCGCTGCAATCGCGGAGTAGAAGTGGTCCTCAACTTGCGCGGAATGTCAATCTGGCTATCAATCCCGTCCGGAGGCTTAGATGCAACGCGTTCGATCGATCGTTCCCCTGATTCCACTCGTCCTCGGAGTCGCGCTCGTGCAAGGAAGCTGCTCGACCGATGCGGAGGAGGTCGCGACGGAGGAGCCGGTCGCAGTGATGTCTGACGGCAACCCGCTGCTCGAGGAGTGGGACACGCCCTTCGGCGTGCCGCCCTTCGAAGAGATCCGGAACGAGCATTACCTGCCGGCATTCCGGACTGCGATGACGGAGCACGCGGCCGAGATCGCGGCGATCACCGCGAACGAAGCGCCGGCCACATTCGAGAACACCATCGTCGCGATGGAACGGGCGGGCCAGGACCTGTCGAGGGTCTCCCGCGTCTTCTACGCGGTCGAAGGGGCACATTCGAACGACGAACTGCGGGAAACGGCACGAACGGTCGCCCCCGAACTGTCCAGCCACCGGGACGACATTCGCTTCGATCCCGAGCTCTGGAAGAGGGTGGAGGCGGTCTGGGAGGGACGTTCCTCGGCCGGACTGGATCCGGAACAGGAGCGTCTGCTGGAAGACACCTACAAGGGATTCGTGCGCAGCGGCGCGGCGCTCGATGAGAGATCCAAGGACCGTCTGCGCGAGATCAACTCCGAGCTCGCCGAGCTGTCCACGCAGTTCAGCCAGAACCTCCTGGCCGAGACCAACGATTTCGAGCTCCACATCGAGGATCGGGCCGACGCCGGTCACGTGCCGGGCAACCTCCTCGTGGCCGCGCAGGCAGAAGCGAGGAAGCGTGGTCACGAGAGCGGACTGTCGTTCACGTTGCAGCGGCCGAGCATCAACCCGTTTCTCCAGTATTCGCCGGCCCGGGAGCTTCGGAAGGAGATCTTCCTCGGCTACGCGATGCGGGGTGACAACGACAACGCTCACGACAACAAGGCGATCCTCTCGCGAATGGCCGATCTGCGGGTCGAGAAGGCGAAGCTGCTGGGGTACGGCAGCTACGCCGACTACGTGCTCTCGGACAACATGGCCGAGACGCCGGAGCGGGTATACGATCTGCTCGACCAGATCTGGGAGCCGGCGCTCGCCGCCGCTCGTTCGGACCGCGACGCCTTCCAGGCGATGATGCGGGAGGACGGGGTCGATGAGGACTTCAAGGCCTGGGACTGGCGCTACTACGCGGAGAAAGTGCGAAAGGACCGGTACGATCTCGACGAGGAGTCGCTTCGCCCCTATTTCGAGGTCAACGCGGCGCGCGATGGCGTGTTCCTGGTTGCGAACCGGCTCTACGGAATCACGTTCACCGAACTGCCCGACGTTCCCCGCTGGCACCCAGATCAGCAGGTATTCGAAGTCAAGGAAGCTGACGGATCGCACATCGGCATTCTGTACATGGACTTCTTCATCCGGGACAGCAAGCGCGGGGGCGCGTGGATGAACAGCCTTCGCTCCCAATCCCGATTCGATGGCGAAGTGACGCCGATCGTGACCACGAATTTCAACTTCCCGGGGCCGACGGGTGACACGCCCTCGCTGCTCTCGTTCGGAGACGTCGAGACGCTCGCACACGAGATGGGACACGCGCTGCACGGATTGTTTTCGGACGTGACCTATCGGTCGCTGTCCGGGACGTCGGTGGACCGGGACTTCGTGGAACTGGGCTCGCAGATCATGGAGAACTGGATGGGCGAGCCCGAGGTGCTCGCACTCTACGCGCGACACTTCCGCACGGGTGAGCCGATTCCGGCGGCGCTGATCGAGAAGCTCGATGCCGCCTCGAAGTTCGACCAGGGATTCGCGACGGTCGAATACCTGGCCGCGTCCTATCTCGATCTAGCCTGGCACACCCTCACGGAGCCGGCCGGTGCGGAACCCAGGGCTTTCGAATCCGCCGAAATGGAGCGGATCGGGTTGATCGAGGAGATCATTCCGCGTTATCGGAGCCCGTACTTCGCGCACATCTTCTCGGGCGGCTATTCGGCGGGCTACTACGCGTACATCTGGGCGGAAGTTCTGGACGCGGATGCGTTTCAGGCGTTCAAGGAGACGAGTCTGTTCGACCGTGAGACGGCGGAGCGATTCCGGCGCGAAGTGCTGTCACAGGGCGGCACGAGACCGGGAATGGAACTCTACCGCAATTTCCGGGGGCGCGATCCGTCGATCGAGCCGTTGCTGGAGCGGCGAGGGCTCGACGTCGCTCCCTGAGAGCCGACGAGAAACAGGAAGGGCCGCCCCGACGCCTCGGAGCGGCCCTTCATCCATCAGGACCGTGCAGCCCGGCCGGGCGGGTCAGATCTTGACGACGTCGGACGCCGCCGGGCCCTTCTGACCCTGGACGACCTCGAATTCCACGATGTCGCCCTCGTTGAGGCTCTTGAATCCTTCCCCCTGGATGGCGGAGTGGTGCACGAAGTAGTCCTTGCCGCCTTCATCGGGGGTGATGAAGCCGTAGCCCTTCTCGTCGCTGAACCACTTCACGGTGCCACGCATACGCATCGTCCTGCTCCTGTGTTCGGTCAACGTTCGGAGTTCGGACGATACCGCAGCTTCCGACCGCTTGACGCACTCGCGGACTCGACCCCCGCGCTGGGTCCGGGACCCCCTGGCCCGGGCAGATTCCTGAGAATCTGTGCGACAAGTCTCGCCTTCTGAAGTCCGAAGGTCAAGTGTATCGACGCCTGCCGAGGCGCGCTCTCGGGACCCGGACTCTGGCTCCCGGATCCGCGGCGGATCATCTTCCGCGGACTGGTTCTCCGACGGCCCCGCTAAGTGACCTGGCGCTTGAACGCTGGAGGGGATTCACACAGATCGAGTTTCCCGACCGACGGAATGGGAGAGGAAGGTCAGATTGGGACTTTGCATGCCGTCTCGACGCATCATCGCCGGGTGTTTCACGATCGGATCCGTCGCTCTCGTGCGCGCCGGACCGGCCGCCGCGCAGGTGGCGCCCGAGGACTCCGCCACATCCCGACCGGCGGTCGAAGCACTCGTCGATCTCGCGATCAGTGCGTACGGGGGAGAGGAAGCGCTGGCCACGGCCGGAAAGGTCGTGCAGCGAGGAACCGTGACCTCCACGATGCGAGGAGGAGTCGAGGGCCGGCTCCTCCGGATGTATCAACGGCCGGTGCGGCTCCGTGTGGAGATCGACTACCCGGGGACTGAAGCCGAGGTCAGGATTTTGGATGGCGGGCGCGGCTGGCGGAACGGCGGCGAGGCGAGCGGTCCCATGTACCGGGCGATGCTGCTGCAAGCGGCGCGGCTCGGAATGCCGGCCGTGCTCTCCGAATTCCGGGCGAGTCTTAAGGATCGCGGTATCGTCGAAAGAGAGGGACGGGAACGACGGGTGCTCGCGCTGAACTTCCATCGCGGCCTGGAGGTCAGGGCGGAGATCGATCCGGCGACCGGTCGCGTGCTCCGGTCCGAGGGCACGATCAGCAGCCCGGACGGCAATGTGACGCTCCGGTTCGCGACCGAGTACTCCGACTTCCGGGAGATCGACGGGATCCTCGTGCCGTTCCACGAGGTGAACTGGGCGCAGGGTCGCCGTACCGGTGAGACGAGGCTCGAGAGCGTGGAATTCGAGATGGATCTCCCGCCCGGGGCCTTCCACCCGCCGGTCGAGAACTCGGAGGATCCGGAGCTGCG
>CBDTXM010000177.1:0-4488 GCA_965364445.1 uncultured bacterium | reverse complement strand
TGATTCTCGACGAGCACCGACAGCTTGAACGGTTCGGCCCGCTCGGCCAGCCGGCGCAGTCCGTCGGCCGCGAGACGGGACTGTTCCTCGCGCGTTCCCTCGCTGGCCGCGTTGACACGTATCGCGTGGCAGCCCAGGGCGGCCGCCGCCTCCAGCCAGCGCACATGCTTGTCGATCGTCAGCTGGCGGGCAGCCGGATCCGGGTCGCCGATTCGACCCTCGCCGTCACACATGATCAGCAGGCTCCTCACACCCTCCGCGTCGCAGCGCGACTTCAGCTCGGTTACCCAACCGGAGGGCAGATTCCGGTAGAACGAATTCACGTACTCGACGGCGTCGAGACCGTACTCGAGCTTCGCCACGCTCGGGAAGTCGAGCGGATCCATCCCACCTTCGTACAGCGCTCGATGGAGCGACCACTGGGCGAGCGAGATCGCGAACGAGTTCCGTTCCCGGGCGGAAGCCGAAAGGCAGCCGGGGCCGGCCACCATCAGTCCCACGGTGGCGATCGACGTTCCCACCACGAATTCCCGACGGGTACCGGTGGACGCAGATCGTGGTGTCGGAGTAGCATGCATCGGTCTTCCTTGCCGATTCGGGTGCCGGCGGATGAAGATTCGAGCCATCGGTAGTTCATATCGTTACTACCATGACCGGCTGGTCGGCGATAGTGACACGGAGCAGACCCATGAATGACCCGGAAGATCGGGAACAACTGGAAGCCCGGGCGCTGCAGGAGATTGACCGCAGGAAGGACGCCCTCGCGCAATTCCGGCGTTTCGAAGGAAGCCGGTGGCAGCTGTTTCGGGCGATGCTCGTGTTTCAGGCGAAGCTGACGGTAGACGGACTCAAGGACCTCTTCCTCGCTCCGCTGGCCGCCATCGCAGTGCTGCTGGACCTGAAGCGCGCGAAGGCAGGCGAAGAGTGGGAGTCGTTCGAGCGGGTCATGCTCCTCGGCGAGCGCTTCGAGCGCTGGCTGGCGCTGTACGGGGTGCCGGGCCGGGATCCCATCGATCCGGATGATCCTTTCGACCTGAATCGGGGCGGCATCCTGGACGAGGGCGGCAGCGACGTCCTGCTCGACACGATCGAGCTCACCGCGAAGAAGCTGGGGCGCGAGCTCCGAGACAGAAAGACCTCGGACGACTAGCGGACGCGGGCCGCGATCCACTCCGAGATCCGAGTGAGCGCATTCGGGGAGAAGGTCTCCTCGATCGACGAATACTCCGCCGGTGCCCCGCTCACCGCCGTCTGGAACAGGTGGTTCAGGCCTGGCAGCACGATCGAAGTGGCGTCCGGATTGCCCGATTCGGCGAGCGCCCGGTCCACCGGTTCACGGTTTCCGACGGGCGGAACCTGCATGTCCTTCTCGCCCCACATCGAGAGCACCGGAACCTGCAGGGTGCGCAGCACGGGCAACGGATCATACTCGAGGAAATAGCGCATCCAGGGGTTGAGAAGCGCCGCCACCTGGGCATCGGCCGCCTGCCCCGTGACACCGGCTCCCGCGAGCACCTCCCGAGCCTGCGCGGCTGCCGTGCTGTCATCCGATGCGCGGGTGAGCAGCGCAAACAACTCCCGTTGGAGCTCGGAGCGCTGCGCCGTGATCTCCTCGCTGACGCCCATCGCCCGGTTGATCGCGATCAGTTGCATGACGAGCAGCTCCTCGCCACCGACACCGGGTCCCGCTAGGAGGACGACGAATGCGACGTCGCCGCGTCGGGTGGCGACGATCGGCGCGACGAGCGCCCCCTCGCTGTGCCCGATGATTCCAACGTGGGCATGGTCGATCTCCGGCCGCGAGAGCAGGTATCGGACCGCGCCCTCCGCATCGTCCGCAAAGTCCTGCGTGACGGCGGTCGCGATCTCACCGGTCGACCCGCCCACGCCCCGATCATCGTACCGGAGGACGGCGATTCCGTTGCGGGTCAGGTGGTCGGCCAGCACGAGGAAGGGCCGGTGCCCGAACACGGTCTCGTCCCGGTCCTGCGGGCCCGAACCGCTGACCAGCACCGCGGCCGGATGAGGTCCGTCGCCCGGCGGGAGAGTCAGCGTGCCGGCCAGCCGCACACGGGCGGCGGCACTCTCGAACGATACGTCGATCGCCTCGTACGGAAATGGCTCGACGGGCTCCTGCGGCCGCTCGGGCGCCGTATCTGCAGAGGGCTCGAGGATGAGAGGAAACGTCATGCCGGCCTGGTGCCAGCTGCCGTCGATCCGGTCGCCACTCGCCGCGATCGTGCCCTCGTAGTGCCCGGATACGACCGGCACCTCGATTCGCAGGCTCTCGCCGTTCCGTGTGACCGGGCCGGCCGTCAGTCCGTACGCGCCTTGATCAGGGCTGTCCATCGTCGCCTGCAGACCGTCGTCCGCCGGCGCCAGGTGGAAGACAATCCTCAGGGTCCCGCCACCCGTGTCGAGAGTCCCCGCCCATGCGCCATCCAGGGCCGGCGCGTCCTGCGCGGACGCGCCGGTTTGGCCCGCCATCAGCAGCGCCGCTGCCGCGACGAGGGCTCGGCGAGCGACCTTCACCGTCCCCCGTCGCCCTCGGCGCCTTCGTCCTCCGTCTTCCGCTTGCCTTCGAACGTCCCCGTGGCGGTGGCCTGGGTGAAGCTTCCCTTCAGTGTGTCTCCGTCATGCTTTCCTTCCAGGACCGCCGGCGGCCCGCCCGTCTCCAGTTCCATCTTGAAGTCGGGGTGCTCGGCCGTGATCGACCGGATGGGAATGTCGAATCCGCCCTGCGCCGGGCTGTCGAACGTTCCCGCGTATCCCTCGTCACCCTTCGTGATGTGCAGCACCAGTGGAATCTGCTGTCCCATCACGGCGACATCGACATCCCAGTCTCCGGCCATCGAGTCCTGCGCCAGGGCGCCGGCAGGCAGTGCGAAGAGTGCGATTGTGAGCGCGAAGAACGCTCCCTTGATCCGATGCATTGTCATGTCCTTTCCGGATTGCAGGGGCCCGACACCGCGCCGGTCCCCGAAGAGGATCAGAATCCCTCGACTTCGGGCTCCTTTTCGACGACGACGGCGTCACCGAAGGCCAGGATCTCGGAGGCCGAGCCCATGATGTAAGAGGTGGTGAAGCGGACGCATACGATCGCGTTCGCCCCCATCGTCTCGGCCTCGGCGATCATGCGGTCGATCGCCTGCTCCCGGGCCTCGGCCATCATCTTCGTGTACTCCCTGATCTCGCCGCCGACCAGGTTTCGGAGGGCGGCCGTAATGTCGCGCCCGACGTTTCGGGCGCGAATCGTATTCCCGCGGACGAGGCCGTGCGAGGCCACGATGCGATATCCCGGAAGGTCGGGAGAGGGTGTGAGCATCATCGTACAATGTCCTTGTAGGGGTCTGTCTTCCGGACAAACAGCCTCTGACGGAGCACCGAGACGGTCAGGATCACCAGGCCGAGACTTCCAGCCAGAATCCCCGCCTTGATCAGGGGCGGCAGCTCCGTGTCGGCGATCAGCTCGGTGACGAACTGCCACGTGGCCCAGCCACCGACAACGATGACACCGAATGACACCAGGATCCAGCCGATCCCCCGTTCCATCCGGCTGTAGGCACTGTTCCAGTAGTCGTCCCACAGCTGCTCGGGCGGATTTCGTAGCTTCATTTCTCCAGTTACCTCCTTCAGGCGGCCGAGTCGTTCCCGCTCGGCGCGCAGGGTCGGATCGTCGGCGAGAAGGAGATCCAGCTCCCGCTGCTCCTCCGGCCGCAGCTCGTCATCGAGCGCGCGCATCAGCAGTTCTCTCGTCCGGTCGAGCCGGTCCATGGTCGGGTCCTCGCTCACAGTTCATCTCCCAGCGCCGCCGCGAGCGCCCTCCGCGCGGCGTACAGGCGCGACATCACGGTTCCCTCGGGGATCTCCAGCAGCGCGGCGATTTCGGCGTAGCGGAGCCCCTCGAATTCCCGCAGCACGAGGGCTTCGCGCTGAACGGGCGAGAGCTCGGCGATCGCGGCCGCCAGGCGCCGGCGCAGCTCCTCCCGCTCAACCGACCGCTCGGGTCCAGCGGCGGCCGCCCGCTCCCGCACGTCATCGACGAGCCAGCTTCCGGCGACCTCGAGCTTCTCCGATCGCGCCCGACCGTCGCGCAGATGGTTCAGGCAGAGGCGACGAAGAATCCCGTATAACCAGGGATAGAAGGGCCGTCCGGGATCCAGGGTCCGGCTCGCGCGCAGCGCACGGGTGAATGCTTCCTGCGAGAGATCCAGCGCGTCCTCGTGCGAGCCCGTCAGGCCGAGCGCCGCGAAGTAGGCCCGCCTCATGTGGCGGCGGACGAGTTCCCCGAACGCGGCCACGTCGCCGTCGCGAGCGCCGGCCATCAGGACCGACTCGGGCCGTTGCATCGGTTCAGCGCTCAGGGAGTCCTCCTCGGAATGTCATCCGGCTCACATCATTGCCCGTTCATGTTAGACTACACGGGTATGAAGAAACTATTCGCTTTGACGATCGTCGTCGCGGGCGGCGCACTGGCCTGCTCGGGCG
>CBDTXM010000176.1:0-4541 GCA_965364445.1 uncultured bacterium | reverse complement strand
TACTCGTTCATCGGGTTCGATCTCAGGGCTGAGCCCCTCGTGTTTACGATTCCCGAGATGGACGAAGACCGGTACTTCTCGGTGCAGCTGGTTGACGCGTACACCTTCAACTTCGACTACATCGGAACCCGCACCACGGGCAACGACGGAGGCCGCTATCTGCTCGCGGGCCCGGACTGGACGGGCGACGTGCCGGAAGGGATCGACGGCGTGTACCGCTCCGAGACTCAGGTCGGGATCGCGATCTACCGCACGCAGCTGTTCGGGCCGGAGGACCTGGAGGCCGTGAAGGAGATCCAGGCGGGCTACGAGGTGGAGCCGCTCTCCACCTTCCTCGGCAAACCGGCGCCACCCGCACCGCCTCCGATCGAATGGCTCACGCCCCTGACCGCCGAGGAGCAGCGCACCTCCCTCGAGTTCTTCGACCTGCTGAACGCGGTGCTCGCGTGGTGCCCGGTCGATCCGTCCGAGGTGGAGCTCCGCGAGCGTTTTGCTCGGATCGGTGTCGAAGCCGGGAAGACGTTCGATCCGGACGCGCTGTCGCCGGAGATGCGCACCGCGATCGAGGCGGGCATGGCCGACGCCTGGGCCGCCTTCGACTCGCTCAACACGGACGCCATTGCCACCGGCGAACTGACGAGCGGCGACCTGTTCGGCACCCGGGAATTCCTCGACAACAACTACCTGTACCGGATGACCGCCGCCGTGACGGGGATCTGGGGCAACTCGCAAGAGGAGGCGATGTACCCGATCTACCAGGTCGATGCGAACGGTGACCCGCTCGACGGATCGAAGCACGCGTACCGCATTCACGTGGAGCCGGGGACGACGATTCCGGTCGAGGCGTTCTGGTCGCTCACGATGTACGAGATGCCGGAGAGCCTGCTCTACGCGAACGAGATCGACCGCTACCTGATCAACTCGCCGATGGTGCCCGACCTGGTTCGAGATCCGGACGGGGGGGTCACCGTCTATCTCCAGCACGAGTCACCGGGGGCGGACAAGGAAGCGAACTGGCTGCCCGCCCCGGACGGGCCGTTTATCGCGGTGCTGCGCCTCTACCTGCCCGGGCCGGACGCGCTCGACGGCGACTGGGAAGCGCCGCCGCTGGAGCCGGTCACGGACTGACCTCGATGAGGTCCGGCGGCGGTCTTGGGGCCGCCGCCGCCCTCAGCCTGCCTGCAGCCCGATGTCGAAGAGCGCCCGGTACACGCCGGCGTCCTCCGTCACGTCGAGCAGGAGCTGGCTTCCCCCGCTCCGGAAGATGAAGTCGTCGGGATTCCGCGTGCGCCGGCCCTCCTGCGACGCGTAGGGCCCGGACGAGAACACGCGGTCGGTGAGCGCGTCATCGAAGTAGAGCTGTGATGCGAACTCCTCCCCCGTTTCTTCGCCGGGATTCGTCCGGATCATGAAGTGGATGTGGACGGTGCGGCCCCGGTACCAGCCCGGGTAGATCGTCGTGAATCTCGCCATTCCGTCGCGGTCCGTGACCTGGTGCCCGCGCAGGAAGCGCCTGTCCGTGGTGTCGAACCGGTCGTTGATGTCCTTCACGCCCGAGTAGACGCCGACCGCGTCGCACTGCCATACGTCCACGAGCGCACCGGCGAGCGGCTCGCATGTCTGCGCGTCGAGCCGCGACACCTGGAACGCGAGTTCGAGACGTGCACCCTCGCACACGGACCCGTCGGACGGGTCGGAACGGATGTCCGAGCGATCGAGATCGGTGTCGACGAAGTACGGTCCCGCCGTCTGGCTCGGGCGGACGACGCACTTCGGGAGTCGGAACGAGGACCGGGACGCGGCGGATTCCGCGGCGGAAGCCGATGCGGGCCCGGGCATCGCAGCCGACGCCGGACCCGGCTTCACGAGGGCCGCGGCCCCGCCGGCTCCGAGCAGTCCGAGGACCTCGCGGCGGCTGAGGATACGGCCGATCTGGACGTCGTCGTGCTCCATTCGTTTCCTCATCTCGTGAGAAACCGCCCGACGGGACTTCGATTCCCGTCGGGCGCGCTCGATCATCGGCAGGAACAGATCGGCACGTCAAGCCAGTGCTTCGCTCTCGCCACCGAGGTCGCCCTTCCCTAGAACGCCCCCTCGCGCACCTGCTCCGGCCGCCGCTTCTTCCCCACGTGTCGCACCCGGTCCACCTCTACGGATTCGTTCTCCGGCAGCGGGACGTCGCCCTTCGCCGCCCCCAGCTCGGCCACGGACTCGAGCGCCGCGAGCGTCTCGGCCGCATCGACGGCGCTGTTCCGATCGTCGTAGTAGTCGAACCACGGCACCCCGGCCCGCTTGTACTCTCTGGCGGTCGGGGGCGTCGATGGCGGCCGCTTTCCCGTGATCGACCGCCACACGAGCGAGTTCGCGAGGTGGACGAAGCACCGGCTCGACACGTCGCGGTCCCAGTCGTCCCAGTCGAACCGGTCTTCGTAGATCTCCTGCCGCATCCGGCCGCCGGGGGCGAGTCCCATGTCGGGCGCGGCGGATTCGACACGCCTCATCTTCGCCATGCTCGAAAGCTCGAACAGCGACCGGGCATCCCCCTCCCACCGCTTCTGCATCCGCTCCCAGGCCTCGGCCTTGAGCGGAAACGCCTGAAGCTGCAGCCCGCCGTGCTCCGCTCGACCCGTGATCTGCTCCTCGGCCGTGTAGCCGGCGCCGAGCGGCATGGCGACGAACTGCCGGATGATCCCCTTCTCCACGCAGTACCCATCCAGCCACGGCTGGGCGGGGATCACGAGGTAGTTCTGCTTTCGCCTCCGCAGACCTTCGCTCCATTCTCCACCGGCCACGGCGTCGATTTTCCCCGCGGCGACCCGGAGCGCGAACGGGTATCGCCTCGGCGACGAGAAATTCAGCCACATCGCCTCGGACTGGTACATCGGCAGCATCACGCCGCCGTGCCGCTTCCAGGCAGCGGGCACGTCGCCGTAGTCATCCACGTGCCGCACGGGAAACCGGCCGAGTCCGGCCGGCAGCGGGTAGGTGCGATCGTCGTCCGGGATGCGCAGGGTGCGCTGGAATTCCACTTCGAACACCGCGTCGCGGTGCACCTCGGGGAACGAGAACTTGAGTACGTCCTTCTTGAGCTCGATCATGGTTCGCCTCTCTTTCGTCAACGTCTGCTTCGCGTGCATCTCACAGCTGTCACGTGTCATTCGCGGCGCAGCCCCGGCCCGGTGGATTCCGCCCGGAGCCGGCGTCTACCACTCTCCGTCCCGGACCTCGCGCGCGATCCGCAGCACCGCGTGGTCCGGCAGGTCCCGCAGCTCTCGGATCAGCTGCCCGAACAGCTCCGGCCGGCGCCGGATCACGTCCTTGAGATCGCTCGACACTTTCCCTGCCAATGCGAGCAGCGCGTCCGGATCCAGCTCCAGCTCGTCGGACAGCCGCAGAATCGTCTCCTCCGAGGGCGGCGCGACCTCGCCCCGTTCCACCTTGCTCAGGTAGGAGGGCTCGACGCCGATCCGCTCCGCGACCTGGCGGAGCGAGAACCGTCGGTCCGACTCCCGGAGTCCTTCCCGCCGGGTCCGCAGCACGGTTCCGAATTCCGGGTCCTGCGCCGTCCCCGATCGCGCTCGCGCCGCTGCCGAGGGTCCGTCTGCCCGGTTCGATCTGTCTCGCTTCTGCTTCATCCTTCCCTTCTCCGTCGTCCGACCGACGACCTTATGAGTACTGTGTACTACATAATACACACTCACAGCCGGTCGTGCAACCGTGGGTCACCGACCCGGCGTGAATCCGACGACCCGGCGGCGTCGCTGCAGCCGACTCAGACGCGACCCTCGAGCGCAGCCTTCCGCTCGCGCCAGTCCGGCAGATAGCGGTCCATCAGGTCGTAGAACCGCGTGTTGTGACTGGCCTCGAGCAGATGTACGAGCTCGTGCACGAGGATGTATTCGAGCAGTTCCGGCGGCCGCGCGGCCAGCTCGGAATTCAGGCGGATCGTACGCCGCGACGGCGTGCAGCTTCCCCAGCGGGTCTTCATGCGGCGCACCTGGATGCCGGCGACCTTCACCCCGAGCCTCCGCTCCCAGAGCGGTAGCAGCCGACGTGCGGCGGTCCGGACCTCGTCGCGGTACCACGCCTCGATGGCCGCCTGACGGTCCTCGAGGCGGGATCCCGGTCGCATGCGCACGAGCAGCCGGCCGAGGAGCAGATCGACGGAGGGCGTCCCGGGTTGTTCGGACACGGCGAGGAGACAACTCCGGCCCCACACGGGCAGGCTCTCTCCGGACTCGTACCGTAGACGGGGCTGTGGGTCGCGCGGCGGGCGGGCGGCCTGCTCCCGGATCCGCTCCTGGTGCTTCCGGATCCACTCCAGCTTCGACTGCGCAAAGGCCCGGATCTCGCCGAGGCTTGCCCGCCGGGGAGCGGAAATGCGGACCTCTCCGTGCGGGGCACGCACGGTCAGATTGAGGTTGCGCACCTTCTTGCGGACCACCTCGATGGTGATCTCGTCGAGCGTGATCTGCGACTCCGACGGCACTCGTATCGTCCTTCCACCTGGATCCGCATGAACCGGTTCGGCCGGCGGTCGC
>CBDTXM010000175.1:0-4569 GCA_965364445.1 uncultured bacterium | reverse complement strand
TACCGAGGGGATACGGGGGTGTCAACCCGCGTGTGGACCGGCTTTTCGGGTCGCCTGGAGGCCGAGACGGTGTACCAGCGTGAGTGCGGTCCGTCGGACCCTCATCGGAAGCCGCGCAGGACCCGGCCCGTTTCGCCGACGCGAAGTCTGACCAGGGCTCGATCCTTGATCATCCGGACTCGCTCGCGCGTCAGGCGCAGGGCCGTCGCGATCTCCTGAAGAGACCTCGCCGGCTCACCCGCGAGTCCGAAATACAGGCGCAGAACTTCGGCTTCGCGTTCAGGGAGGCGTGTGAGCCCCTCTTCGACCACGTCGCGAAGCGCAGCCTGGGCGGCTGCATCGTCGGCGTCCTCGATCTCGAGATCCGGAAGGAGGTCGAGCATCGAGGAGTCGCTGTCGTCGGGCAACGGCGCGTCCAGCGACACCCAGCCCGAGCGCAGCCCGAGGGCATCCGTCACCTCTCCGGGTGTGAGCTCCAGATCGAGCGCTACCTCGTCGAGCGTCGGCTCGCGTCCGAGCTCCTGCTCGAGCCGTCGCACGCCTCGCACCACCCGGTTCGAAGCCTCGAGCTGACCAGCGGGAACCCGCACGATTCGCGTACCATCGGTGAGCGCCTGGAGTATCGACTGACGTACCCACCAGACGGCGTAGGAGATGAAGCGGACGCCTTTCGTCTCGTCGAACCGTTTCGCGGCGCGCAGCAATCCCACGTTTCCCTCTGTCACGAGATCGGCCAGCGGTACTCCATGCCCTGCGTACCGCTTCGCCACACTCACGACGAACCTCAGGTTGGCCGCGACCAGCTCGTTCAGCGCCTGGCCGTCGCCGGCGCGAATGCGCTGCGCAAGAGCTACCTCCTGCTCCCGATCGAGGATCGGGTGCTCTCGTATCTCCTGCAGGTAGAGGGACAGGGCTTCCGACTCGGAATCGGCTTTCCGGGTCATTCCATGCTCCTCGGTATCTCCGGGGGGACGGTAGTGCGTATTTCTATTCAGGCACCCGTGCAGACCTGGCCGCGCGGCCCGATCCGGGCAATCGCCGATCAGCTCATCGAATCGCGCTCAGCAGCCGATTCCAACGGATCTCGGTGATCCACGGAAACGGGACCATCCGATTCCGGTCATAGGAATAGTAGATGATCAGGGGACGGCCCTTGACGGCGTCTGCAGGCACGAAGCCCCAGTATCGCGAGTCTTCGGAGTTGTCGCGGTTGTCGCCCATCACGAAGAAACTGTCCGGTGACACGACGATCGGACCCCAGTTGTCGCGGGTCGGCCTGTACTCCTGACTGCGGCGCTCGCTGCTCGCCTTCAGATGAGAACGCTGCCAGTCGAACTGAGGGCTCCTGGGATCCTCGAAGGGTCGCTTGTGGACCGCGTACGGCTCGGGCACCGGTGCGCCGTTCCGATACAGGGCTCCGTCAACCATCTGCAGAGTGTCGCCGGGCAGTCCGACGATACGCTTCACGTAATTCGTATTCTCGGCCTGCCGGGCTCTGGGCGGGGGCTCGAAGACCACGATGTCGCCTCTTTCGGGCGGATCGAAGGCCGGCAGCCGGACGCTCGTGCCGGGAATCTCGGCTCCGTACACCATCTTGTTGACGAGAAGGAAGTCCCCCACGAGCAGAGTGTTTTCCATCGAGCCGGTGGGAATCTGGAATGCCTCAACCACGAATGTCCGCACCACGAGAAAAAGTACGAACGCGACGGCGATCGACTTGGTCCACTCCCATGCCCACCGGCCGAACGAGCCCTGCTCGTCCGTGTGCTTGGCCTGCTTGTGTTCGTCCTTCGGTGCCATGTCCACCCTTCTCATTTCCTGACCCGTAGTCCGGCCCAGCATTCGCGGCGGGCTTCGAACCTTTCAGCGAGCACTCATCTTTCGTTCAACACCATGTGGCCGGATCGCGTTCCGGTCGCGGCTGATCCCGCGGTGCCGCATCCTCCGGCCCGAGCTCAGCTCCCGGTACTGTCCAGCCGGATCGTCACTTCCCCTCCCGCGACATCGACCGACGACACGCGAGCCGGCAGCGGCACCAGCAAGTCCGATCCGCTGGCATCCACCCCGGGGATCGAAATTCCCTGCAGGACAAAGGGGACCATCATGGCCGGCACCACAAGCGTACCCGCCTGCAGGGAATTCACCGTCACCTGGCCGGTCCCCGGGCGCCGGAGTCCCGGAAGCAGCGTAGCGGCGACACGTGCGGAATCGGCGAGGAACTGTTGCAGCATCTCCGGCGGTGCGTATGCATCGAGCCGATCCGGCAGGACGAGAGCCGAGACGATGACCAGCGAATCACGCAGTTCGACGAGCGGCAGCTCGATGCCATCAGGAAGGTGTGGAGCCACGCGATAGGTGAGAAGACTCTGCAACTCGGCCTCGCTCAGCGACACGATGCCCGGATCCGATGATGACAACGACATCAACTTCTCTTCGGCCTGCCGGGCCAGTCCCTCGCTCGGCTCCGAGATCGAAACCCCGATTTCCACCCGACCCAGCGAGGCAGATATCGCCCCGCGATAATGCCAGGCGCCGAACGCGGTGACCGCGAGCACGGTGAGGCACCCGATTCGTGCGAGGAAGTTCTTGATCAAGTCGATTTGCTCCGTTGTGTCCGCTGCACCGAATGTCTCCCGGTGGCCCCTGCTTTCTGCACCGCCGTACGCACGCGGGCAGGCGTGGGGTTCAAACTGCCGCCAGGAGCTCCGACCTCACCTTCCGGTACACCGCCCCCTCGGGGCCCGGGCGGCTCTCCATCAAGTCGATCGAATCGACCTCGACATCTGCCTGGAAGTCCAGCCGCCCGGCGTGACGCTCGAAATCGCGCAGATCTCCCGGCTCCGCTCTCCGATTCACCCGACCCACCGTAACGTGCGGCCGATACGGTCGCTCCTCCCTCTCGACGCCGAACTCCATCATTCGCCGGTCGAGAGCATCGTGCAGCAGCCTGAGACGGGGACCCGAATCCACCCCTACCCAGATCACGTTCGGGCGACGCGGCGACGGAAAAGCCCCCACGCTCCCCAGGTGCAGCACCATCGGGCCCGTTCGGGAAGCGACGTCCCTCACGGCCGCCTTCACGTCGGCGAGTCGGTCCCTGTCCAGGTCGCCGAGGAATTTCAGGGTCAGGTGCACATCGGCCGGCGGCACCCACCTCGCGGGGATTCCCGCGCTTTCCAGTTCGGACCCGATCGCCGCGATCGACCGTCGCACGGCCGCCGGGAAATTCACCGCGATGAACAACCGCATGCCTGCACCACCTTTCGGCCCCGGACCGAACCAAGGGGCCACTACCCTGCCGCCGGCAAGCTTGCCCGACGTATTGGCCGCAGGCAAGGGGAATCACCTTTTCCCTCGTTACCCCGCCCTGTACGATAGGAGCCTGATCCGAGAAGGAGCTGTGGAGCCTGTCTCGCCGGGCGGAGGTCCGGCCGGCGCACCGACCCCGATCTGCGACGAGAAATGAACGACTACCGTGTCACGGTCAGCAAGGAATACCTGGTGTTCGCCTCCGGGCACTTCATCACGTACGGCGGCGGAATGTGCGAGACGCTTCACGGGCACAATTACCGGGCGGGTGTGACCCTCGGTGGTGTGATGGACGAGAATGCCCTCGTGTTCGATTTCGTGCTGCTGAAGCGGGAGATGGAGTCGATTATCGGCCCGCTGGACCACCGGATGCTGCTTCCGACGGGCAACCCCCTTCTCGAGATCCGGACGGCGGACGGAGAGGTGGACGTCCGTCACGGAGAGCGGCGCTACCTGTTCCCTGAGCAGGACGTGGTCATTCTTCCGATTCCCAACACGACGGCGGAGATGCTCGCCACGTGGATCCTCGACCGACTCGCCGAGCGCCTGGCGGACCGCGGCGCCGCCGGCCTGCACGAGATTGAAATCGAAGTCGAAGAGTCGTTCGGCCAATCGGCCTTCTGCCGCCGGCGCCTCGAATTCTGAAACGCCGCGTACACCTGCGCACGAGACCCGGAACGGTCCCCCGTTGATCGCCCGTCGGATCGTCGATCCGCCCGAACCCGAGGTGTTGTTCCGTAGCCTGGCGAGCCGGCCCTGGGCACTGTGGCTGGACAGCGCCGATCCGCGCCCTAGAACGGGTGACTGGTCGTTTCTCACGGCCGATCCATTCGGCGTGCTGAAGGCGACGAAGGGACGGGCGAGCTGGACGGGCGCGGACGGATCCACGCGCACCTCGAACGGGGGTCTGTCACTGCTGGCCGACCTGCTGAGCGAACTCGCCGCGGAGTTCGAGCCCGACGACGGATCGGGTGCGTTTCCGTTCCGTGGCGGCGCCGGCGGATTCCTCGCCTACGAGCTCGGCTCCGAAGTGGAGAATCTCCCCGAGCCGCGGGTCCGGGATCTCGACCTGCCGGACCTCGAACTTGCATTCTACGATTGGGTGGTGGGCTGGAATCACCGGACCGGCGAATGTTCCGTCCTCTCGACCGGCCTGCCACGCTGTGGAAGCGATGCGAAGATGCGTGCCGAAGAGAGGGCGGACGAGGTCGCAGAGTGGATCAGGGGTGGTCCGGCGCCGGGCGATTCGCGCGGAGGCAA
>CBDTXM010000174.1:0-4578 GCA_965364445.1 uncultured bacterium | reverse complement strand
TTCTTCACGACGAAGGAACCGGGACGCGGCACCGGCCTCGGACTTGCTGTTTCTGCCCGACTGATCGAGGGGATGGGCGGAGCGATCGAGGTGGTTCCAACCGATCGTGACGGCGCACTCCTGCGCCTGCTGTTGCCCGTCGTCACCGGGGGAAGGGCCGAATGAGAATCCTGGTTCTGGACGATGACGCCGGACTGCGTCGGACCGTATCGCTGCTTCTCGAAGACGAGGGGCACGAGGTGGCCACTGCCGCGGACGGCGAGGAAGGCTTGCATAAGGCCACGGAGCTTCAACCCGACCTGATCCTGACGGACGTGCGGATGCCGGGTCTCGACGGCATCGGCTTTCTGGACAGGTACCAGGAGGAGGGGGGTGGGGCGAGAGTCATCGTCATGACCGCCTACGGGAACTCGGATCTCGCGATCGAGGCGATCCGCAAGGGCGCGTGGGACTACATCGACAAGCCGTTCACGCCCGATTCGCTGCTGCTGCGCATTCGAATCGCGGAAGAATCGTCGAGGAAGGATCTCGAGATACATCGACTCCGCCGGGAGGTCCGAGTCGAGAAGCGGCACGGCGGAATCATCGCCAGCAGCGCAGGCATGACCCGGGCGCTGGAGCTGGCCGAACGCGTCGCCCGTCACCCGACGACGGCGCTCGTCACGGGGGAGAGCGGCACCGGCAAGGAACTGATCGCGCGATTGATTCACGAGGTTTCGGCCCGGACCGGTGCGTTCGTGCCCGTGAACTGCGGAGCGATCCCCGAGAATCTGCTGGAGTCGGAGCTGTTCGGCCACGTCAAGGGATCGTTCACAGGCGCGACGGCCGACCGGACCGGCCTGTTCGAAGAGGCGGACGGGGGAACGTTGTTCCTCGACGAGGTGGGCGAGTTGCCGCAATCCCTGCAGGTGAAGCTGCTTCGAGCCCTGCAGGAAGGGGAGATACGGCGCGTCGGAGAGTCGAAACCCCGCCAGGTGGACGTTCGCATCGTGGCGGCTACGGCCCGGGATCTCGAGGCCGAGGTCCAGTCGGGCGGATTCCGCTCGGACTTGTACTACCGTATCAACGTCGTGCGCATTCATCTGCCTCCACTCCGGCACCGGACCGACGAGATCCCGCAGCTCGCCCAGCACTTCCTCGCTTCCTACAACGAAGCCATGAAGATGGAGGTCCAGGGCTTCGAGTCGGCGGCCCTGAAGTGCATGGCAGGGTACGGTTGGCCAGGGAATGTCCGCGAGCTCGAGAATGTCGTGGAAAGGGCAATGGTGCTTGCGGATGGCGAGACCATCGAGGTCGAGGACCTGCCGGAGATCGTCAGGGATCCCGACTCGACGATACGGATAAGCTCCGACAATCTCTCGAGCGATGAACTGAGCGTGAAGAAGCGCACGGTGGAGCTCGAGCGCCACCTGATCGCTCGTGCTCTGGAGGTAACGGAGGGCAACCGCACGCGCGCTGCCGAATTGCTGGAGCTGAGTTACAGAGCGCTTCTGTACAAGATCAGGGACTACGGTCTCGGCTGACGCACCGGAAATCGGGTGTGGCCCGGGAGTTGCCCCGGGTTGCAGTCGTCCGACGCGAAGTAGCAGGCCACAGACAACGCAAGCCCGGACGGGTGGACCGCCGGGCGGGACGGAATCGAACTGACGTGAGAGAGAATCGAATGAAACGCGTACTACCGATGGTTCTTGCGGCGGCGATCTGCTGCGCGGCGCCCCTCTCGGCGCAGGTGGAGGGTGGACGTCTCGACAGCAGAGCGCTGCTCGAAATGCGGCGCGACAGCCTCGAGAGTCGTCTGATCCAGGTCTCGGACCCGGACGGCGACGAGGCGCGAGCCATGGAGAGGCAGATCGCGGGGATCGAGCAGCGTCTCGCGTCGGGGGATTTCCGCCCTGGGGAGGTCGTCGGGCTGGAAGTCCGGGGGCAACCGCAGTGGACCGGCAGTTTCACCGTCCAGCCTGACCAGACGCTCGTTCTGCCCGGTGTGCCGCCCATCGATATGGACGGCGTTCTGTACGCGGAGGCCCATGACGTGATCGAGGCGGGCCTCGGAACGGTACTGAGAGATCCGCAGCTGGAGATCGACACGCAGATGCGGGTTGGCGTGGTGGGAGAGGTGACGGAACCCGGATACTACGACGTGTCGGGCTCCATGCTGGTCTCGGACGTGCTGATGCTCGCCGGAGGCCCGACCACGCGCGCTGCTACCGAAAAGGTCCGCGTGCGCCGATTCGGTGAGACGATCCTCGAGGGTCCACAGATCACGGCGCCCGGCCTGACTCTCGACGACCTGGACATCCGGCCCGGAGATGCGATCGAAATGCCTTCGACGGAAGGAAGGTATCTGCTTCTGAGGAACATCGGGATCGCCCTGGGAATCGTGGCGAGCTCGATCGCGATCGTGGCTCTCGTGTTCTGATCCGTCTACTCCTCATCGCCCCGACGGCGGATACTGGTACGAGACCGCCGTCGGGTCCTATCTTGCAGGTTCGCAACCGTTTCGTCTCTTCTGTGTGGAGGCTGTGCACCAGGTCCGGACGGCCCGCCGTCCTGGGAATCACGTATCTCGTTGACTAGACAGAACTTGGTTACCATGCCATCGGGTGGCACGGGGGATGCTTCGAGTGACGGACGACATACGTCATTCGTGCCGAAAGGCAGCGTAAGCAAGCAGGCGTCCATGAACGAGATACAGACGACACTGACGGTCGTGCGCGAGCCGGTGTTCCGCCGGCGCGGACGACCCCGTTTCGTCACCCTGGAAGACGGCCCGAACGCTGATGCGGTGCGAGGTATCGCGCCGGAGGCGGCCATCCGAAGGCCGAACCGGGTAGAGGCCTCGATTCTTCGCGGTCTGAATGTCGTCCTGGCGGCGGGCGCCCTGATCGTGCTGGCGCCCCTGATCCTCGTCCTGGCTCTCCTGGTGCGCCTCGACAGCCCCGGACCGGTGCTCTATCGGCAGCAGCGTGTAGGAATGGACCGGCGGTCCCCCGGGGAACGGGGACCGCGTGGCGGAAGGCGTGTTTCCGACCTCGGCGGACAGCCTTTCCTGATCATGAAGTTCCGTTCGATGCGGGCAGACGCTGAAAAAATCAGTGGACCTGTCTGGGCCCAGGACAACGATCCTCGTGTTACGAGGGTCGGCCGGTTCCTGCGCCGCACTCGACTGGACGAGCTGCCACAATTCTGGAACGTTCTGAAGGGGGACATGTCAATCGTAGGTCCGCGACCGGAGCGACCGCAGTTCGTGCAGCAGCTTCGCGAGGAGATCGGTCACTACCCGCTTCGCCAACAGGTTCCGCCCGGAATCACCGGGTGGGCTCAGGTGAACCGGCGGGCCGATCAGACCGTGGACGACGTGCGCATCAAGGTCGGCTACGACCTCGAGTACTTGCAGAGAAGGTCCCTCTGGTTCGATATCTGGATCATGCTCAAGACGCTTCCGGTCATGTTCGAGCGTGATCACCCGAGCAAGCCCAAGTTGTGATCGTTCTCATGACGCTACGGAACCGGCCCCTGACCGCAGCGAGGAAAGCCTATGTCTGAGTCGCTTCGTCCGGACACGCAGTCCAAGTCGACCAGTGTCCTGCTGGTCACCGCGCACGACTGGTTCGCGTCCGCCCTCCAGGCGGTGCTCGAGCCGGAAGGGTTCGCATTCGCGCGCGTGCGTTCGGCACGACTCGCTGTCCGGGATTCCCGGCTGGTGAATCCCGAGATCGTGATCATTGGTGAGAACCTGCCTGATATGCAGGTGCCGGAGCTCTCCCGGGCCCTTCGATCTGCGGGCCTGAGGGACAGCGTGCCGATCCTGGTATACTCTCCGAACTTCTGGGCGGAGTCGGACGAAGCGGCAGCAATGGCCGCCGGTGCATGGGACATCATCAAGGAGCCAGTCCGCTCGCAGCTGATCGTCGCGAAGCTGCGCCGGCTCCTCGAGATCAAGCGCCTGATCGAACTGACGGAAGAGGGCTCGCTCACCGATACGGCTACGGGCCTTTACAATCTGGCCGGGTTGATGCGGGTGGTTCGGCTCCTGGAGGCCAACGCCTCACGGACAGCGGTTCCCATGAGCTGCGTGGTGCTCGGGCCGGCCGAACCGGCGACCGGCGACCGGCTGGAGACCCAGCGTCGGCAGACGGCCGAGCTGGCGAAGCGAACTCTCCGGACATCCGATGCCATCGGTTGGCTGGGAGAGACCGAACTGGGCGTGGTCGCCTACAACACGTCGGCCGCAGGCGTAACGACGATGGTCCGCCGTCTGAACAGTCAGATCGAGCCGGTCGGTGACTGGCGCCCCGGAAGCGGTCCCTTGAGTGCAGGAATCGTGGAATTCCCTTCCACGGACCTGAGCGCAGAGGACGGGCAGGTTCGCAACCCGGTCGCGAATCGGATCGCGAGTCTCACTCGCTTCGCTGCGGCACGCACGGCCTTGCGCCAGGCACGGGAGGGCGGAGGCGGAATCCGGATCGCCGAGATCAGTTGATCCGAGCTCTCGCCCGGACCGTCCGGCACACGCCCGATCGCCTGAGGCACTCCACCCGGCACGAAATCGCACGAGAGGCGGTACGTGGTCGCCGA
>CBDTXM010000173.1:0-4679 GCA_965364445.1 uncultured bacterium | reverse complement strand
TCAGGGCTCGGGCTCCCGAACGGAAACACCGCCTGGCGAGAGGGGGTTGCGCGCAGCGCAGGGGACTGACGGGCAGGATGCCCCGGCGCTACTTCGTATCACCGTGCGCAAACTCGATCATGTCCCGTTGAGTCTGCGATCCATACAAGTCGATTCCTTCCCATTAGTTACGCATTCGGCACACAACTGGCTCCTCCCTGAACCGAATACGTGGCCCACCTTGCCGCCACGAACAGGAAAAGGAGCCGAAGATGCACCGCAGGTCACTGAGATTCTCGACGTCCCTGGTCGCCGGAATGATGCTCCTCGTGGGATCGAACCCGACGTTTGCTCAGTCAGCGAGCGGGGAAGCCGGAACCTGGTTCACAGCGGGAGGCACGGTCGGCTACAATACCGGGCTCCAGGTCCTCGCATTCGGCCGGGCGGGCGACTTCGCCGAGGGACTGCCGGTGGACGTGCAGCTCGGGATCGGGTACACCTCCTCCGATGCGGGAGACCCCGCGATGGCTCGCCGCGTGTTCATCAACAACGCGACCAACGGAATTCCCCGCGAGAGTGGCCATAGCTGGGATTTCACCCTCGACGCGCTGATTCCCGTCAAGCTGCTGAACCTGCCGCGCTCGTACGTGACGACCGGGTTCAGGCACTCGCGATACACGGCGAATTTCGCCTACATCGGCGGGAACGAGGACTTCGACATCGTGAGCCGACACTGGGGCATCGGTGCGGGACTCGGCAGTGATTTCGCGGTCAACCGCCGTATGGACCTCATGTTCAACGTCGGGCTCGACTACTACTTCTCCAGCACCCTTACGGGCCACGACACGGCGTACAGTCCGGATGGATCTGCCGTGAATCCGCGGGAAGACTACGAATACGGCGACGCCGACGCCGCCGTCGGCCAGCCGAAATTCCGGCCGCGCCTCGCAACGGGTCTGCAGTACCACTTCTGATCGTCCGACGCGTGCCTGGCCGGATCTGCCCGGTCCGGTCAGGTTTCGCGGGCCGTGCTCCGCTCTCATTCTTGCCGCGTCCGACCTGCCAGCGGATCTTTGAACGCTTCGATCTCCGCGCCGATCCACCCCGCAGAGAGCTTGAGGTGAGATGCCAAGGTCCTACGCGCTATTGTCCGCCTTCACCCTGGCACTCGGGCTGGTCTCGTCGAGCCGGGATCTCGTCGCTCAGGAACCCGATCCCGGGATGGATCTGACCCGCCTTCTGCGGTACCCGGACATCCACAGGAATCGAATCGCTTTCGTGTACGCCGGAGATATCTGGACGGTACCGGTCTCGGGGGGGACGGCCAGCCGGCTGACCTCGCACGAGGGACTCGAGCTGTATCCGAAGTTCTCGCCGGACGGCCGGTGGATCGCGTTCTCGGCCGAGTACGACGGAACCCGGCAGGTCTTCGTCATACCTGCCGAGGGTGGGACACCGAAGCAGCTGACCTTCTACAACGACGTCGGACCGATGCCGCCGAGGGGCGGAACGGATTATCGGATCTACGGGTGGACGCCGGACGGATCTCACGTCTTGTTTCGCGCGAATCGGCTGCCCCATGGCCTCCGGCTCGGTCGTCCCTACCGGGTCCCTGTCGCCGGGGGGCTCGAGACGCCGCTCGCGGTGCCCGAAAGCGGAGGCGCCGATCTGTCACCCGACGGGCGACGACTCGCGTTCACCCCGAAAGACCGCGAATTCCGCACCTGGAAGCGCTATCGGGGCGGACGGGCGCAGGACGTCTGGGTGTTCGACCTGGAGGCCCTTTCGGCTCGACAGATCACGGATCTTCCCGCGACGGACAACCAGCCCGTCTGGGTGGATGAGACGATCTATTTCACCTCCGATCGGGACTGGAAGCTGAACCTTTACGCGGTGAGCCCGGAGGGCGGCGAAGCACGCAAGATGACGTTTCATGAGGAATACGACGTACTGTGGCCGAGCGGCGGCCCCGGCGGCGTGGTATACGAGAACGGTGGATGGATCTGGCATTTCGATCCGACCACGGAACAGACGGCCCGGGTTCCGATCCGGGTGGCCGGCGACCTGCCCCACACGCGGCCCCAGTTGAAGGATGTCTCGGAGGGAATTCAGGCTGCGGCGATCGGGCCCTCCGGTTCCCGGGCCGTGTTCGAGGCCCGCGGTGAGCTGTTCACGGCGCCCGCCGAGCACGGGCAGGTCCGGAATATCACGCGCTCGCAAGGGGTGCGGGAGATGGATCCGCGCTGGTCCCCCGATGGCCTCTGGATTGCCTACCTGAGCGACCGGAGCGGCGAGTACGAGGTCTACGTCCGGGCCCAGGACGGCTCGGGCGAAGAACGACGGATCACGACGGATGGAAATGTCTGGAAGTTCGCGCCGGAATGGTCCCCCGACTCGAAGCGACTGGCGTTCGGGGACAAGGCCCAGCGATTGCTCGTGGTGGACGTCGAAAGCGGTCGGCTCACGGAGGTGGACCGGAGCGACCGCAACGACATCACCGATTTCGCCTGGTCGCCCGACGCAAGGTGGATCGCCTACCGGAAGACTGCGGAGACGAGACTCGCGCAGATCTGGGCCTGGTCGCTGGAGAGCGGGGAGACGAGGCCTCTCACCGATCCGATGGTCGCCAGCTACTCGCCCGCCTTCGATCCCGAGGGACGGTATCTGTACTTCCTCTCGAACCGCGACCTGAACCTGACGTTCAGCGGTTGGGACGAGACCTTTGTGTACACGGGGCCGACCCGGGTGTACGCCGCGACGCTCGGACTCGAGCAGCCCCGTCCGTTCCAGCCACGGACCGACGAGGAGGCGTCGGACACTGAGGGCGAGGGCGGCGATGCCAAGGGGGGCGAGCCGGACGATGACCCGATGCCGGACATCGAGATCGATTTCGACGGCTTCGAGACGCGCGTCGTAGCGATTCCCGGAACCCCGGGCCGTTACGGCAATCTGACCGGAACGAAGAAGGGCCCCGCCTTCACCTTCGCTCCGACCGGTATCGACGAGCCTCCGGCACTCAAGCGGTACCTGCTCGACGACCGCGAGGAGGAGACGATTCTCACGGGAGTCGGTTCCGTTCGAATCTCGGCGGATGGCGAGAAGGTGCTGTACTCGGCCAACGGCGCCTGGGCGATCGCAGACCTCGCGCCCGGACAGGAGGCAGGAGAGAGACCGCTCGACCTGACAGGAATGCAGGTAGCCATCGATCCGCGGCTCGAATGGGCGCAGATGTATGACGACGCCTGGCGAATCACGCGCGACTGGTTCTACGACCCCGGCATGCACGGGGTGGACTGGCAAGAAATGCGCGAGCGGTACGCGGAGCTCGTTCCGCACGTGGCCCACAGGTGGGACCTCGACTACATCCTCGGCGAGCTGGGCGGAGAGCTGAACGCCGGTCACGTGTACGTGCAGTCGGGAGAGATGCCCGGGCCCGAACGGGTGGAACACGGACTGCTGGGTGCCGAGCTGGAGACGGATGCGTCGGGACGTTATCGCTTCGCGAAGGTATTTCGGGGTGAGAACTGGCACCCGGGATTCCGCTCGCCGCTGACCGAGCCGGGCGCGACGGTCAAGGAGGGCGAATTCCTGCTCGCGATCGACGGCCACGAGGTGCGCCCGGGCGAGAATCCCTACCGGTATCTTCAAGGGAAAGCCGACCGTCCCGTCAGCCTGACCGTGGGTCCACGTGCCGACGGACGCGATGCGCGAGATCTTCTGATCCGACCGATCTCGAGGGAGACCAACCTCCGATACCTGGACTGGGTGGAGGAGCGCCGGCGGCGGGTCACCGAGGCCTCGAACGGCCGGATCGGCTACATGCACCTGCCCAACACCGCGGTCGCGGGGAACCGGGAGCTGTTCCGCAATTTCTACCCGCAGAGCGACTTCGATGCCCTGATCATCGACGAACGCTACAACGGGGGCGGTTTCATTCCGGTCGTCGCGATCGAGCTGCTCGGCCGGCCGGTGCTCAGCTACTGGGCCCGGCGGGGCATTCTGCCGTCCCGCTCGCCTACCTTCGCGCACACCGGGCCAAAGGCGATGCTGATCAACGGACTGGCCGCCTCGGGAGGCGATGCGCTGCCCTTCTACTTCCGGCAGCAGGGTCTGGGCACGATCATCGGGACGCGTACATGGGGCGGACTCATCGGGTTGTCCGGCACACCGAGCCTCGCCGACGGCGGGGCCATGCTCACCCCCACCTTCCGCTTCTTCGTGGACGGACGCTGGGAGGTCGAGAACGAGGGCGTGTCGCCGGACATCGAGGTCGTCGATCGGCCCGACCTGGTGGCACAGGGCAGGGACCCGAGCCTCGAGAAGGCGATCGAAGTGCTGCTCGAGGAACTCGACCGGAATCCGCCTGTACCGATGCGGGAACCGACACCCTGGGTGGACCCGAACGCGGGCGGGCGGTGACGCCCTTCCGCTGAACGCCCGGACTGCCGATCTTTGTCCGTTCATCCGCGCCGGCCGAGGCGGCGCGGAAACGTCGTCTTCATCACAGCAGGAGCGCCGATGCCGACACTCGCCGAGCGAATGCGGGCAAGCCACGTCTGGGGCGTGCTCGCCGTCTACCTTGGCGCGTCGTGGGTGGTGCTCCAGATCGTGGACGTGGTCAAGCAGAACCTCGGCCTCCCGGACTGGGTGTTTCCCTTCGCGCTGCTGCTGCTGCTGATCGGGCTTCCGATCATCCTCGC
>CBDTXM010000172.1:0-4719 GCA_965364445.1 uncultured bacterium | reverse complement strand
GACGCACTCGATGCATGTCATGCCTCCGGATCGTCGAGGTCCGAGATCAGCACGTTGCTGGCGAGGTCGTCGTGAAGCCGCGCCAGCAGACTGTCATCGGGAAGCTTTCCGATCGCCCGCTCCATCTTCTTGAATGCGCGCGGGCTCGGATAGCCGAGGTGTGCGACGGGGTCGCCCGGCGAGACGGCCGGCAGGGTGGTCATGCCCAGTACGATGGCCTTCTTCGGTGCCTTGAGCGTATATTGATCCACTCCGGACAGGCTGGTGTTGGTGGCGAGCGGCTGGCCCTTGTCCACCGGATCGCCGGGGTGCACGTGAAATTTGAGGAAGCCGCCCCGCTCGGCTCGAATCCACCGGGTCTGTTCCACCACCACCCGGAATTCCGGCTCGACGATCTCCCCTTCGATCATCTGCAGTCCCACCAGAACGTTGCGGATGCCTCGGAGGGTGTATTCGACCACGGAAGGCTCGACCTTCCACACCTCGCCCGCCTCGACGAGCATCATGGCGCACCCGGCCTGCACGGCCGAGCGCCGCAGGCTCCCGACGGGTCCTGGCGAGTTGATGATCAGCTCGGCCCCGAACAGAGTCGCGAGTCGCGCCGTCGCCTCCTGTTCCATGTCGGCCCGGATATTCGGATAGTTGGTCCGCCTGACCGCGGCCGTGTGCAGGTCGATCCCGTAGTCACATCGTGCCACGATGTTGTCGAAGATCACGTGGGCAAGACGACTCGTGAGGCTGCCGCGCTTCAGGCCCGGATACGAGCGATTCAAATCGCGCCGATCGGGCGAATAACGGGACAGTTGCTCGAACGCCAGGATGTTCACGACGGGAACCAGTACCAGGCTGCCGGCAAGCAATTCGAAGGGGCGCTCCTGTATGATGTGGCGAATCGTGCCTGTTCCGTTCAGCTCGTCGCCGTGGACGGCGGCCGCGATGAACACGGCCGGGCCCGGCTTCTTCCCTCTCCAGACGTGGACCGGAACGCGGAGGGAGGTTCCCGAATAGCTCTTGCTCACGGTGAGCTTCAGGTCCGCCGACTCTCCCGGAGGGATCTTCCGACCCGGCCAGGCGCCTACGTCCTTCCTGACTTTCCGCGGCATCAGCCTACGTCCTCCTCGGTACCGATAACCGTATCGAGCGGCTTTGGCCCCGGACGCTTTCGGCGCCGCCGCGCGGGGACGAGATCGCGCATTGCGTCGAGTTTCCCGAAGCAGAGCAAGCGGTCGTCCACTTCCAAAGCCCGCGTTCCCCTGGGGTTGGGCACCACCGCATGCCCCCGGTGGAGAGTGAGAACCACGATGTCTTTTTCGCGCAGACCGGACTCCTGGATCGTCTTGCCGGAGAGAACCGAGTTTTCGCCGAGGTGCAGCTCGGCTACACCGTAGCTGGCACTCACGGACAGGCGCTGCCTGACGTCGAGATCGGGGAAGCTGACCTGACCGGCCAGGTAGTCTATGATCGCACCGGCGATATCCAGCTGCGTGGCCGTCTCGATCCCTTCGAGGCCGGGCGAGGAGTTGACCTCCATGACCTGGGGGCCGTCCCGGCCCTCCAGCATGTCCACGCCCGCGACCTTGAGGCCCAGAATCTGAGCCGAACGGAGTGCAGTCTCCTCGAACTCCGGGTCGAGCTCGACGGGTTCTGCGAGTCCGCCACGATGAACATTGCTGCGGAACTCGCTTCCCTGCGCGACCCGCCGCATCGCCGCGACAACCCGATCTCCGACCACGAAGGCCCGGATGTCACGGCCCGAGCTTTCTCCCACGAACTTCTGAATCAGAACGTTCTGCTTCGTGCTCTGCAGCGTCTCGATGATCGCCTCGGCGATCTTCACCGAGTCCGCCAGGATGACTCCGACGCCCTGCGTGCCCTCGAGCAGCTTGATGATCACCGGGGCCCCTCCGACTCGCTCGATCGCGGGCAGGACGTCCTGCTTTCTGCGCACGAATGCCGTGTGCGGCAGCCCGATCTCGTGTCGACTGAGGATCTGCAGCGCGCGGAGCTTGTCCCGGGAATTGGCGATTCCGTGGGAGGAGACGGGTGTGTAGACGTCCATCTGCTCGAACTGTCGCACGACCGCCGTGCCGAAGTGCGTGATCGATGCTCCGATCCGCGGGATCACCGCATCGTAACTGTCCACGGGCTTCGACGCGTAGTACAGGTCCGGTCCTTCCTGCTCGACCTCGATCGCGAACTTCAGGGTGTCGAGAATATCCACGTCGTAGCCCCGGCCGACGGCAGCTTCTTGAAGGCGACGGGTGCTGTAGCACTCCGGAGCACGTGACAGAATCGCGAGCTTCATGACTGAGGTCCCTTCATGACGGACGTTTGCGTCGGGGTCGCTTCCCCGCATAGTACGAGGCCCCCGGATCGACAATGAAATGGCCACGGATCGCCTGCCGGCCGAGCAGCATGCGAAAACCCATGGCGTCTCTGCTAGTCAGCGTCAGCTCGATCGGCCATCGCTCCCCGTGCAGTTCGACCTGAGTCTCGACGATCGGCCGGAGCTCGACCTTTCCGCCGGAATCCCGCACCCGGCGGCGTGCGAGAAGCGGCAGTTCGGCCGCGATCTCCGGTCGCGCCCGGCGCTGCTCCGGGTGAATCAAGAATCGGACGTAGGGTGTTCCGTCCCGCACGAACTCATGAATGTCGAAGGCGTGAAGCGAAGACGTCCGGGCTCCGGTATCGACCTTCGCCTTGATGTGGTCGATCCCTAGCTCAGGCATGCGCACCCACTCCCGCCACCCGATGATGGGAAGCACGCGCGCATCCCGGCGCACCCGGTGGGTCCCCGGCACCTAGTCCACCCGCCCCGGGGCGTGGACGACGATCAAAGCTCCCCCTTCGGAAAGCTCCCGGACGTGGTTACGATCGGTCGACGACATGAATCAACATATCGCCCACAGGCAGTGTCTTTCGATAGGCAGGCCGTTTGTCGGGTTCTGAGGTGAAGACCGTACACCAATCCGATACCGCAGGGGAGCATGTCTCGATGAGCGTCCACACGCGATCACGCAGCCGCAGCATCTCGCACGCCCTGACACTCGCGCTCGTACTCGCCGCGGGTGTCCCGTCGCTCGCCTGGGCACAGGCCACGGTAGATCGGATACCCGGCGACGACTGGATGCGCTACACCGACGTACGACAGGCCGGCTTCGATCCCGTGAAGCTGGAGACGGCACGAGAGACCTGGGAGTCCCTGCCCTCTTCCGCCTTCCTGGTCGTCTCCGGCGGGGCCGTCGTAGCCGACTGGGGTGAGACTCAACGCCGATTCATGTGCCATTCGGTGAGGAAGAGCTTCCTTTCCGGCCTCTACGGAATCTACTGGGACCGGGGTGAGATCGAGCTGAACAAGACGATGGCGGACCTTGGAATCGACGACGAACCCGACCCACTGCTGGAGTCCGAAAAGCAGGCCCGGATCCTGGACCTGTTGAAGGCACGTTCCGGGATCTTCCACCCTGCCGCTTACGCAGGTCGGACCGACTCGCGGCCCCGGGGCAGCGAGGGACCCGGGCGCTATTTCGCCTACAACAACTGGGACTTCAACACTCTCGCCACGATCCTGATGCAGGAGACCGGAGACGACGTGTTCGAGGCCTTCGACGAACACTTCGGCGAGCCGCTCGAGATGGAAGACTGGCGCATTACGGACGGCTACTACCATTACGAACGCGACAAGTCGATGTACCCAGCGTATCCGTTCCGCATCTCCGCACGCGACGCCGCTCGATTCGGACTGCTGTACGCCCGCGAGGGCCTGTGGGGCGACGAACGGATTCTCTCCGAGCACTGGATCCGCCGCAGCTCCGCGCTCTACTCGATCGACAACGAGAACATGGGATACGGCTTCATGTGGTGGGTTTTCCTCGATCCGCGCTTCGAGCAGCACGGGGCCTATGCCGCGCTCGGCGTCGGAAACCAGATGATTGCCGTGTTCCCTGAACTCGACATCGTGATCGTGAACCGGGCGAATACCTACGAGGGCGAGGGGACGCCTCCGTCGGCTCTCAGCGACCTGATGGCGCAGGTACTGGCAGCCCGGTCGGGACCGGCGGCGGGGAACCCGGCCCTGGTCCCCGTCGAGGACACGAGCACTCCCGGAGCTACCCGCGTGAGTGCTGACCAACTCGCCCCGTTCGAGGGTGACTGGGAGTATCCGGCGCCTCCACTGGAGATTCCATCGTTCACCACGGTGCGTCTCACGCCGGGGGACGGGCATCTGGTCGGGTTCGCGCCGGTCTCAGGCACCTTCGCTCTCCATCTGCAGGACGACGGAAGCCTGCTGCAGGAGGACAGCTACCGGCGTTACTTCCCGGTCCGGGATGCCGGGGGCGCCTTCGCGGGCCTGGCCGACGCCGAGGCGATCGCGACCGCGGCGGTCCTGGCCGCCGCCGATGGGCGAACCGAGCGCGCACGAGAGCTACTGCACATGGTCGAGGTCGACCAGAGCGTACAGGTCGGCGTCTCCCGCGCGGTCTCGTCTCTGCTCGCCGGGAACGCCGTGGAAGCCGAACAGGCGGTCCACGATCTGGCCCGGAATTCCAACGCCTCCAACGTCGAAGCCCAGGTCAACGGCATGGGCTACGCCCTGCTCCAGACCGACAGGCCGGAGGCGGCACTCCAGGTGTTCGAGCTCAATACGCGAGTCTTTCCGGACGCATTCAACACCTGGGACAGCCTCGGCGAGGCGCACATGAATCTCGGTCACGATGA
>CBDTXM010000171.1:0-4732 GCA_965364445.1 uncultured bacterium | reverse complement strand
GACCCTGAGCGCAGGCATCTTCGTCGAATGAGCGCACATTCTCCAGCCGGTGCCGCCGGGACCGCGTCGGATCCGGGAGCTGAGGTCGCCACCCGAATCCTCGAGGCGTGGAACGACTATCACGAACTGTTCCGGGACTTCGCGCGGCGCGCACGCTACCTGTTCGGCAAGAGGGCCTGGCGGGACATCCAGGAGAATGCCCGCCGGCGCCTGCTGCTCTACACGGCCGTGATCGACCCGCTTCTAGATGAGCTCCGTGACGGGCTCGGGGCCCGGGCCGGCGATCCCGATCTGTGGGCGCACGCGCGCGACGCCTTCAAGGCGCTGACGGAGCTCCGGGAGGACGGCGAAGTCGCACGTACCTTCTTCAACTCCGTGAGCCGACGGGCGCAGGGCACGGTCGGGATTCACCCCCGTACGGAATTCGTAGGCGACGAAGCGATTCCGGCCATCGGCCGCGGCGATTCCGGACAGGCTCCGCCTCAGGGCGAACTGGGACTGCTCCGCTTCCCGGCCGGCGGACCGGCCGATGGTCCGCTCGACAGCCTGATCGAACAGGTCCTCGAGACACTCGCGCGAGCCGTACCTCTCGCCCATCTCGAGCGGGACGCACGGCTCGTCGCAGCCGCCCTGACTGCCGACCTTGCCGATCCTGACTCCGGCCGGGTGCCGGAGATCGAGGCACTGGAATTCGTTCCCGGCCTGTTTTTCCGGAACAAAGCGGCCTACATGGTGGGCCGGATCGTCCTGCGGCCGGACGATGAGACGCAGGTCCCGAGCGCCGGAGAGGCCGATTCTCCGCCGAAACGCAGGGAAGCGGACCAGGACGCACATCCACGTCAGCAACTCCCTGCCCCGGTCACACCCGTGGTCCTGCCCCTTCGTCACGACGACGCCGGCGTGCACGTGGATGCGGTCCTGACTCGACCGGACGAGGTAAGCGTGGTGTTCGGCTTCTCCCGCTCCTACTTCAAGGCCGACATCGACGCGGACGCCGGCGGACCGAGAGCACTCGTGGAGTTTCTCCGCACCCTGATGCCACGCAGGCGCGAGGACGAGCTGTTCACTTCCCTCGGTTACAACCGGCACGGCAAGACCCTGCTGTTCCGATCCCTGCGCGAGCACCTCTCACGGCCGGGCGCTTCGATCGAGCGGGCCGAGGGTGTGCCGGGGCTGGTGATGCTCGTGTTCACGCTGCCCTCGCTGGACGTCGTATTCAAGATCACACGTGACCGATTCGCGCCGCCGAAGCGGACGAATCGCGAGCGCGTTCGGGACCGCTACCGCCTCGTATTCCTGCACGACCGGGTCGGCCGTCTCGCGGATGCCCAGCAATTCGAGGGACTCGAGATTCCGGCCGCGGCATTCGATCCCGAGATGCTGGAGGAGTTGCTCGCGGAGGCCGGCGCGACCGTGCGCCTGGCGGACGGCCGGGTCTCCGTGGACGAGGCCTGGTCCGAGCGCCGAATGACGCCCCTGGACGTCCACCTGGCCCGGGCCGAGTCGGCGGGCGACGTAACGGCCGAGCGAGCCGCGATTCTCGACTACGGGCTGGCGGTGAAGGATCTCGCGGCGGCCGGGATCTTCCCCGGTGACCTGCTCCTGAAGAACTTCGGCGTGACACGACATGGCAGGGTTATCTTCTACGACTACGACGAGTTGACCCTGTTGACTGAATGTAATTTCCGGGACTTTCCCAGCGCGATCCACGAGGAGGACGAGCTGCGCCCCGAGCCGTGGTTCTACGTGGCCGAGTCCGACGTATTCCCCGAGGAGTTTCCCAAGTTCATCCGCATCCCGCCCGACGTGCGCGACGAATTCATGGAAAGACACGGGGAAATCTTCACCGCCGCGTGGTGGCAGGAGATGCAGGGACTCTCCCGCGTCGGCGAAATCGCCGACTTCCACCCCTATCCGGAATCGCGCAGGCTCTCCCGGGACTGATGCGGGGGACGCGCGTCCCCCGCCGGTGGCTCACGTCTTCTGGAATTGCTCCTCTTCCGTCGAACCCTGCATTGCCGTTGTGGCGCTCCGGCCACCGCTGATCAGCTGCGTCACCTGGTCGAACCACCCTGCCCCGACGAACGACTGGTGCTTCACCGCGCGGTAGCCATGATTCCGCTCGAGCTCGAATTCCCGCTCCTGCAGCTCCGAGTACGCGCTCATGTCACGCTCGCAGTACCCCTTCGCGAGCTCGAACATATGCGCGTTCACCGAGTGGAAGCCGGCCAGCGTCACGAACTGGTAGAGATAGCCCATCTCGCCGAGCTCGCGCTGGAATTTCGCGATCGTGCTCCCGTCGAGGTGCGCGGCCCAATTGAAGGAGGGCGAGCAGTTGTAGGCGAGCAGCTTCCCCGGGTGCTCGGCGTGGATCGCCTCCGCGAACCGCTTCGCCTCGTCGAGGTCGGGGTGCGCCGTTTCGCACCAGACGATGTCGGCCCAGGGGGCATACGCGAGTCCCCGGGAGATTGCCTGGTCGAGACCCGCACGCACCCGGAAAAAGCCCTCCGCGGTGCGCTCGCCGGTCACGAACTCGTGGTCGCGCTCATCCACGTTGTTGGCCAGCAAACCGGCCGCGTTGGCGTCTGTCCGTGCCACGAGCAGCGTCGGCACGCCGGCCACGTCGGCCGCGAGCCGCGCCGCGATCAGCTTGTGAATCGCCTCGCCGGTCGGGGCCAGCACCTTCCCGCCCATGTGGCCGCACTTCTTGAACGAGGAGAGCTGGTCTTCGAAGTGTACCCCGGCAGCGCCTGCCTCGATCATCGCCCGCATCAGCTCGAATGCGTTGAGCACGCCCCCGAATCCGGCTTCCGCATCGGCCACGATCGGGGCGAACCAGTCCCGCGACGGAGTGCCGTCATTCAGGTGGTCCACCTGGTCGGCGCGCCGCAGCGCCGCGTTGATCCGGGCAACCAGCCTCGGCACCGAGTCGGCCGGGTACAGGCTCTGGTCAGGATAGGTCTGTCCGGCCGAATTCATGTCCCCCGCCACCTGCCAGCCGCTGACGTAGATCGACTTGAGCCCCGCCTGCACCATCTGCACGGCCTGGGCGCCGGTCAGAGCCCCGAGGGCGCGAACGCACTCGCCGGAGGTGAGAAGCCCCCACAGGGTCTCTGCGCCGCGACGCGCCAGCGTGTTTTCGGGCACGACCGATCCACGCAGCTTCACGACCTCCGCTGCGTCATACCCCCGCTCGATTCCCGCCCAGCGCGGATCCTCCTGCCAGCTGCGCTCCAGCTCGGCGACCGCCTCCGGTCCCGTGACCGCCGCCATGTCCCGGAATTCCCGTTCCGACCCGTTGCCCTTGCTCATGTCAGCTCCTCGTATCCGCGCAGCGTCATGAAGTCCGCGAGTGTCCCGCGTACGACCATCTCTTCGATCATCTCCTTCGCCTGCCGGTAACGACCCGATTCGAATTGCTCGTCGCCCACGAACGCGCGCAGTCGCTCCAGCTCCTCGTCGAACCGGGCCGACATCGATTCGCGGTCGATCGTCGTTCCATCCGCCAGCTGCACGCCGTGCCGGAGCCATTGCCAGAGCTGAGACCTCGAGATCTCCGCCGTGGCCGCGTCCTCCATCAGGTGGTAGATCGGCACGCAGCCGTTGCCGTCCAGCCAGGCCGCCATGTACTGGATGCCCACGTCGATATTGTGTCGGACTCCGCGCTCCGTGACCTCTCCGTCGGGCACCGTGAGCAAGTCGTTGGCTGTGACCTCCACGTCTTCGAGCAGCCGCTCGATCTGGTTCGGACCGGGCATCACGTCGTCGAAGGCCTTACGGGCGACCTCCACCAGGCCCGGGTGAGCGACCCAGGTGCCGTCGTGGCCGTCGCCTGCCTCTCGAATCTTGTCCTGTCGCACCTTGTCGAGCGCCGCCTGGTTCGCCTCCGGGTCTCCCTTGATCGGGATCTGCGCGGCCATCCCTCCCATCGCATGGATCCCCCTCCGATGGCAGGTGCGAATTGCCAGCAGCGAGTAGGAGTGCATGCAGTGCGTGGTCATCGTGACCCGCGCGCGATCGGGAAGCACGAACTCCGGATGCGCCCGGAAAGTCTTGATCAAACTGAAGATGTAATCCCAGCGGCCGCAGTTGAGGCCGGCGGAATGCTCTCGCAGCTCCCAGAGGATTTCGTCCATCTCGAAGGCGGCCGGAAGGGTCTCGATCAGCACCGTGGCCCGTATCGAGCCGCGCGGAATGCCGAGCAGGTCCTGCGCCGCGACGAACACGTCGTTCCACAGGCGCGCCTCCAGGTGACTCTCCAGCTTCGGCAGGTAGAAGTAGGGTCCCGACCCCCGGTCGAGGAGCTCCCTTCCGTTGTGGAACAGGAAGAGGCCGAAGTCGAACAGGCTTGCGGGAATCGGGTTTCCGTCGAGCAGCACGTGCTTCTCGGGCAGGTGCCAGCCCCGCGGGCGCACGTGAAGGGTCGCCGTCTTCCCGGCGAGCTCGTAGTGCTTCCCGTCGGGATTCGTGAACGTGATCGTGCGGCGTACCGCGTCGTAGAGGTTCTGCTGCCCGCGGACCACGTTCTCCCATGTCGGCGAGTTGGAGTCCTCGAAGTCGGCCATGAAACAGTTCGCCCCCGAGTTGAGGGCGTTGATGATCATCTTGCGCTCGACGGGCCCGGTGATCTCGACCCGGCGATCGCGCAGGTCGGGGGGGATACGGGCCACGGTCCAGTCGGCGTCGCGGATCGGCGCTGTCTCGGGAAGGAAGTCGAGCAGCGGGCCGGCGG
>CBDTXM010000170.1:0-4848 GCA_965364445.1 uncultured bacterium | reverse complement strand
ACCCGGACGGGCCCAAGATAGGACCGGCGATCTCTCGCACCATAGGACGAAGGGCACCCCAGGTGTGATCGCGAGCGGCAAATATCCCCCGAGGTTGCCTCGGGTCTGCCTTTCCATACGAGAGCGGCTCGCCTGCACAGTCGGTGACCCGGCCTCCGGCCCCCCGAAGCACCGCCTCGGGCGCGCACGTGTCCCATTCCTTCAGAAACGCCACGGGGTGGACGTAGACGTCGGCGACGTCGGTCGCGATTCTCGCGCACTTCACGCCAACGGAGCCGCACAGAACCGTCTCCGCGTCGGGAAGTCGATCCTCCAGCTCCGCCAGCAGCGGGTCGGGATGAGAGCGAGACCGGATGAAACGCACCGGCTCGGCAGGTTCCGGGCCGAGTTCGAGTGCGACTGCTTCGCCGAACTCCGGTTCCCCGCTCGCGAGGTCGATCGGGATCTCCCACGCACCGCCTCCGCTCCAGCCCAGGTAGAGAACTCCCGGATCGGGCTGGTACAGAGCGCCGGCAGCGGCCCGGCCTCCGATTGCCAGCCCGACCATGACCGCGAATTCTCCATTCTGAGCGATGAACTCCTTCGTTCCGTCGAGTGGATCGACGACCCAGAGGCGGGTCCCGGCCTGCGTTTCCCTCTCGACGGGAGGCGGCGACTCCTCGCTGAGGATCGAATCACCGGGAGCCAGCGTTGCGAGCACTTCGTGGATCGCGTCGTTGGCGGCGTGGTCCGCAGCGGTCACGGGGTCATTGATTCCCTTCTCTGCAATTGCCAGGGTCTCGAGTCCATAGTGACGCATGGCCGCGCGCCCTCCGAGGAGGGCCGCCTCGGACGCCGTGCGCAGATCACGGGCGATATCGGCGGGCACAGAATCGGGAAGTGGGACGCTCATCAGGTCTTCACTCTCGTGAACAGTAAGAGGCCTGCGACGAGGAAGATGGCGTTTGCCAGCCAGGCCGCGGTCACGGGCGCGATGACTCCCGACGAGCCCATCGCCTGGGCGACGCGCACGAGTACGAGAAAGAGAATGGTCGTGCCCAGTGCGATTCCAATCGACAGAGAAGCTCCGCCCTTACGCGAAGAATTGGCCAGTGGCAGGCCGAACAGGACGATGATGAAGCAGGTGAACGGGAACGCGAGCTTCAATTGCTGTTCGACGCGGAGCTTGCCGGTGTCGGCTCCCGAACGCTCCAGCGCTTCGATGTACCGGCCCAGCTCGGCGTACCCCATTTCCTCTTCGCCCTTCGGCCGAGCGAGCAGCTCGTCGGGAGTCTCCGTGAACTCACGTTGCCAGAGCTCGTCGAAGCGGAATTCGATCGTTCGATTCCTCTCCGGGAAGTAGCGGAGCCGACCCGACTCCATCACCCATCGACCGCGGCCCGCCTCCCAGCGGGCCTCGTCGGCAGCCGCGTCGTAGCTGGGATAGCTGTATCCGGTGCCCTCTCGTGCCACCAGGATGTCGGCAATCTCACCGCGCGACGCCGCCAGCCTTCGGATGTAGTAGTAGCGACCCTCTTCGCCTCTGTATATGAACGAGATTCGGTTTCCTTCACGCTGGCTGCGGGTGTCGCCCAGGGCATCCTCGCTCTTGCGGTTCGCCGCGGGCACGACTTCGGTCAGCCCGAGCGCGACGATGCTGATGGCCATGCCGGTGATCAGGATCGGCGTTACGATCCGATAGAAACTCACCCCTCCCGCTTTTGCCGCACTGATCTCGAAGTGCCGTGTCATGCTCGAGATGGTGAACACGGCCGCCAGAAGGGCGGCGATCGGAAACGAGAGCAGCATGTAGTACGGCACCTGGTACAGGTAGTGGGCGAGGATGCTCCCGCTCGTGAGATCGTCGGCGAGGAAATTGTCCAGCTGATCGGTCAGGTTGATGATGATGAAGATGAATGGCACGCCGATCACGCAGACCAGCAGGATGCGGAAGAACTGCCGCAGCACGTACCGGTCCAGAATCTTCAACCCCCCGCCCTCCGAGCCTGGAAGAAGGCCACGATGCCGATCAGTCCGAACAGGAAGTTGGGTGCGAACATGGCCCAGAAAGGTGACAGCAGCTCCCGGTCGGCGAGGTGCTCACCTCCGATCAACGCCACGTAATAGGCGCAGAACACCACGAGACTCACCCCCACGACGAGTGCCACCCCCGCCCGGCGATACCGAACGGCGATCGGCGCACCGATGATCACGAACACGATGCACGCTACGGGAATGGAGTACTTCTTCCAGATCTCCACCTCGTACCGGTTGGCAGACTGCTCGAACTGCGTTTCCGATAGCGACAGCGTCCGGAAGTTCCCCGCCGCCGACTGCGGGGAGGGGAATCGCCGTCCGGTACGCCAGCCCTGAACTACGGCATCGGTCGTATCGGGGGGCACCGTGTCCGCTTCCGCGAGGTTGCCCAACAGCGCCTCGGTCCAGGCCACCGCCGTCGCGTGGCTCTTGATCCTCGTGTCTTCGGCGGCGATCTCGTTCTTGTCGACTCTGACCTGCATCGAGTCGATCGAAAGCTCACGGTCGCCCCTCGCTCCGCCCCCGGACCGGTCGAGTTCATTACCGACGCCGGCCACGCGCAGGTAGTTGCGCTCGAAATAGACGCGCTGCAGCCGGTCCGGGGCCTGGCTGGACGTCTCGTGAAGGACTCCGTCGAACAGAGTCAGGAAGAGATCCTCCTGATCGCCGTTCGCCGCGAGACCCATCACGGCACTGTCGGCATAGATCGTCCGCCTCGCCTGGCTGCTCTGGGTGTCCCAGATCGTCACGTCGATGAGCAGGTTGCGGGCCTGCTCCTTGCTCTGAGCGACGAGAAATACACCCTCCACGATCTCGTTCACCTCACGGTCGCGGACAGCGAAGGTCGGCGACTTCCGGGCGATGCTGTGAAGCAGGAGCGCCAGCTTGTGGTTCGATTCCGGCAGAGTCGTATTGTTGAAGTGTACGAGCCCCGCGGCGAGCAGGGTCGCGAGGATCACCACAGGCAGAGTGATCCGCCCCAGGCTGACACCGCTCGCCTTCATGGCCGAGATTTCGTTATCGGCTGCGAGTCGGTTGAAGACGAACAGGACGGCAACCAGGACTGCCATCGGAACGATCACCGCGAATATGAACGGGATCGAATAGAGGAACACTTCCGAGACGATCCGCCAGCCCAGCCCTTTGCCCACCAGACTTCCGAATCGATCCGCGACGACGTCCAGCATCATCAGAGCGGTGAGAAGGATCGCTGCGAACAGAAATGGCGCCAGGAGCTGGCGCAGCACGTAACGAGTGAGAATACGCAAAGTGGTGCTGAATCTCCGGCGACTCGGGTCGTTGTACTCGTCTTCCGGACGCCCGGATCCGATTGACAGAAGCCTGGCGTCGGCGGAACATACCCGGCCATGGTCGATTTGGCTCCCCGAGTCCCCCGTCCCGAGTCCGTCGTGATCGTGCTGCTCAGCGCGATCGGCGATGTGGTGCACGGAATGCCCATTGCCACTTCGCTGCGATGCGCGTGGCCCGACACCCGCATTCACTGGGTGATTCAGCCGGTGGGTCACGGTCTGGTGGCGCCGCACCCGGCCGTGGATGAATTCCACCTGTTCGACCGAAGTGCCGGCCTCTCCGGATTCGCGGATCTGAGGCGGAAGCTGGGCGGACAGCGCTTCGATCTCGCGATCGGCCTGCAGGTCTACCTGAAGGCGGGTCTGATCGTGGGCATGCTTCCGGCAGATCGGAAACTGGGATTCGACAGGGCCCGAGCCCGGGATCTCAACTGGCTGTTCACGACCGAGCGGATCCCGCCACACGCGCCTCAGCATGTCGAGGACCAGTACTTCGAGTTTCTCGAACACCTGGGCGTTCCCGTCGTCGCGGAGTGGGAGTTCGCATTTTCGGAATCGGAGCACGAGGCACGTGAGAGGTTCTTCGAGCCGATCGACGCTCCGTCCCTCGCTGTCGTCCTGCGCACAACTCGACCCGGCAAGAACTGGCCGCTGGAGCGATACGCCCGGGTTCTGGAGATCGCTCAGATGGACCTGGGGCTGCAGCCGGTGCTGATCGGCAGTCGTGCGCCGGCCGAGGCCGCCGCCGCCGCAGAACTGATGCAGATGACGCGGGCACGACCCATCAATGCGCTGGAGAACGACCTGCGCCGGCTGGCGTGGATCCTGGACGGAGCGGACTACGCGCTGAGTCCCGACACCGGGCCGCTGCACGTCGCGGTCGCACTCGGTACGCCGACGGTGAGCCTGTTTGGCTACACGGACCCCAAGCGGGTAGGACCTTACCGAAGGTTTTCCGAGCTCGTGATCGACCGTTACACCCGGGCCGGTGAAGTCACGCCTTCGATGGAATTCCGGCCCGGCAACATGGAGCGGATAACGGTGGACGAGGTTGCGACGAAGCTCGAGCTGGCGGTGGGGAGATACGGGTCATGATGTGGCGGAGTTGCTTCGAGACTCTCGTTCCGACGTCCGACGAGAGCGGGATTGCGGCCGTTCCGAAGGAGGCAGAGTGAGCAAAGGCCGGATTCTCTGGGTGGACGACGAGGTGGACATGCTGCGCCCGCACACGATTCTCCTGGTGCGTGAGGGCTACCACGTGGACGCAGTCATGAACGGCAACGACGCGCTCGAGCTCCTGGAGCGGGAGAGCTACGACCTCGTGCTGCTCGACGAGCAGATGCCGGGCCTGCGCGGAATTGACGTTCTGTCGCAGATACGCTCGAGCGGGCGTGGCATTCCGGTCGTGATGGTTACGAAGAGCCAGACGGACGATGTCATGCACGAGGCGATCGGCCGGCGCGCCGACGACTACATCGTCAAGCCGACCAGCCCGCGTCAGGTTCTTTCGGTGGTGACCCGG
>CBDTXM010000169.1:0-4925 GCA_965364445.1 uncultured bacterium | reverse complement strand
ATATTCTCGCGGCTGATCGGGTGGCAGGCCCCTTACTCGGGCTCGATCGGGGGAATCGTCCGGGACCTCCGACCGGGAAGGGCAGTGGTCTCGCTGGCGGACCGTCGATCGGTTCGAAACCACCTGAACTCCATTCACGCGGTAGCGCTCACCAACCTCGGTGAACTGGCCAGCGGTCTCGCTCTCGTAACGGACCTCCCCGCGGAGAGCCGCGCCATCGTGACAGGACTCCGGATCGAGTTCTTGAAGAAGGCCCGTGGCCGACTGGTCGCCACCGGATCGGCGTCGGCTCCCCTGCGCGCCGAACTCGACCGCGGTCCCGTCGTCTGCGTGGCCCGGGCCGAAATCCAGGACGCGGAGGGAGAAATCGTGGCGACGCTCCGGGTAGACTGGCAGGTGGGGCTCCGGGCGCCCGTCGACGGGACTCCGTTGCCCGGTGCGGGGGCTTCCGGCTAGCGTTTCACGGTTCACTCATCCTGTCCCCCTTCACCAGGAGGCCCGATGTACCCCATCGACGTCAACTATCTCGCCGTGATCGCAGCCGCGATCCTCGCGTTCGGATTCGGTTCGCTCTGGTACGGCGTCGTTCTCGCAAAGCCGTGGATGGCGGCGCAGGGCTTTACCCGGGAGGAGCTGGAGGCCGATTCGCAGAGCATGGGCAAGACCTTCGGCCTCACCTTTCTGGTCTACCTGTTCCTGGCGCTCGTCATGGCGATGCTGGTGGATCTCACGAAACCCGTCGACGTCAACCAGGGCCTGTGGCTCGGCCTGATGGCGTGGTTCGGCTTCATGGTGCCGGTCAACCTGACGAGCGTCCTTTACGCGAGGAAGGGGCTGTCGCTGTTCGTGATCGACGCGGTCTACCAGCTGATCATAGCCCTGATGGTCGCGGCCGTGGTTACCGCCTGGCGGTGAGCCCGACTCCGTTCGACAGCCCGCTTTGCCGGGACGCCGGGATCCGCGTCCCGGTGATCTGCGGGGCCATGTATCCCTGCTCCAACCCCGAGCTCGTCGGTGCCGTATCGGCCGCCGGCGGGCTCGGCGTCGTGCAGCCGATCTCGCTGACCTACGTCTACGGGCACGAGTTTCGGGCCGGCATCCGGCGCACCCTCGCCCTGGCCGGAGGCCATCCGATCGGCATGAACGCCCTGATCGAGAAGTCGTCGGCGCGATACCACGAGCGGATGGTCGACTGGGTGGAGGTCGCCCTGGAGGAAGGCGTCCGCTTCTTCGTCACCTCGCTCGGAAAGCCCGGCTGGGTGGTGGAGCGCGTTCACGGCGCGGGCGGGAAGGTCTATCACGACGTTACGGAGCGGAAGTGGGCGCTGAAGGCGGTCGATGAAGGGGTGGATGGATTGATCGCCGTGAATCGGAGGGCCGGGGGACACCCCGGCGAGCGAACCGCGGAGGCGCTCCTCGAAGAGGTCGCTGACCTGGGCCTGCCGGTCGTCTGCGCCGGCGGCGTCGGCGGAGCAGACGAATACGTAAAGGCGCTTCGGCTGGGATATTCCGGCGTTCAGATGGGAACGCGGTTCATCGCGACGACCGAGTGTGGCGCCAGCGACGCCTACAAGCAGGCGATCGTGCAATCGGGCGAGGATGACATCGTGTGGTCGGAACGAATCACGGGCACGCCGGTGGCCGTGATCCGAACGCCGGTCATCGAGAGGATGGGCATGAAGGCGGGGCCGCTCGCCCGGCGGCTGCTCAAGGGTCGCCGGACGAAGGGACCGATGCGGACCCTCTATGCCCTGCGCTCGATCTGGCAGCTCAAAAGAGCTTCCCTGGACGATTCCGGCTCGTTCGAGTACTGGCAGGCGGGGCGCAGCGTTGCGGGCGTGCACGGGATCGAGCCGGCCGGAGAGATCGTCCGGCAGTTCGAGCGATCGACGCCGAAGGACCTGCGGAATGGACCGCAGCAGGCGGACGGGGGGTGATCGTTCCTACGATTCGTCCTCTGCGTCGCGGATCCGGTCCGCCAGCACCTCAGCGCGAATCGCCCCGTGCGAGGCGTGCCAGGCCGGTTCGCCACCGATCAGCAGAATCGCCTGAGGGGACTCGTGCCGGATCTCGAGCCGCTCCGCCACGGACCGTGCCAGCGAGCGCTCCGAGACCACATCCAGAAAGTAAACGGGCACCCCGGGTCCGTCCTCCTCGAATCTCGTAACCTCCCCCAGGGCACGAAGACTCGTGCCGCAGCGCGGGCTGTGCTTGAAGATCAGGGCGACCTTCTCGCGCAACGCCGACTCGATCGCCGCTTCGTCCCGTGCGGGAATCATGGGCTCGCCCCGGGTGGTTCCACGTCCGTCGACCGCAGGCGTCCCTCGAGTACCGTGACGGCCGTTCCCATGAGTGTGACCCGATCTCCTCTCACCTGAACACCCACCGTTCCCCCCCGTGCCGACAACTGCCGGCCGGTGAGATGGGACGTGCCGAGCCGGGCAGACCACCAGGGACCGAGGGTGCAATGCGCGGAGCCCGTGACCGGATCCTCGTCCACTCCGACGGCCGGACCGAAGAACCGGGAGACGAAATCTGTCTCGGGGTGCGTCCGCCGCGTGAGTTCGCCGGCAGCCGCAGTGACGATGACGCCACGGGCATTCACATCCGCCATCGCCCGGAAATCGGGCGCCAGGCTCCGCACGGTCTCCTCGTCTTCGAACTCGATCAGCCAGTCCGCCGCGTTGCGGCCCGCGGCGATGGGCTTCAGCGCCGGCGCCTCGGGGTGCAAGGCGGCGAGCAGTGCGTCGGGCGGCACGGCCGGTCGGGCGGGCGTGGCGGGGAAATCCATGGAGATGGCCCTTCCGGAGCGGGCAGCGGTGAGCGTGCCGCTCCTGGTTTCAAAACGAAGCACTTCTCCCGCCGGGACGCCGAGTCCGTCGTCGGTGGTCGTAAACAGCACGTGGGCCGCGGCGAGAGTGGCGTGTCCACACAGGTCCACTTCCACCGTCGGGGTAAACCAGCGGAGCCGCCAGACCTCATCCCCCGGAACCAGGAACGCCGTCTCGGAGAGATTCATTTCGGCGGCGACCCCTCGCATCCAGGGGTCGGGCGCGGGGACCGTCAGCAGGCAGACCGCGGCCGGATTCCCCGAAAACGCGCTGTCGGCAAAGGCATCGACGATGAAGAGAGGAGCATCCATGGAAGATTTCCCTCCGGCTGACGGTGAGTCGAAGGTGTCAGAGATAGGGTGAAAAGAGCCAGGCGACGCCATCTCGCAGCTTGAGCGCCAGGTGGCGGTCGAGCAACTCGGAGAGCGACGCGGGCCGGGAAGCCGAGATCCGCTCCGCGACGAACATGTCCATGCGCTCGGCGAGCTCGCGGTCGTACACCTCCACATTGAACTCAAAGTTCAATCGATAGCTGCGTGGGTCCCAGTTTCCGGATCCGAAGAATACCCAGCTGCCATCCACCAGCATCAGTTTCGTGTGGTCGAACGGCTCTGGCGAAAGCCAGACCTGGCATCCGGCCTTGAGCACCTGGTCGAGCTGTCCGGACATCGCCCAGCCCACGACACGCAGGTTGCTGCGGCTGGGCAGAACGACGTCCACTCGAACGCCCCGGAGAACCGCCGTCCGAAGTGTCGAGAGAAGGGCGTTGTCCGGAAGGAAATAGGGCGTAATGATCCTGACGGTTTCTTCGGCTCCAGAGAGCGCCGCCAGGAAGGTGTTGTACAGCCGCTCGAACTCGTCGTCCGGGCCGTCGGAGACACCGCGGGCGACGGCTTCTCCCTGCATTTCGAGCCGGGGAAACCAGCCCGGGCTGAACAATTCCTCTCCCGAGGCGAACACCCAGTCGCGGGCGAAGGTCTCGGCGAGGTGCCGGACCACCGGGCCTTCGATACGGAAATGGAGATCGCGAACGGGATATCCGGGCTCCAGCGCGAGTACCGACCCTTCCCGGATGTTCATTCCTCCGGTGAACCCGATCCGCCCGTCCACGACCAGGATTTTGCGGTGGTTCCTGAGATTCAGGTAGGGCATCCGCCAGGGCACCAGCTGACCCATGAACTCCTCGACGGGCACGCCGCGCCGTCGCAGCAGGTGAGTCGCCTTCGGCTTGCTGTAGGCCGCGCCCACTCCGTCGATCAGGACACGGACCGCGACACCGCGCCGGTGCGCACGCTCGAGCGCCTCGATGAACTCGGTGCCGGCCCGGTCCACGTCGAAAATGTACGATTGCAGCATGATCGTCGAAGAGGCGCTCTCGATGGCAGCGATCATCGCCGGGTATGCCTCATCCCCGCACACCAGAGGTTCGATCCGGTTTCCGGGAAGAAGCGGGAGCTGGGTGACCTCGCCCACCGCCCGCGCGACACCGCCGATGGAGCGAGTGAGGGCAGGCAGGTCGTGATGGTCCACCGGAGGCGGAAGCGCCGCGGCCCGGCTGTCCGACAGGAGGGTGATCTCGTCCTGGATACGCGTGCCCCGGCGCCGGATCCGGTTTACCCCCAGGATCAGGTACAGCAGTGCACCGCCGAAGGGAACCAGCCAGATCAGGCCGACCCAGCCGATCGCGGCGCGGACCTCACGCTTGTTCAGGATGGCGTGTGACGAGGCGATCACGGCGAGCACCAGATCCGCGAGACCGATCAGATAGGGCAACAGGGCCGTACTCTGCATCTGCTCCATTCCGACGGTTCGCGTTGACTGGGACCCGGGGTAACGGGTACCGTTTCCTGCCCCGGCCGATATCCGGCCCGTCAGGGCTACGGGGATCGGTGAAGATAATGACGATCGAGAGGTCCGGACACGGAATGAGTGTTGAAGGGCGCCTGTCGAAGGCAATGCGGTGGCTGCTGGCCGGCGCCTGCTTCGTCGTGATCATCGCGGGCGCACGAGCTGCGGAGCCGTTGCTCGTGCCGTTGCTGCTTGCCGTGATGCTGGCGATCATCTGCGTGCCCCCCATGCAGTGGCTGAAGAGTC
>CBDTXM010000168.1:0-4938 GCA_965364445.1 uncultured bacterium | reverse complement strand
TCGATCTCGGCGCCGCCCTCGCCCTCTCCGAACAGGTAGCTCTTCAGGTTGGCGATGAGGAACTCGCGGGCCTTCGGGTCGCGGACGTTCAGTCCGTAATGGTTGATGATCACCATCTGCCTCTGCTTCCACTCCTCCCAGCAGGCCGAGCAGACTGATTCCGCGATTCTCGTCCCGAGCTCGTTGGCAAAGGGCGGCGCTCCCATCGGCACACGCCCGGCGGCCTCGCAGCGGACGCAAGTGAACGGGGTCATACCGGCACCGTCAGCACCGAGCAGTTCGCGTTCTGGATCACCGCCGACGTGATTCCGCCGAGCAGGACCCGAGCGGCGAGGCCCGGCGCGTGGTATTTCCCGATCACGATCAGGTCGGCAGCTTCCCGCTCGGCCGTGTTGAGGATGTGGCTGACGACCGGCTTACCACGCACGATCGCCGCCTGGACGGCGACGCGCTCCCTGAGCTCCTCCGGGACCCGGGCCAACGCATCTCGTCGGGCCTCGTTCTCCAGATTCCGCAGCGCTTCCTCCACCTTCGGCGGGTTGCTGACGGCCCTGAGGTAACCCTGCAGCGTGCTGGGGATCGCGTGCAGCAGCAGGAGCCTCGCGTCGAAGTAGTCGGCGTACGCGGCCGCGGTGGCCGCGATCGGCGCGCTGCCCTCGCGAAGGTCGAGAGCGGCGAGAATCGTCTTGTCCCGGGTGTTGACCACCGGGCGCCAGACGAGGACCGGGACGGTCGTCTTTCTGACGATTGCCGAGCAGGTGTTCCCGAGCTCGTCGGTCGGATTGATGCGCCGCCGGTGCGCGCCCACGACCACCAGCTCCGCCCCGACCTCCTCCGCGGTGACGGCCAGGGCCTCGGGAGCCCATCCGAGCCGGACTTCAAGGGTCGCTTCGATCCCGACGCCCTCGGCCAGGTGCTCGAGGTTCGTGCGGGCGTCCAGCTCTTTCTCCCGCATCAGCTCGAGCCCGCCACCCAGGGTGCGGGAGAGATAGTCGGGCACCGACAAGGGCTCGATGGCATGAAACAGGACGATCTCGGCCGTGGGAAACCGTGAAACCGCCCAGCGGACGGTCTCGACCGAGGAATCGGAGAAATCGATGCCAATGAGAATGCGGTCGTACATGTCCCCTGCCCGAGGCTGCGCGTTCGAGGTCCAATCCGGCGACTCTGCGTCGATCTCGATCCCGGAGTGCGACGAAGCTACTCGTGCCCGGCAAACTCCGCACGGGCCTGCGACCCGGTGCCGGCAGATCCGTCGGATTCCGCCAGCAGAGCGTCGAGCGCCTGCCAGGGGTCCGCGTCGTCCGCGGCCTCGATCATCGCCCCGATCGCAGAGGCGAGGTCGGGATGCGATTCGTAGAGGGTCTCGAAGTCGTCCAGTCGCGTGTAATAGAGGAGACGCGAGAGGAGCCACGCATTGTCGAGACGGGCCCGATCCAGCGATCGGTATTGTCCGGACACGAATCGGGGCCGGTACTCGGTCTCGAACCTGTCCACCGCTTCGTCGAGAATCTCCTGCTTTCCCGCCCGCATCTCGGATTCCGGGAGGCCGCTGGCATAGAGCCGTTCCAGGGGTTCCACCACGCTGTTGAAGAATTCGCCGAAGGTCCGGAGGTCCCGCCAGCGCCCTTCGGCCTTCGAGCATCGATCGGCGTCCGCGAGCGCGTCACAGAAGAATTCGATCGCTCCCCGCCAACCGACGAAGTTGGCGAAGCTCTCGTTGAACCGGGCCTCGCCCTTCGGATAGAAGGTCGTATGGGTGATCTCGTGGATCACGGTTTCGACGAGTCCGATGCTGTCTTCTGCCAGGCTGGTGGAGAGAACCGGATCGGGCAACCAGCCGAGCGTGCTGAAAGCGGCGCTCGGCCTCAGATACACGTCGTATCCTTCGGCCTCCAGGTCGGCGGCTTCCTTCCGGGCATCATCGAACTGGAAGAACCCCTTGTAGGGCACGTCACCCACGATCGGGAACCACCACGTCTTCCACCGGAGCTCGAATTCCGGCGCCGCCGACACGACGAGCACGAGCGTGTCACTGTCGAGGCGCGCGAAGTTGCGGAAACTCGTGCCCGCGTCCAGGCCGAGCTGTCGCTCGGCGAATACCCGGGCGTCGCGGACCAGCAGCAGTTTCTGCCGAGTCGCTTCGTCCGTCGCCGGATCGGCGGCGACCTCTTCGATCGGCCGCATGTCCGAAAGGATCTTGAGCTCCTCCCAGCCTCCACGGATCACGTACTCCGGCGAGCAACCCGTGAGGAAGATCCACGGGAGAGCGGCGGCAGGGAGCCGCCCGGCGAGCCGAAAGCGTTTGAAGGTACGCATGCGACCTGTTACCTCACGGGCACATGCTCGATCCCTCCGGCAAATGCGATCCGTGCCCCGCACGCCGGCTCGAGTCACCGGCGCCGAATGTAGTGCAGTGCTTCCCGAACCCGGTCTCCCCGGTATCGGCGTCCGGGCCCGTCGGCATCACTTCGATACCGACGATACCCGTGCCCCAGCCGCCGATAACTGTCCGGATCGCCGTGCTCGCGGAATATCTCCTCGATCCGCGCGGCGGCGAGCAGTCCTTCGTCGTTGTAGCTGAGCAGGACGTGCCGCGCATCGGCGTGCGAGAGGACGTCACGAAGCGCCTGCTCGCAGCGACCTCGTCGGCACCAGTCGGAGCGCATCTCCTGGTCGGGAATCAGTCCCGTCTTCCCGCGAAGTTCCGGTTTCGGGTCCCAGCCCCGGGCGAGAAGCTCGGGGATATGGTAATAGCCGGGGTACTGGCGCTCGTTGTAGGGCGGGTCGAGATACACGAGGTCCACGGCGCCGGCTCGGGTAAGGGTCTCCGTCGCCGGCCCGCGGTGCGCCGTGCAGCCCCTCGCCTGCGGGCCCGGAGGAGCGGCCGGCCGCAGCGGCCTGAGCTCGAGCGGGCGCCGGGCGTTGGGCTGCCAGCTCTTCACGAACGAGGCGTACACGCCGGTCGTGTTGGCGACCCGATCTGCGGCCTGGATCAGACCGGCGAGAAGCAACTCGGCCGGGTCGCGTCGGATCCTGCCGGCGACGGACCAGGCGGTAATCCTCTCCCGGATGGCGTCGACTCTGCCCGCGTTCTCGGGCGTGAAGTACATCCGGCCATGCACGCGCGCGGCGTCGCCCGAGGGGGAATAGTGTTCGCTGATGAAACCGTGGACGGGAGGCAGAGCGCTCAGCAGGTCCAGGACGCGGCGCTGGCTGACGCCCCGGGCACTCTCGTCCAGCAGGCTCGCCGGATAGGTCGGTGTGCGATCGAGCACGACCCGCGCGACCTGGAACGTGTGAGAGAGAGCCATCACGTCACCGGAATGCACTCTCCAGCCACGGAGCTTCAGGGCGCGTCCGACCGATGCCGTGCCCGCGAACGGATCGCAGGCGACCGTCCCGACGATGCCCAGCTCGTCGATGCCCGCGAGCAGGAACGGGAGCAGCCGAGTCTTGTTTCCAATGTAGCGCAACGGCACCCCTTCCTCGGGCGTGCAGAACTCGTGGTACGCCATCCGGGGCCGGGTTCGGAGAGACCGGGCGCCGGCGAATTCGACTCGAACCTGTACCCGTGAGCCTCGCGGTGGACAAGAGTGGCCCGGAGCACGCAAGGTAGTAGGCGTCGAGACGGGGCACGCCGCGCCCCCGTTCGCACACCCATCTGCACGGAGTCTGCGTGGACCCGATCGGTCGCCTGTACGATCTGCTGCTGACGATCTCCCAGCCGCTGCTCCCGCTCGCCGGAATGCTGCCCCCGAAGGTCGCGAACGCGATCGAGGGAAGACGACGAGCCGCGGGAGCGGCTCGCTCGTGGGCGAATGGAGAGCGGCGTGGCGAGGCGCCCCTGGTGTGGCTGCATGCCGCGTCCGCCGGCGAGCTTGCCGGCGCTGTGCCCGTAATCCGGGATCTTCGCGAGCGAGCGCCGGAACTCCAGGTCGCGATCACCGTTTCCTCCCCATCGGCGCTACCGGACGCCCGGCAGCTCGCGCCCGACTTCGCCGGCTACGCTCCGCTCGATACCCTGTCGGCGTGCGGCGAAATGATCGCATCTCTGGAACCGGATGCGCTGGTGTTCGCGAAGCTCGACATCTGGCCCGGATTGTCACGTGCCGCGAATCGCGCCGGCGTTCCCCTGGGTCTGATCAACGGTACGGTCCGTCCGGACAGCTCCCGTCTGCGGAGTCCCACGCGCCAGTTCCTCCGTTCCACCTACGCTCGTCTCGACGCAGCCGGCGTGGTCGGCGCGCGAGACGCAGAATCGCTCGCGGTTCTCGGCGTGGATCCGGGCCGCATCCGGATCACCGGCGACGCCTCCTTCGACCAGGCGCTGGCGCGGGTGGACCGGGTGAAGACAGCAGGGCGGTCGTCGCTGCCGCCCCGAGACTCCGACCGCGTCCGGCTGATCGGCGGTTCCACCTGGCCGGCTGACGAGCGAGTTCTCATCTCGACCGCCCGGGAGATCGGCCGTCGACTCGACCTGGTCCTGGTCCCGCACGAACCATCGGCCGAAGCGCTGGCCCGCATCGATGAGGCGTGCCGGGTCGCATGGGGGAGGAGTCCACGACTCTGGTCCCGACTCGATCGGGCGGCCGACGAGGATGCAGACCTTCCGCTGGTGGTCGATACCGTAGGCCGCCTCGCCGAGCTGTATCTCGAGGCGGATCTCTCACTCGTCGGCGGCGCATTCGATGCCACGGGGCTGCACTCCGTGATCGAGCCCGCCGCGGCGGGCCGGCTGAACTCTGCCGCTGTCCCTGCCGCGGCCGCTGATCACTGCGGCTGTCTTCTGCCGCTGCCGGCTGGCCCTGGCGCTGCAATGCAGCGCCAATCAAAAAGAGGCGATTTTCAGAGACGCGGTCTTGGACAGCAGTGATCCAGCATCCAGCATCCAGTATCCAGCATCTGCCGAATCTATGGTTATCATGCCGATGGAGG
>CBDTXM010000167.1:0-4956 GCA_965364445.1 uncultured bacterium | reverse complement strand
TGCCTCGAGGTACTCCTGGACCCGCATGGACGGGGGGAAGCATGAAGCGAATCGTCGTGACCGGAGCGGCCGGCCAGATCGGCATTGAGATGGTGAAGCGACTCCGGGACGAGTACGGAGCCGATGCCGTACTCGCCACGGACATTCGTTCGGCCGGCTCCGAGCTCGGCCCCTTCGCATTCGTGGACGTCACGAACGGAGAGTCGCTGGACGCGGCCGTGGGTCGGCACCAGGCGGACACGATCTTCCACCTGGCCGCCGTATTGTCAGCCGTCGGCGAGCGACGTCCGCAGTTGACCTACCAGGTGAACATCGGCGGGTTGTTCAACGTGCTCGAGGTCGCGCGGGCGAGGGGCTGCGCGGTGTTCACGCCGAGCTCGATCGCCGCATTCGGCCCCGGCACCCCTCCCGATCCGGCGCCGCAGGACACGATCCAGCGGCCGAACACGATGTACGGCGTCTCGAAGGTCGCCGGCGAACTGCTGTGCGACTACTACTTCACCCGGTTCGGTCTCGACACGCGGGGCGTTCGCTATCCGGGGCTGATCTCTCACGTGGCCGAGCCCGGGGGCGGCACCACCGACTACGCCGTCGAGATCTACTACGAGGCGGTGCGGCGGAACCGGTACGAGTGCTTCCTCGCCGAAGGCACGCAGCTCGATATGATGTACATGCCTGACGCGATACGCGCGGCGATCGAAGTGATGGAAGCTCCGGCCGACTCGCTCACGCACCGGAACGCCTTCAATATCACGGCCATGCAGTTGACACCGGAGAAGATCGCCGCGTCGATCCGTCGCCGTCGGCCCGACTTCGAGCTGAGCTACGACGTGGATCCCGAGCGCCAGGCGATCGCCGAGTCCTGGCCGCGGCGCATCGATGACTCCGCTGCAAAGGCTGAGTGGGGCTGGGAGCCCCGGTACGATCTCGACGCGATGACGGACGAAATGCTGAACGAGCTGGAACAGAAACTCTGAACCGGGACCGAGGCACCGGTCCTATGGATGAATCGATATCATGAATCGCACGACCGCCGAACAGGCCGTTTCCGTCATTCAATCCGGCAACCGGGTGTTCATCCAGTCCGTTGCGGCCGCCCCGCGCCTGCTGATCGAGGCGATGACGGCCCGCGCGTCGGAGCTCAGGGACGTGGAGATCGTGCACCTTCACACGGAGGGGCCGGCTCCATACGCCGCGCCCGAGATGCGGGACAGCTTCCGGGTGAACGCCCTGTTCGTGGGGGCGAACGTCCGCGATGCGATCAACTCGGGCGAGTCCAGCTACATCCCCGTGTTTCTCGGGGAGACGTCGAACCTGTTTCGACGGGGGATTCTGCCGCTGGATGTCGCGCTGATCCAGGTGTCACCACCCGACAAGCACGGGTTCTGCTCTCTGGGCGTATCGGTCGACTGTTCACGGGCTGCCGTTCAGGCGGCGAAGTTCGTGATCGCGCAGGTGAATCCGAACATGCCGCGGACGCACGGCGACGGGGTGATCCACGTCGACAAGATCGATGCCTTCGTAGACGGCGACGAGCCGCTCCACGAAGTGCCACCCCCCCAGTATGGTGACGTCGAAAGGGCGATCGGTCGGTACTGCGCCGAACTGATCGAGGATGGAGCGACCCTGCAGATGGGCATCGGCGCGATTCCCGACGCCGTGCTCGCGGCACTCGGCGGTCACAAGAACCTCGGCATCCACACCGAGATGTTTTCCGATGGTGCGATCGACCTGATCGAGTCGGGCGTGATCAACGGACTGAACAAGCGTTCGCACCCGGGAAAGGTCGTGGCCACGTTCGTCATGGGAACGCGTCGGCTGTACGATTTCATCGACGACAACCCGCAGGTGGCGATGCTGGATGTGGGGTACACGAACGACACGGCGGTCATCCGCCGGAACCCGAAGGTGACCGCGATCAACAGCGCGATCGAGGTGGACCTGACCGGGCAGGTCTGCGCCGATTCCATCGGTACACGTCAGTATTCCGGCGTGGGGGGGCAGATGGACTTCATTCGGGGCGCATCGCTCTCGGAAGGGGGGAAGCCGATCATCGCGTTGCCTTCGGTGACCCGGCGGGGTGAATCGCGGCTCGTGTCGTACCTGAAGCCCGGGGCCGGGGTCGTTTCCACCCGGGCTCACGTGCACTACGTGGTCACTGAGTGGGGCGTCGCGAATCTCTACGGTCAGAATCTTCAGGCCCGCGCGCGCCTGTTGATCGACATTGCGCACCCCGATCATCGCGAGCGACTCGAACGCGAGGCAATTGAGCGGTTCCACACGCTTCCGTCCTGACAACGCTACATCGAGGGAAGGGAGAACAGGGTGTTCAGAAACGGGCTCGCTTCCTGTCTGGTCGCATTGGGACTGGCTGCGGCGTCACCGGCGGTGGCACAGGTGCCGGTCGGCGATTTCTACTTCTTCGACCGCTCGGAAGCCGGAACACAGCAGGCCAGCGTAACGACCCTCGCGGAAGAGAACCCGGTGAAGGGCGCCGGCGGGCTGACATGGGCCTGTGAGGCCGACGAAGCCCGGCTGATTGTCTCCTCGACCTACCTCGGGCGTTCGATGCAGGCCCGAGTGCGGTGGGCCTTCGATGGCGAGGAGTTCGGGGACACCGAGGACTGGATCCTGCGCCGGACCGGAATGGCGGTGATCGCCCCCCCGGACGTCACCGTGGAGTTCACGCGCCGGGCGCGTCAGGCGCGAAGGGTCGTCGTCCAGGCTACCGACTACCAGTCCCGCCGGCACTCCTACTCGTTCTCGCTGGTCGGACTCGAAGAGGCGCTGGCGATGCTCCCGTGCGAGTTCACGGGTTCGCAAGCTTCGAGCAGCCTGCCCACCGTGCTGTTTGCCAGACACACCGAGGTGTCGGCCGCGCCATAGTAGAGGTGCACCCGGGCCTCCTCCGGAGCGAAACCGTCATCGTCTTCCCCATCGACGATCCAGCCGCTCGGGAACACGACGTTCGGGACCTGGCCCACCAGCTCGTAGAGCTTCCGAGGCTCGAGGATGTTGTCACGGGTTCGCGCCAGAACCTGACGGGGATCCTCGAGGTCGAGTAGCGCCGCACCTGCCTGGTAGATGTTCGCGCCGGAAAAATGCGTGGCGACGCCGTGATATACGAACAGCCATCCGTGCCGGGTGCGCAGGGGCGGGGGACCGGCTCCGATCCTCTCGTCCCACAATCTCGGCCTTCCCGTCAGCACCGGTCCGAGACTGCGCCACTCGACCAGGTCATCCGATTCCGAGAGCACGATTTCGTCGCCCGTCGTGGGACCGTCCGCGAGCTGGATCCGGTTCGGCCTGTCGAGCCTGAGAAACCGTCCGTTCCTCCGCTCCGGGAAGAGCACTCCGTTGCGGATGTCCGGTCCTGTCTCGATGCCTACCAGCTCGAACCGCTCGAAGTCCCGCGTCGTGGCCACACCCACGTGGCACATCGTGTCCGTATCCACGGCGAACATCAGGTACCAGGTGTCGCCGATCCTCGTGATCCGGGGGTCGAACACATGGTGAATGCCCATCGCTTCCTGGTCGAGCCCTTGGATCTCGACGACCCGGTTCCGAACGTCGAAGTTCCGTCCGTTGTCACTCTCCGCGACCACGAGGAAAGTCCGGCGTCCTCGCGACTGCACGCGCAACACCAGCAAGTACCGGTCTCCGAACTTCGTGGCCCCCGGATTGAACACCGAGGTCGGATCCACCAGGTCGGGTGGCATCGCGGGCACGTCGAAGCCCGTCACGATGGGGTTGTCCGAACTTCGTACCAATACGGGGATCATGGATCCTCCAGAAGCTGATTCAGCGCTCCACCCAACCGTCGTCCGAGGAGTCCCTTCGGGCTACGGCCAGCCGGGAGAGCATTCTCCGTACATCGCGCAAACCGCCCGCAGTGAACCAGACGATCACTACGGCCGTCACGAGGACCTGCAGCGCCACGTAGAACTTCCAGAATCTCTGCCAGTCCGCGTCCGATACGTCGTGCGTCAGGTTCCAGACGGTTCCGACGGCGAATACCAGCGTCCAGCCCACGATCCAGACGTATGTGACGAGGTAGATGATCCTGTCGGCGCGACTCGCATTCGGTCCGAGGCCCAGCGCCCGCCAGCCACGGGTCGGCGGCTGCCCGGTGCGGCCCGGTTCAGGATCGCCCGCCGCGGCGCCTCGCGCCAGAAGCTCCTCGAGTTCGAAGGTGGCACGCCGGCCGATCAGGGAGACGCCGATGTATACCAGGGTGGAGGCCGCCATCGCGATGCCCCAGAATACCTGTCCGTTGATCGGGAAGTCGTCGATGAGCTGGTGCACGACGATGCCTCCCACGGCGATCGTCGAGCCGGTGATCATCGCCGACCATGCCGCCGCCGTGGTGCCCCGTTTCCAGTAGAGACCCCCGATCAGAACCGCTCCCGATCCACCGGCGAAGATCGCTCCCGTAATCGCGAAGAACAGGAATATGTACTGACTCTGACGGAAGAGCAGGCTGAACAGGAAGATGAACACGGCGACGCCGACGATCGAAATCCGCAGCGCCCGCATGTGGGCTTCCGGCGAAAACGGCTCAGCGCGGAGGGGCATGACCACGTCCTGCACGAATATGCTCCCCCAGGAGTGCAGATACGTGTCATGCGTGCTGATGAACGCCGTGAGCATCACCGCCGCGAACGCGCCCAGAAGTCCGGTTGGCAGCAGAAGAGTCAGCACGGCAGGAACGCGCAGCTGATTCGCGATCGTCTCGCTCTCGGCCTCTGCGAGGCGGGTGGCCACGGCGGCGGACTCGGCCGCGAAGTCCGCGTGGTGCAGGACCGTGTACGCCACGATCGGAACGATCAACAGAAACAGCGTCTGCGGAAGACCCCTCCAGTTCGACAGTACCGCTCCCATCTTCGCTTCGTGCGCGCTCTCGGCCGAGGCGTTGTACCCCTGCGTCCCCTGCCACGACATGACGACGTACACGAC
>CBDTXM010000166.1:0-4978 GCA_965364445.1 uncultured bacterium | reverse complement strand
GAGCTGCAGATCGACCAGGCCGAGGCGGACAAGCAGATCGCCCAGGCCAAGGCCGAGGAGCGACGGGCGCTGGCCGTGGCGACCGAGCAGGAGTACCGGGCCCGGGTCGAAGAGATGCGCGCCGAGGTGATCAAGGCCGAGGCCGAGGTGCCGTTGGCGCTTGCCGAAGCCTTTCGGGCCGGTCAGCTCGGAGTGATGGATTACATGCGCTACCGGAACGTGGAGGCCGACACCCGGATGCGCGATGCGATCGCGGGCCCCGTGGACGACAAGAAGGAAGAGCGGGGCTGACCGGTGGACGGGTTCGTACTCATTCTCGCCATCATCGTCTTCTCGGTATTTCGGAACGTCCTGCAGGAGGCGAAGAAGAAGGAGGGGAAGAAGTCCATTCCCGACGTCTTCGACACGATCGCGGAACACGACGAGTCGCAGGACCGGGCCCTGGAGGCGCTTCGGCGATGGGAGGCCCGGCAGCGCGCCGGGTCGGGTCGGGGTTCGCAGCCCGAGGAGGGAACGAGACCCGAAGCTGTGCGGATTCCGCGCCCCGACGAGCATCGGACCGACGTGCGCCTCAAGTCGCCCGGGCGGCTGCAGCAGGCGGCGTCCAGGCAGCAGGTCTCGTGGCGCGAGTCCGGACAGGCGCGAGAGCGGCCGGCAACCGCCCGGCGGAGATTTCCGCCGCCGGGACCGGCAGCGACAGGCGAAGCCGAGCAGTCGAGGCGCGAGGCCTACGACGCGATCCAGCAGCTTCTGGACGGGCGTGCCCGGCTCCCCGTGCCGATCGAGTCGGAGGATCTGCCGGTCCGGCGGACGCGGCAGGAGCCGGCGGTCCGCTCGGAGACACGACTCGAGCGGCGCGGCGATCGTCTTCCGGACAAGCGCCCCCGGATTCAGGGCACCGTCGCGAGGCAACGTTCCGAGGCGTCGTCGCCGAGCCCGCTCGCGACTCCGGCACGCGGCTCCCGGCGAGACCGAGGTGGAGAAGAGTCGCCGGGTCTCGAGCGACTCGATCAACGCCCACCGCTCGAACGTGCCATTCTCTACGCGGAGCTGTTCGGGAAGCCGGTGGGCCTCAGACCACCGGGGCGCGGCCCAGGAGACTGACCGTCCCATCGCACGTTCCACAGCCGTGGGTTTCGGGACGCTCTGTCCCAGTAGAGCGTGCGATCCAGCGGACAGGCGGGTCCTTCATCTGGCGCCCGGTCACCCCACGTGAAAGATTGTCCCGGGCGGAGGCAGGGTCTGGTCCGTTCTGGATCCGCCGCACCAGGACCGCCACCTGAGGAGTGTTCTTGCAGGGCGCCGGCGACACGAAGCAGGAGCGACTGATCGAGACTGGACGCATCGCCGAACTCTGCGATGCGGCGAGTTCGATGCTCGAGACGCTCGATCTCCCGGAAATTCTCGAAATCGTCACTGTCCAGACGCGTGAGCTGTTCGCGGGTGCCGGCGCGAGCGTTCAGATCATCGATCCGTCCGACAACCGACTCGTCGTGTCTTCCGCCACCGGCTCCCTCGGGGCCTCGATGGGACAACGGTACGCCCCGGAAGGCACCTCCAGCGGCGAGGCACTCGATCGGGGGGAACCCGTCATCCTCGACGCCATTCCCGACGAGCCGGCATTCACCGGCGGGGGCCTCGAGGTCGGATCGCCCGCAGGGGTGCTGATCGTTCCGCTCCGGGCGCGGGACGGTGGGTACGGCACGCTGAGCGTCCTGACCGGCGTTGACGAGGTCGACCTGCTCAGGGACGAGGCCCAGCTGCTCGCGTCTTTCGGCCACCTGGCGGGACTCGCCATTCAGAACGCGCGGATGTTCGAGGCCGAGACCCTGAGGGCCGAAGCGAGCGACGTGCGCCGGGCCGAGACCGAGGACCAGGTCTCGCTGCTCGAGAGCCTGCACGCTGCCGAAGTCGAAGTGTCCCGGGATCTGGAGCTCGATGCGGTTCTCGAGACGGTTACCGAAAAGGCCAAGGAACTGACCGGCGCCGAGTACGGGGCGCTCGGCGTGCTGCATGCGGACGGCGATCGCCTCGAGACGTTCGTCACGAGCGGCATGCCGGCCGAGGAGGCCGAGCGGATCTCGTCGATGCCGGTGGGCAAGGGCCTGCTGGGCGCCGTGATCCGCTCCCGTTCCGTGATCCGCGTCGAAGATGTGAACGAGGACCCCCGCTCGGCCGGCATGCCATCGGGGCACCCCGACATGCGCTCCTTCCTGGGCGTTCCGATACAGATCGGAGACCGGGTGTTCGGCAACCTGTACCTGACCAACAAGCAGGGAGCCAAGGGCTTTACCGACGGGGACGAGGCGATCGTTTCCATGCTGGCGGCCCACGCGGCCGTATCGATCGAGAATGCGCGCCAGTTCCGGACGCTGCAGCGACTGCTGGAGGAGCTGAGGGCGACGCAGCAGCAGCGCGACCGATTCTACGCGTTCGTCAACCACGACCTCCGCAACGCCTGCAGCGGAGTCCTGATGTGGTCCGAGAGGCTGCTGAAGCGCACGGACGGAGAGTGCGGAGAGATCGCGGAGAAGATCGGGAGGGGGAGCGAGCACGCCATGAGGCTCGTTCAGGACGTCCTGGACCTGGAGAACATCGGTCAGGGGCGTCTGGAGACCTGGTCACGGGTGATCGTGGTCAACGATCTGCTTCGTGCTGCCGTGGACGGCATGCGACCCGAGGCCGACAAGAAAGAACAGAAGCTTCAGCTGCGCCGCACTCCCTCCACGCTGCGTGTCGTGGCGGACCCCGACCGGGTGCTCCAGGTGGTGACGAATCTCGTCAGCAACGCCCTGAAGTTCTCCGCGGAGGGAACGACGGTGAACGTCCGCGCGAAGATCGACGCCGAAGGTCCGCCCGCGGAAGGTTCTACCGGAGAGGGAAGGGCCGAGCGCTGGGTAGCGATTGAAGTGGAGGATCAGGGCCCCGGCATCGAGCCCGAGGACCTCGAGCGGATCTTCGGTGAATGGGTGCGGGCCTCTACCCGGGAACGACGCGGGATGGGAATCGGCCTGACGCTGTCGCGCCGTCTGGCCGAACACATGGGCGGCGCCCTCACCGTGACCTCCGAGGTCGGCAAGGGATCGATCTTCACGCTCTGGCTGCCTCACGGCCGCGTCCCCGAACAGCGGAGCGGCTGGATCGGCTGAGGACCCCCGCTATCGCAGTGCCACGTGCGCCGGCTCGGGAAGTATCCCCTGCTCCCGGTACCGTTTCAGTTTTCGATACAGGGTTCGCCGGCTGATGCCCAGCGCCTCGGCTGCCGAGCTCTGGTGCCACTGCGTCTGCTCGAGCATGTCGAGGATATACTCCCGCTCCAGCCTCTCGAGGTCCCACTTCTCCTCGCGCGCGCGACTCAGGAGGTTGCGCTCCGGATCCGGCCGCTGTCCCGGCGGCTCGAACGGGATCGCGCGGGCACCGGCGTGCATGATCACGGCGCGCTCGATGAAATTCTCCAGCTCGCGCACGTTGCCCGGCCAGTCGTAGGCCATGAGTCGGGCCATCGTCTTCGGCGGAATCTCCGGGGGCTCCAGGCCGTTCTCCTCGGCGAAGCGCTGCCGGAAGTGCTGAGCGAGCAGCGGAATGTCGTCCCGGCGCTCTCGGAGCGGCGGCACACGAATGGGGAACACGTTCAGCCGATAGAAGAGGTCTTCGCGAAATTCGCCGGCCTCGACCATCTCACTGAGGTCCCGATTGGTGGCCGCAATCAACCGGAAGTCCACGGTGATCGGCTCGCGTCCGCCCACCCTTGTCACCTTCCGGTCCTGCAGCACCCTCAGAAGCTTGATCTGAACACCTTCTGAGACGGTGCTGATCTCGTCGAGGAAGATCGAGCCGCCCTGGGCTTCCTCGAAGAGTCCCCGTTTCGACTGCACGGCCCCGGTGAACGATCCCTTCATGTGCCCGAACAACTCGGATTCGAGCAGCGTCTCGGGCAGGGCGGAGCAGTTGATCGCGACGAAGGGCCGTCGGCTGCGGCCCGAGAGGTCATGGACGGCGCGTGCCACGAGTTCCTTACCGGTTCCCGTATCGCCTCCGATCAATACGTTGGCCCGGGTGGGAGCGACACGCTCGACGAGTCCGAAGACCCGCTGCATCGCCTGCGATTTGCCGACCAGATAGGAGCGGACACCGGCGCTGGACTGACTGCGGAGCTGTGCGACCTCGCGCTTGAGCTCCAGCTCCTCCATGGCGCGTGTCAGGACGTGAAGCAGCTCCTCGGTGCGGAATGGCTTCTTGATGAAGTCCACGGCGCCGAGCTTCATCGCCTCGACGGCACTGTCGATCGAGCCGAAGGCGGTCATGACGATGAACTGCGCGTCGGTCTGCAGGGCAGGGCCGGCACCCAGCACATTGAGGCCGTGCATGCCGGGAAGGTTCAGGTCCAGCAGGACGAGGTCGTAGAGCTGGGTATCCAGCTGTCGGAGTCCCTCTTCCCCCGTCCGGACCGCTTCGACCCGGTATCCGTTCTCGGCCAGTACCTCCAGCAGGAGGTCTCGGACGTTCTCTTCGTCCTCGACGACCAGGACCCTGGGAGATACGTCACTCTTCGGCTTGTCGTCCCGCATGTTCTCTCCACGACTGTTCGGAAGCGGACGTGCGTTCCGCCCGGGGACACACCCCGCGAACGCACGGCGTCCCGCCGCTCCCTTGCGTGAACTGTGCCAGAACGGCCCAGTGCATGGAAGGATCGGTCCGCCCTGCGCATCGTACAGGATTCTTAGCACGTTACGGTGATCCACCGGTGCCCCGGTTCCAACCCGTCGAGCGGTCCGGCGCGGAAACAATGTCCCACGCCGACCCCATCTGTGTCAATATGTCACAGGGTGGGACGAAGCGGGGCCCGCGGCTGCGGGCCCGCCCCGCGAGATCAGTCCCGGAATGGAGAGGGAGGCCTCGGCCTGTCCGGGTCGGGCGCGCTGTCGAACAGGCGCTGGAGCTCCTCATTGCTGAGCTCGAACGGATCCTCCTGCCAGGA
>CBDTXM010000165.1:0-5010 GCA_965364445.1 uncultured bacterium | reverse complement strand
GAATCCAGGCCGATCGTCAGGCCGCTCGAGCGATGTATCCTCAGGCGCAGTTCGCTCGTCTATTGAATGTCATGGGGTCCTGCCCACCGTACACCTGGATGGATAGACCATGCTGAGGAATCGGGTTTTCCCGCTTGCCGCGCTGTTTCCTCTCCTTGCTTGCGGAAGTGATTCGGACCCGGCCGGGCCTGGTGCCGGCGATCCCGGGTTGAATCCACCCTCGAGTCCTGCGGTGGCCAGCGTTTCGGTAGAAAGCCCGGTCGTGATGCTCTGGGATGCAGGCCTGAGCACGCGGCTGACGGGCACGGCGCTGGACTGGGATGGTGAGCCAATACCAGATGTGGACTTCACCTGGACCACGGCGAATCCCGCCGTCGCCGTCGTCGCCGACGGAGTGGTAACGGCCACCGGCGATGGCTGGGTGGAGATACGTGGAACCGTCGGAGAACACTCTGCCGGCGTGCAGATCATTGTCGTGACACCCGACGGGCCGACGGACCGGTTGGACTGTATCGCGTGTCACGCAATCGAGTTCATCGAGCAGCATGGAACGACCAACACACCACAGACCTGCCTCGTCTGCCACAGCGGCCAGACCTGGCAGGGGCCGGAATTCGACCACGCTTCGCTGGCGAGCGGCTTTGAACTTCTGGGGGCGCACGCTTCGCTGCCCTGCGTGTCATGTCACGATTCGGGCGGAGCGCCGACGTATCCGGGCGTAGGGGACGACGAGTGCGTGGTCTGTCACCAGGCGGACTACGACGGCGAGCATGCGGGCTCCGGGTACCCGACGACCTGCCTGACATGCCACACGCGCGATGCGTGGCAGGGGGCGGACTTCGATCACGACGCGATGTATTTTCCCATCCTCGCGGGCAAGCACCGCGGCAAGTGGAGCGGCTGCGAGACCTGTCACGTGGACGCCACGAACTACGCGGTCTTTTCGTGCTTCGCATGCCATCCGCATCACGAGGCACGGATGGATGACAAGCATTCGGAGATGCCGGGTTACCAGTATGACAGCGCATTCTGTTACGCGTGCCACCCCGACGGAAGCGCAGATTGACCCAGGTGACGGGCCGAGCCGTTCATAGGCCTCGGCCCGGGTCGATCTGAGCCCTCGCCTCCCTCGTCCCACTCGCAGGAATCCCTCTGGAATCGAGCGCCCGGCAGGTGTACTGTTTCCGTCGATGCTGGAGGAGGCGCGCAAGGGCCGCGAATCGGTCCATGACATGATCCTGCTGGAGGGACCGGGGTGCGCATTCGAACGATCGCGATGCGTTTCGGAAAGATGCCCATCTGTGCTCTGGCCCTGTCGGGAATCCTGCAGGCGGGTCCCGGACGGGTGGACCCACTGTTCGGCCAGGAATTCATCATCCACGTCAACGGCGACTCGATCAACGGAGATGTGAAAGGATTCCAGCGGGGCAAACTCGAGTTCGAGATCCCGGGGGGCAGTTCGACATACATCGAGTTCGACGACATCGCGACGATCGGGAGTTCCGACTACTGGGACATCGAGTTCGACGACCAGACGCGGACGTTCGGGACCCTCGCGCCGGGAAGTGAACCCGGAAAGGTCCGGGTCGTGACGGCGGAGGGTGCGTGGGAAGTGCCCCTGCAAAGCATCGTGACGCTGACCAGCCTGAAGACGTCGTTCTGGTCGAGGTGGGATGGGTTCCTGGAGTTCGGATTCTCGTTCGCGAAGGCCAACAACGTGACGAACTACACGCTCGGGGCCCGGGCCGACTTCCGGGGCGAGCGCTGGGCCGGAGGTGTGAGTCTCGATTCGCGCCTCAACAGTCAGGATGACGTGGAGACGACGAGCCGCAACCAACTGGCCTTGAGCGCATTCCGACTGCTGCCACACACCTGGTACGCGGGCCTGTTCGCCCAGGCCGAGCAGAACCAGGAACTGGATCTGGACCTCCGGCTGCTGATCGGTGTCGGGGGCGGCCGGGACATCATCCAGTCGAACCGGGTCGAGTGGCGGTGGATAGGGGGCCTTCTGGTGAACCGGGAGACCTACACCGGGCTCGATCCAAACTCCTCGGCGGAAGGTCTGCTGGGCACGTATTTCAACTTCTTTACCTTCGGCGACTGGGAGAACGACATCGCTTCCAGCCTGCTCGTGTATCCGAGCCTCACGGAATCCGGCCGGGTCCGTGCAGACTTCGACATCAGCTACCGGCAGGACCTGTTCAGCGACTTCTACTTGCGGCTCTCCTTCTACGATCAGTACGACAGTCGTCCTCCGGAGGGAGCGAGCAAGAACGACTTCGGGACAACCATCGCGGTAGGGTGGGACTGGTGAGCCTCGGGCGGGGCCGGCTCCCTGGAAGGGGCATGCGAGACGTGCTCCGCAGCCTCGCCCCGGTCGTGCTTCTGGCCCCGTTTGACGCGGGCAATCTCGAGGCGCAGGAGGTGTGCTGCCGGGAGATGGCACTCGAGATCGCCGCCGTCTACCGGGTCGAGGGGCTCGAGGACCGACGCTTCACCCACGCGCAGTACTGGAGCGCGATCGGACCGGTCCTCGATTCAGATCGAGTTTCGACCTCGAGGCTGGGTGAGTCGCTGGAAGGTCGGGAGATCCGCGCGATCACCCTGGGGAATGGCTCCACCAGTGTACTTCTGTGGTCACAGATGCACGGCGACGAGTCTGCGGCTTCGATGGCGCTCGCCGACATCGCGAACTGGTTCGCCTCGGCTCCGGCCTCGGACACGCTCCGTTCCCGGCTGGCACGGGAGCTGACGATCACGATGATCCCGATGCTGAATCCGGACGGAGCCGAACGGTTCCGCCGCGAGAACGCGGTGGGGATCGACATCAACCGTGACGCGCGGCGGACGGCGACGCCGGAGGGCCGGATCCTGAAGGCGGCCCGCGACTCGATCGACGCGGACTACGGATTCAACCTGCACGACCAGGGAACGAGAACGGCGGGGGAGGACGGAGAGATCGTGGCGATCGCCCTGCTGGCACCGGCTGCCGACGATGCGCGGAGCTGGGGTCCGGTGCGGCAGAGGGCCCGCGAGGTCGCGGCCATGATCGTCCGCACGCTCGCTCCGGATATCGGAACCAGGATGGCCCGATACGACGACGAGTTCACGCCACGGGCATTCGGCGACAACATGCAGCTGTGGGGCACGAGCACGGTGCTGATCGAGAGCGGAGAGTTGGATGGGGATCCGCAGAAGCAGGAACTGCGAGCCCTCAACGTGGTCGCACTCCTGGGCGCGTTGCACGCGATCGCGACCGGCTCACACGCATCGATCTCCACCGCGGCGTACGACGACCTTCCGATGAACGTCTCGCTGTCCAACGACCTGCTACTTGTGGGAGGCGAGCTCATCGTGGGCGACTTGCCACCCGTTCGCGCGGACGTCTCGATCCGTTTCGAGGACTCCGTGGCAGATACGGGTGCGAAGTGGGGTGAAATCGGGGACCTCGCCCACCTTACCGCAGCCGACACAGTAGACGTTTCCGGCCTGTTCATCCACGCCGAGCCCGCTGCCGACGGCACGATTCGGGCAGGCCAGCCGGCGCGATTGAGCGTGCGAAGGGGCGCCGAACCGGCAAGTGATGCGCTCATGACAGTCGGGCCGTGAGCCCTCGCCTAGGCGCAGCATGCAGGCCTCGAGCCCGTTCTCCACGATCCCAAAGCGAACATTTCCGCCTCGCATTCGATCAGAACCTGGGGCGTGTGGAGATCGAAGGGCCCTCGCGATTCAGGTGCCGGCGGTCAGCCGCTTGTGATCGGATCAGGACCGCGCATCTCGGGCCCCCCTCATCCGGCTGCGCCCGCCAGGATACTGGCCACCAGCGCCGCGGCCAGTGTTCCAATGGAAATGGCACCGGTCGTTCGGCTACCATGTACTTGTTTCGCCTGGACCCTCGAAATGTCAGCGCACGACAGGTCCACCCGGACGCTCGTTCCGTCGACCGTCCCGGAGAGGATTTCGTCGAAGATTTTCGAGTCTCGCAGCTCGAGCTCAGTGCCGTCCGATACGACCTTCAGGTGCTCGGCCTGGCTCTCGGCGATCCAGGTGGCGAACGGTGTAGGAACGTCGACCCAACTCTGACAGCCCGAGGTCAGGCAAGTACCGGCCAGCAGGCAGAGCGCGACCAGGCTGAAACGCGTCCAATCTTCTCGGTGTGTCATGATTCCTCCCGGCTCGGGTCTGTTCCAGACTCGCCAGGTGTTGTCAAATTTCGATCAAGTGTGCGGAAGACACGGGAGGAGACCTCAATGCGGGAGGGTCAGATTCTGGCCATGGCGAGCGTGTTCAGATTCGGTTCGGGTTTGCTGGAACGGGACTCGGTTCATGGCGCTGCCAACGGTGCCTCGTGAAAGGAAGAGCTCCCGTCTTCCGCGCGGCAGTCGTCCAGCTGAATTCCGGGGCCGACGGGGAAGGGAACCTGAGCACGGCCGAGACGCTGATCCGTGAGGCGGCGGAATCCGGCGCGGCATTCGTCGTCACGCCCGAGAACACCCCGTTCCTCGGCCCACACGAAGAAAAGGTACGACGCGCCGAGTCGCTGGATGGGGCGACCTGTCGGACCTTCGGCGCCCTGGCCCGTGAGCTGGACATCCACCTGTTACTGGGCTCGTTCGCCGAACGCAGCGAGGATCCCCAGCGCTGCTACAACACCTCGGTGCTGTTCGGCCCCGACGGCGCCGTCGTCGCTGCGTACAGAAAGATCCACCTGTTCGACGTCGACGTGTCTCCCGAGGTGCGATTCCAGGAATCCGCAACGGTGAGCCCCGGCGACGAGTCCGTTGTGGTGCGGACCGAACTGGGCGGAATCGGACTCAGCATCTGCTACGATCTGCGGTTCCCGGGGCTCTACCAGGCGCTGCGGAACCAGGGCGCCGAACTGGTGACGATTCCCTCGGCATTCACGGCGACAACGGGCCGGGATCACTGGCACGTGCTCGTTCGCGCCCGGGCGATCGAAACGCAATGCTTCGTGCTCGCGGCCGCCCAGCAGGGGCACCACGATGACGA
>CBDTXM010000164.1:0-5017 GCA_965364445.1 uncultured bacterium | reverse complement strand
GCTGGCGAGCGCCGGTTTCCACATCGCTGTTTCTCCTGTGGCACACATGTCATCGCACGCCCGGGAATGCGGTCGGCGGATGGCGAATCCGCTATCCGGTCAACCTTCCCGAGCGTAGTATAGGCCGGTGATCCGCTCGTGTCCCGCCCCAGCCCTCGCGATCTTCCTGGCGACCGCGTCGCTGCTGTCCGCCACCGGGGAGCTCGCCGCCCAGCAGCCGCCGGACAGTGATCTGGATCTGCTTCTGAATTACGGATATCTGGCCGCCTTCTTCGATCCCGGAATCGCAGGCTTCGAGACGGAAGACCGGACGATTCGAGTCTTGAACGTGCCGTTCAGCTTCACGGTCCGCGACTGGAAAGATCGGGGCTGGGGCCTGCGACTCAGGTTCGCGGGCGTCCTCGGGGTGGAAGACGTGGACGGCATCGGCGACATCCCCGATGCGAGGATCGGGGCGTTCGCGCTGATTCCGGGACTCGAAGTGCCGGTCCCGCTGAGCGACCGATCGCTGCTCCGGCCATTCTTCGACATCGGACTCGCGTTCGCCACCGAGGACACGGAGGATCTGGCCCCCGCGACGGTCGGCATCAGTGCACTGGGCCTGCGGTCGGAATTCGTGTTTCCCTGGAGGCTGTTCGAACTGGGTCTCGAGCCGAGACTGCTGTACAGCGTTACGTGGTCCGATGAAGAACTGCGGGACGACTACGGCATCCTCGCCCTGCGCGCGGACGCGCAATACCCGCTGTTCCCGATCGGGGACAAGCTCCTGACTGGCGTCGTCTACTTCCAGCCCGCCTGGTTCATCGACGCGTTCGACGTTTCCTCGAGCGACATGCCCGAGACACCTGATGTGAGGCAGCAGTACGAGGTCGGATTCGGCTGGGACTGGCGCGGCGAGGCACCCAAAATCTGGTTCCTGCCGGTGCCACCGGTCGGACTCGGATTCAGCTTCGGAGACGGCCTCGAAGGGATTCGACTTCGAATCGGAGGGAGCCGACTCACGCGCCTCCCGCCCGAGACCTGGGAGCGGAACGCGAGTCATTGAGTTGCGCAGGATCCGGGTAGACGGCCTGCGATTGTGAACTCCCGTCGCGATGCTATCTTGCGAAGTTCCGGTCGGGCTCCCCGTCCGGACCCAGGGCAGTCCCGCTTTTTCGCCGGACTCGCGCCGGCGCTCCAACTGAGGACTAATCCATGGAATATCGACTCGCTCTGATAGGCTTCGGCACGGTCGGTCAGGGGTTCGTTGAGATCCTGCGCGACCGCTCGGCCGAGATCACCGAGGAATTCGGCGCCAGCTATCGCATCACCGGCGTTTGTGATGCGCGGCTCGGCAGCATTCACGATCCCGCCGGTTTCGATCCGGCCGCCCTGCTCGACGCCGTGAGCGATGGGGGTGGGCTCGAGAGCCTCGATGCGTCGGAGAAAGGCTGGAATGCAACCCGGCTCGCCGAATCAGGCGACGCGGATATCCTGATCGAGCTGAGCTTCACGGATCTCGAGACCGGTGAGCCCGCTACCACACACGTACGCCGGGCGCTGGACAGCGGCAAACACGTCGTGACGACCAACAAGGGGCCGGTCGCGCTCCACTGGCCCGAGATTTCTGCTCTCGCCGCCGAGCGGGGCGTACAGATCGGAGCCGAGGGCACCGTGATGAGCGGCACGCCCACCGTCAATCTCGGTCTCAACCTGCTCAGGGCGGCCGGGGTGAACGGGGTCCGGGGTATCCTGAACGGGACCTGCAACTACATCCTGACCCGGATGGAGGCGGGCTCCACCTACGAGGACGCGCTTTCCGAGGCGCAGGAGAAGGGCTACGCCGAGGCCGATCCAACGGGCGACGTCGAAGGCTTCGACGCGGCCGGCAAGGTCGTGATTCTCGCAAACCTCCTGATGGGCGAACCGATCCGGATGGACGACGTTGACCGGACCGGGATTTCGGGTCTGACGCCGGATGACATCGCCGCCGCCGCCGAGGCGGGCGAGCGCTGGAAGTTGATCGGTTCCGTCGAGCACGCGGGAGGCGAAGTGAAATCGGTCGTCTCACCGCAGCGGGTCCCCTTGAGCCACCCCCTGTCCTCGGTGGGCGGCGCGATGAACGCCGTGACATTCGACACGGAGATCCTGGGAGAAGTAACGCTCGTGGGACCGGGCGCCGGCCGTCTCGAGACCGGTTACTCGGTCCTGGTGGACCTGCTGGAGATTCATCGCACGCGCGGCTGAGTAACGCGGCGTGCCGAACACGAGGTAGTCAGATGACAGTCATGACCACGGACGGCGTACGCGCGTACGTCGAGAAGGCCGCCCACTACATGTCGGAACGAAAGGCGCATCGGGACACGGTGCGCCGGCTCAAGTTCGATACGATCGCCGTACACGGGATGTACAGCGCGGAGGAAGCATTCACGGGTGGGCAGGGAGGCATCATCGAGCCCGTCTTCCCCTCCAGCTCGCAGGCGTACCGCGACAGCGACGAAATGGAGGCGGCGCTGTCCTACCAGATTCCCACCTGGTGCTACTCGAGGATCCACAATCCGACGGTGTTCTACCTCGAGGAGACGCTCGCGCTGCTCGAGTCGTACGGCTGCGGCTGCGATGCCACCGGACTGTGCACGTCGTCGGGCATGGCGGCGATCAAGCAGGCGATCGAGCCCCTGCTGGCCCGGGAAGGATCCGGAGCCGAGAACATCAATTTCGTCTCGGCCGCACAGACCTACGGTGGGACGTTCCAGTTGTTCAACGTTCGCATGGCCGAACGAGGCGCGAAGGTCCGCTGGGTGCGGGAGCCGTGGAAGATCGAGGACTGGGAGCCGTTGATCGACGAGGGCACCCGATTCCTGTATGCCGAAATCCCATCCAATCCGCAGCAGGCTTTCGCCGACATCGCAGCCGTCGCCGAACTGGCGCACGCGCACGGTATTCCACTGGTCGTCGATTCGACCGTGGCGACTCCGGCGTTGATGCGGCCCCTCGAACACGGCGCGGACATCGTGGTCCATTCGCTTTCGAAGACGGCCAGCGCAGGGGGCTGCACGATCTCGGGCGCCGTGATCGCGCGCCACGATCTGGTCTCGAGGCACCTGGTGGACGAGGTGAAGGCGGACTACGGCCTGTGGCTCAAGCTTTGGCCGTTCCGGGATTCGGGTCCGGCGATGTCACCCGAGACGGCGCATACGGTGCTGAGCGAGGTTCGAACCCTGCGGCTCAAGATCGAGCAGATGTCGAAGAACACTCTCGCCGTGGCCCACTGGCTCGCCGACCACCCGCGGGTGGAAAGGGTCGATTACCTGGGTTTGGAGAATCATCCGCTGCACGGTCTGGCACGACGCTACATGCAGGTCGTGGACGATGGCACGCCGATGTTCGGGCACCTGATGTCCTTCAACGTCCGGGGCTCGGCACAGGACACCCGTACCTTCTTCGATGGCCTGCAGCGGACCTGGCGAGCCACCGACCTCGGCAGGATCAAGTCGGTGGCGACGATTCCGGCGATCTCCACGCATCAGCAGCAGGGAGAGGAAGGTCGGGAGCTCGCGGGCATCCCGGCCAACATGGTGCGTCTGTGTGTCGGAGCCGAGCATCCCGATGACACGATCGCCGACCTCGATCAGGCGCTGGAGCGGATCTGATTCTCCGAGTCCGGCACACTCGTTGGATCTGACAAGGCATCACGAACTCGATTTCCGGAGACTCCGATGAAGATGCTGCTCGGTCATGAATGGGTCGATCGCGAGGAGACGATCGACGTGCGCGACCCGTTCGACGACTCGCTGATAGATACGGTTCCGGCCGCGAACCACGATGACGTGGAGACGGCGCTCGCCACGGCCTACGAGGCCCGTGAGACGGCCCGGAAGATGACGACGTACGAGCGGGCCCAGGTGCTGTATCGCACCGCGCAGATCATCGCGGGCGACATCGAAGGGTTCGCGAAGGTCATCGCCCGCGAGGGGTCCAAGACCATCCGCGAGGCACGCGGCGAGGCCCGTCGCTGCGTGAATACACTCACGATCGCGGCGGAGGAGGCGAAACGGCTCCAGGGCGAGACGATTCCCTTCGATTCCTTTCCCGGGGGAGAGAAGCGGCGCGGTTACTACGAGCGGGTCCCGATCGGAGTCGTGCTCGCGATCACGCCGTTCAACGATCCGCTGAATCTCGTGGCCCACAAGCTGGGGCCGGCGATCGCGGGCGGGAACTCGGTGATCCTGAAACCGGCCACCGTTACACCGCTCTCGGGTCTGAAGCTCACCGAGGCGTTCATGCAGGCGGGCCTTCCGCCGGGCGTACTGCAGTGCATCACCGGCTACGGCGCCGTGCTCGGCGACGCGCTGGTCGAGGACCCGCGCGTGCGCATGGTTTCGTTCACCGGTGGAGTGGAGGCGGGCGAGCGGATCATGTCGCGCATCGGCCTCAAGAAGGTCGGTATGGAGCTCGGCTCGAATTCACCGGTCGTCGTCTGGAAGGATGCCGACCTCGACTGGGCCGTCGAGACCTGCGTGTCCGGAGCGTTCTGGGCGGCCGGCCAGAACTGCATCGGTGTGCAGCGAATCTACATCCATCGCGACGTCTACGAGCGCTTCCGGGACGACTTCGTGGCGAGGGCGAAAGCCTACCGCACCGGGGACAAGCTGGACGAGTCCACCGACATGGGTCCGATGATCAACGAGGGAGAGGCGAAGCGGGTCGAGCGCTGGGTAAAGGAGGCGGTAGACAAGGGGGCCACGCTGCTGGCCGGGGGTACGCGGGACGGAGCGCTCGTGCCACCGACCGTTCTGGAGAACGTGCCCGAGGATGCCACGATTCACTTCGAGGAAGTCTTCGGTCCGGCCGTGAATCTGTACCCGGTGGACGATCTCGACGAGGCGATCGCCAGGGCGAACAGCGCCAACTACGGCCTGCACGCTGCGGGATTCTCGAACGACGTGACCGTCTGTCACAAGCTGGCAGCAGGCCTCGACTGCGGCAGCGTGATCCTCAACGACTCGACCGACTACCGCCTCGACTCGATGCCGTT
>CBDTXM010000163.1:0-5072 GCA_965364445.1 uncultured bacterium | reverse complement strand
GCGCTCGATGAATTCGTGCGCGTGGGCGAGACGTGCGGCCCGCTCGATTTCCTCGGGGGTCGCCTCCGGCTTCCCGTAGGCGATGTTCGCCGAGACGGTGTCGGCGAACAGGAGCGGATCCTGGGGCACGATGCCCACGGCGGTGCGAAGCTCGATCAGCGGAATTCGCCGGAGGTCCGTGCCCCGAAGTGTGATATGGCCCTGCGTCGGGTCCCAGAAGCGAGGGACGAGCGACGCAATCGTGGTCTTTCCCGCGCCGCTCGGTCCTACGAGGGCCACGGCCTCGCCGGGTCTGATCTCGACACTCAGCCCCCGGAGAATCCAGGGTTCTTCCTGCCCGTACCGGAACCAGACGTCGTGAAACGTCAGTCCGCCCGGGTCGCTGGCCGGCGGAAGAGCCTCCGAGTGCCGGGGCTCCATGATCTCGGGCTCGGTGTCCATCAGGTCGAATACGCGCTGAGCGGCTCCCATCGCCTCCTGGTAGCCGGACCAGAGCGAGGCGAGGGCGGTGATCGCTGCCGCGACCGTGACCGCATAGAGCAGGAACGACACGAGCTCTCCTGCCGTGATCTCCTGGGCGAGGACCAGCCGACCTCCCTCCCAGAGCACCACGGCGACGCCTCCGAACGCGATGAAGGTGACGAGTCCGAAGAACACCCCGCGCACGAGCGAGCGCCCCACCGCTTCCCGCAGGGCCGACTGGATCCGTGAACCGTATCGCTGCTCCTCCCATCCCTCGCGGACGAAACTCTGGACGACCGGGATCTGCGTGAGCGCTTCCTCGGCCGCCGCGTTCGCCTGGGCCAGCCGGTCCTGGACCTTCGTGCTCTGCTTTCTCAGGATCTGGCCGAACGCATAGGCGCTGAGCACCACGATCGGCGCTACGGTCACCGTGGTCAGCATCAGGCGCGAGTGCAGGACGGCCAGGAGCGCCAACCCGCCGAACAGGAAAAGCACCTGGCGGAAGAACTCGGCCACCTGGTGACTGAGCACCGTACCGAGGGTCGAGCAATCCGACGCCAGGCGCGCGGTGAGCTCGCCGGAATTCCGATTCGTGTAGAAGCCGGGCGACAGTGTCAGAAGGTGGGAGTAGAGATCCGTCCTCAGGCCGGCGACGACACGTTCCGCCGTGGCCCCCAGCAGGAATACCTGGACGAAGTTGAGGACCGCCTGGATGCCGAACAGCCCGATCAGGAAGATCGCGACCCGGTTGAGCATCTCCGGGTCCCGAACCTCGAAGGCGGCATCCATGAGGTATCGGACCACCAGGGGGAAGGCCAGCCCGATCGCCGCACTCGCGACCAGCGCGACGGCGGCAACGGCCAGGGCGTACCGATGAGGCTGAAGGCGAGGTATCAGTCGCCGGAGAGGGGATACCGGACGGGTGAGGGTACTGCTCGAGTCGATCATTTTCCCCTGGTTTCGGGCACCGCCGAATTCGTAGCGATCTTCGACCCGGCCGTCTATCTTCCGGCGCGTGGTGACGGGAACCTAATTCCGATTCGCCCGTCCGGTCCATACGTGAGGACGCGCGGCGGCGAATATACGGTCAGGAGTGCACGTTGACTCGATCCGTTCGAGCTCGGAACAGCTGGGGCCGCCTGGCGGCGGCAGGCGCGGCGGCAAGTCTGGCTCTGATCATATTCGGTGGCGTGGTGCGGATTACGGGCAGCGGCATGGGCTGCGGTGACGACTGGCCGTTGTGCAATGGCAAGCTGATCCCTCCCATGGACCTCCCGACCGCGATCGAATACGGCCACCGGCTCGCGGCGCTGGCCGTCGCCGGGATCGTGGTGTGGCTCGCGGTCAGCGCCTTCCGATCCGCGAACCGCGATCGGCCTTCGATCGACGTGCCGGTGTCCGGGAGCTGGGTGCGGCTGCGTCGATACAGCCTGCTCGCGGTGACGCTACTGGTCGTTCAGATCCTTCTCGGTGCGATCACGGTGTGGCTCGAATTGCCACCTGCTTCGGTCATCCTGCATCTGGGGGTGGCGATGGCGCTGCTCGCGACGCTCACGGTCGCGGCGAGCGAGGCGCTTTCGCCCGGACGCGTCCGGACGATCGACCGCGCCAGCAGGCTCACGCTGTGGAGCGCGCTCTTCGGGTACGCCGTCGTGGTCGCGGGAGGGCTGGTCGCCAATCTGGATGCAGGCCTCGCCTGCCAGGGATTCCCTGCATGCAACGGATCGTGGATGCCGGCGGGAGGGAATTCACTGATCCACGTGCACTGGGGGCACCGCCTGCTGGCCTACCTGCTCGTCGCCTGGTGTCTGGTGCTCCCGTTCCTCGTCCGGCGCGGCAGGCCGGGAGAGTCGGAGCCGAGCCGGACTGCCACGTGGGTGTCGGCCATGGCACTCGCACAACTCGCCGTCGGCGCCGCCATGGTGCTGACGATGCTCGGCGGAGTGCTCCGCGCGGCCCACGTCGGCCTCGGAGCGCTGCTTTTCCTCCTGCTGGTCCGGCTGGCCTGGGTCACTCGCTATCCCGCGCCGGTGGCGGGAGACGTGATCGACGCAATCGAACGGCAGCGGTCAGGGCCGGAGCCGGAGTCTGCGGGGGCCTGAACCCGAACGAAGCGATCAGACCGCTTCCAGCAACGCGACGTGCCCGAGGCCCCCGGCCGCACATACGCTGACCACCGCCCTGGTCCCGGCCGGCCGGCCGGCGAGTTCCACCGCGCACTGCGAGAGAACGCGGGCGCCGGTGGCTCCAAACGGATGTCCGATCGCGATGCTCCCGCCGTTGGGATTCACACGATCGCGCGGGAACGCACCCGGGCTCTCCGTGATCTGTCCGTGGTCCGCCAGCCATTCCGGGCTCTCGAGAGCTGCGATGGTGCAGAGCACCTGAGCGGCAAAGGCTTCGTGGATCTCCCACAGATCTATGCTTTCGTAGCTCAATCCGTTTCGCAGCAGAAGCCGGGGGATGGCGATCGCCGGGGCGATCAGCAGGCCTTCCGTCCGCGGATCGATCGCGGCCTGTTCCCAGTCGAGCAGCCGCACCCTGGGCAGCGAGTCGGGCAGGCGATCGAGTCCGCCCTCACTGGCGATCCAGCAGCAGGCGGCGCCGTCCGTCAGCGGCGACGAATTGCCCGCGGTCAGAGTTCCGGACTGCCGATCGAACACGGGCCTGAGTGCCGAGAGCGCCTCGAACGACGTGTCAGCGCGCGGAAGGGTGTCGGTATCCACCGGGAACGTGCCGGGCGCGACCAGGAGCGGCCGGAAGAAGCCTTCGGCCATGCCGGCTACCGCCTTCCGATGGCTGTCGACCGCGTACCGGTCCTGGTCCTCTCGCGCGATCGACCATCGCTTCGCCATCTCCTCGCAATGCTCTCCCATGGACTTGCCGGTCGACCGTTCCTCGACCGCCGGTACCGCGAGCCGGACATCCTTCGGCCGTATGGACCTCAACTGCCGGAAGGCGGCTCCGGCACCCCGGGCTGACCCGGCTCGCCTGAGCGCCCGGCTGAGTCCCTTCGACAGGCCGATGGGAGTGTCCGACATCGAGTCCACTCCGCCGCACAGGGCCAGATCTCCGCGTCCGATCCGGATCGCGGCTGCGGCCTGCGTTGCGGCTGCGAGACTCGTCGCGCATTGCTGAACCGTCGACCATGCCGGCACGTGGGGATCGAGACCGCCGTCGAGCCAGACTTCCCGGGCCCAGTTGCTGATGCCGATATTCGGGACGACCGCGCCCCACACGACCATGTCCACCTGGCCGGAGCGATCCAGGCCCGTCCCCCGGGGTCCCGCCACGGTCTGCTGCACCACCGGAATCGACAGCCTGAGCGCGTCGAACCGGGAGAGCTCGCGGTCCATCCGGGTGAAGGGACTCCGCAGTCCGGGCAGCAGGTACACCGGTCTCGTATCGGGCATCGGGAAATCTCCTGCGTCTCCGCGGGCTGGGTTCCGGCATGCTCCGGCGGGGGTGCGTGGCTCCCCGGCCGGCGCTGCTGGCGTCCGATCCGTTCCGGGTGCAAGATGGGACTCCGGTCGGGGGGACGCCACTCGCCGCCAGGGTATGCGGCCGGCGCCGGCACCCGGTTCGGCAGCCCGTACCGGGGTGTCGTACTCGTATGATATTCGACTCGAAGTAGAAAGCTGTAAGTAACACCATGAAAAGTGCTAAGCCACGTGTACGATTCGCGCCCAGTCCGACGGGATACCTGCATGTCGGCGGGGCACGAACCGCGCTGTTCAACTACCTGTTCGCCCGCGGCCAGGGCGGAGACTTCCTGCTTCGGATCGAGGATACCGACCGGGAGCGCTCGAGCGGCGAGATGACGACGCAGATCCTCGAGGCGATGCGCTGGCTCGGACTCGACGTCGACGAGCCGGCCGTTCATCAGGCGGACGGGCTCGAGCGGCACCGGGCCGACGCCGAACGACTGCTTGCGGGAGGACGCGCATGGCGCTGCTTCGCCACGCAGGATGAACTGGGCGAGGTCCGGGCGCGGCTTCGCGAAGAGGGGCGTCCGCTGCGACGCTCGAAATTGCCCGGTCACGACGATGCGGAGACGGCGAACCGGCTCGCGGCGGGGGAGCCGTTCGCCCTCTTCTACGCGATTCCCGAGGGCTCGACGACTTTCGACGACATCGTACACGGGCCGACGACGGTCGAGCACGCCCACATGGACGATTTCGTCGTCCTCCGCTCCGACGGAACGCCCGTCTACAATCTCGCGGTAGTCTCCGACGACATCGAGATGGGAATCACTCACGTTCTGCGCGGGGACGATCACCTGTCCAATACGCCGAAGCAGATCCTCATCTACGAGGCGCTCGGTGCGGAACTCCCGGCATTCGGACATCTGCCGATGATTCTCGGTCCCGACGGAAAGCGGCTCTCGAAGCGGCACGGAGCCGCGTCCGTCGAGGCCTTCCGCGACGATGGGATTCTCCCCGAGGCGCTGGTGAATTTTCTCGCCCTGCTCGGATGGTCGCCGGGCGACGACCGGGAAGTCATGGACCTCGACGAGCTCGTCGAGGCGTTCTCACTGGACCGGATTCTGAAGAAGAGCTCGGTGTTCGATCCCGAGAAGCTGGAGTGGCTGAACGGCCGGCACCTCCAGC
>CBDTXM010000162.1:0-5115 GCA_965364445.1 uncultured bacterium | reverse complement strand
ACCGCGATAGCGGTCCCCTCACCTCCGACGAAGGACTCGTTTCGCCACCCGAACTCCTGGGAGACCAGGAGGGCCGCGCCGAATACGCCAAGCGCGATCACCAGTCGCGCCGCATAGATCCAGTAGAGGATCTGCTGCGGCTCGAGAGCGGCGGCGAGCCTGCGCTCGGATCTCAGGAGTCTGAGCACCCGGTGGTCGTTTCCCCTCTGTCAGGCTGAACATCCGGGCTGATCGAGCGAATGTCGCTCCGGCATCCCGGCGAAACGCACTGTCTGCGGGTCCTATGATAGGTAGGGCGTTGCAGGATGCAAGACCGAATCCCCGGTCCGCATTCGATCGTCCGCGAGGCTCAGAGCCAGTCGGGCTCTTCGTCGAACACGGACAACTGCGTGAAGCAGCCCCCGCGAACGAGGGCGGTCAGCGAATAGACGGCCCCGCGTACCGGGCAGGGAAGCGGGCGCCGGACCAGAGGTTCGAACACCTGATCGGCCGGCAGGTCGGGGGCGGCGATCGGCCAGAGTCCGACCGCCTGCGCCGCCTGTGCCAGAGTGTCATAGCCGGGTTGAAAGGAAGCGGTCCAGGACGCGACCCGGTTCGTTCTGCCGTCTTCGGCGGGCTCGCAACGGACCCGCACGTCCAGGCCGTTCGATGAGAATATGAGCCAGGTATCGGAGCCGACGCGCCGCCGCGTCACAGGCTCTCCGAGCCTGGATTCGAGCTCACCCTCCGACAGATGGATCAGTCCTGCGCAGTCCCCCGTCGTCACCCGATCTCTCCCCGTCTCATCTGCAGACCGATGTGCCTGGACGGTCCGGTGAGCGCTCATTGATCTCTGGTTCCCCGATCACTGGATCGTGTTGATGATCCCGAAGATCGGCAGGTACATGGCCACGATCATGCCTCCGACCACGGTCCCCAGAATCACGATCATCAGGGGCTCCATCGCCTTGAGCAGCGACTCGACGGCCACGTCGACTTCCTCATCGTAGAAGTCTGCAACCTTGGATAGCATTCCGTCGAGGTCGCCGGTTTCTTCGCCGACGTTGATCATCTGTGTGACCATCGGCGGAAACACGCCTGATGCCTTCAGCGGCTCCGAGATCGACTCACCGCCAGCGATCGAACTGCGACTGTTCATGATCGCGTCGTGAATCACCCGATTGCCGGAGGTGCGCGCCGTGATCTCGAGTCCATCGAGGATCGAGACACCCGAGCTGAGCAGCGTGCCCAGGGTGCGGGTGAATCGTGCGACGGCCGACTTTCGCGCCAGCGGCCCGAGCACGGGCAGTCGAAGCATGATCCGGTCGAAGATGAGCCGTCCCCCGGAGGTCGAGATCCAGCGGCGGAAGAGCCAGGACGCTCCCGCGATACCGATCCCGAGCGCCCACCAGTATCCCTGCAGGAATGCCGACATCGCGATGACGATCCGGGTAGGCAACGGCAACTGCTGATCGAAGCTCTCGAACATCGTCTGGAAGGTCGGGATCACGAAAAGAAGCAGGATCACGATCGCCGATCCGGCCACGAAACCGATGACCGCCGGATAGATCATCGCGCCCTTCACCTTGCGGGCCAGGGCTTCGGATTTCTCGAGGAATACGGAAAGTCGGAGCAGAATCGTGTCGAGGATACCACCCGTCTCACCGGCGGCCACCATGTTCACGTACAGGTGCGAAAAGACCTTCGGGTGCTGGCGGAGCGCATCGGCCAGCGTGTTCCCGCTTTCGACGTCGTGCAGCACGCCTTCCAGGGACGATTGAAGTACCGGGCTGTTCGACTGCTTCACCAGGATGTCGAGTGCCTGAACCAGCGGGAGGCCTGCATTGATCATCGTCGCGAACTGACGGGTCATGATGACGAGATCACGACTCTTGAGCCGGGCGCCGAATGAGAGATTGACACCCTTCGGCTTCTCTCGCACCGAAACCGGGATGAGTTTCTGTGCTCGGAGAAACGAGATCACATCGTCGCGCGCCGGCACGTCGATCTGATCGCGCTTCAGTTCCCCGCTGATCGTGCGGGCGCTGTAAGTGAAGACTGGCATCTCCGATTACCCCTGTCGTCGCTTTGAGCTTCTGACGATCCCGTTCATCGGGCCACGGCCGCTGTCGGCTCCACCTCGCCGATCATCCGCTTCAGCTCGATCGGGTCGGAGCTGATCCGGACGCATTCCTCCATCGTGACCTCGTCGCGCATGTAGAGGGAGTACAGGGCATCGTTCAGCGTCTGCATGCCGAATTTCTTTCCGGCCTGCATGGCCGAATAGATCTGGTGCACCTTGTCGTCCCGGATCAGAGCCCGGATCGCAGGCGTGGAGACCATGATCTCGCACGCGACCGTCCGTCCCTTGCCCGAGCGCCGGGGCAGCAGGGTCTGCGTCACGACACCTTCGAGCACGAAGGCGAGCTGTGCCCGTACCTGGTCCTGCTGGTGAGAGGGAAAGACGTCGATGATCCGGTTGATCGACTCGGCCGCGGAATTCGTGTGAAGGGTAGCCAGAGCCAGGTGTCCGGTCTCAGCGATCGTGAGCGCCGCCTGCACCGTTTCGAGGTCCCGCATCTCGCCGACCAGGATCACGTCCGGATCCTGACGAAGCACGTACTTGAGCGCTGCAGCGAAGGATCCCGTGTCGCTTCCCACCTCGCGCTGGTTCACGAGACAGTTCTTGTGCCGGTGCACGAACTCGATGGGGTCTTCGACGGTCACGATGTGCCCATGGCGCTCGCGGTTGATCTTGTCGATCATCGCGGCGAGCGTCGTGGACTTCCCCGAGCCGGTCGGTCCGGTCACGAGGACCAGCCCCCTCGGCTTGTCCGCGAGGCCCGCGATCACCGGAGGCAGACCCAGTTCCTGGAACGTCAGGATTTCGAACGGGATCTGCCGGATCGCCATGGCGACCGTTCCGCGCTGCCGGAAGACGTTTCCACGGAACCGTGAGAGGTTCTGAACGGAGAAGGAGAGGTCGAGCTCGTCGTCCTGCTCGAATCGCTTCTTCTGCTGTTCGGTCAGTACGGAATAGGCCAGGGATTGAGTCTCTCGCGGCCCCAGTTTCTGCTGACATTGGCTGTCGGCGAGCTTTCCGTCGACGCGGAGCTTCGGCACCTCTCCCGCCGAGATGTGGAGGTCCGAGGCGCCCGTCTCGATCATCTCTTCGAGCAGGCTGCGCAGGTTCATCGGCGTCGAGTCGTTGATCATCTCTTCCGTCCGTTTCGTGTATCCCGGGTCCGCCCGTGGCGCTCCCGGCAGTGCCCCCTAGCGGGCAGTCTCCTTGATCACTTCTTCGAGCGTCGTCACGCCGCGACGGACCTTCAGGATCCCGTCCTGACGCAGGGTGATCATTCCTTCGGCGATCGCCTGAGCCTTCAGTTCGTCCGAGGACGAGCCCGCCAGGACCATTCGCCTGAGCTCCGCCGTCATCGGCATGACCTCGTAGAGCCCCTGTCGGCCGGAGTAGCCGGAACCGTTGCAGGCATCACACCCCTCGCCCCGATGGAACTGGATACTCGCAGCTTCCTCACTGGTCAGATTCGAGGATTCGAGCACCTCGGGCAGATACGTCGTCTCGACCTTGCAGTTCGTGCAGATCCGCCGGACCAGGCGCTGCGCCGTGATGATGTTCACGGCGGACGCCACGTTGAATGGCTCGATCCCCATGTCGATCATTCGCGTGATCGTGGAGGCCGCGTCGTTCGTGTGCAGCGTCGAGAGAACGAGGTGTCCGGTAAGCGCGGCCTTCACGGCGATGCTTCCCGTTTCCAGATCCCGGATCTCACCGACCATGACGATGTTGGGGTCCTGTCTCAGGAATGCCCGCAGTGCGGCCGCGAAGGTCATCCCGATCTCCGAGCGGACATGGACCTGGTTGATCCCGTGGAGGTTGTACTCGACCGGGTCCTCCGCCGTCATGATGTTGACTTCGTCCGTATTGATCCGACTGAGGGCGCTGTAGAGCGTGGTCGTCTTACCGGACCCGGTGGGACCGGTCACGAGGACCATCCCGTAGGGCCGCGAAATGGCTTCGAGGAAGTCCTTCTCCGACTTCGGTTCCATCCCGAATTTCTCGAGATCGAACGTCAGATTTCCCTTGTCGAGAATTCGGAGCACGATCTTCTCGCCGAACAGGGTCGGGAGCGTAGAGACCCGGAAATCGATGACCCGGTTGCCGATCTTGAGCTTGATCCTGCCGTCCTGCGGCACTCGCCGCTCGGCGATGTTCAGGTCGGCGAGAATCTTCACCCGGGAAATCAGCGCCGCCTTCATCCGTGTCGGCGGCTTCATGATCTCCTGGAGTGCGCCGTCGATCCGGTAGCGGACCCGCAGCTCCTTCTCGTAGGGCTCGATGTGGATGTCCGAGGCGCCCCGGCGCACGGCGTCGGTCAACAGGCCGTTGATCAGCCGGACGACGGGCGCTTCCTCGACCTGGGCCTGGAGCTGCGTCGTGGAGAGCAGCTCCTCCTCGTCCTCGACGACCTCGACGTCCTGCTCCTCGAGCTCTTCGAGAAGTTCACCGAGCCGGTCGGTGGACACCTCGTAGTACTTGTCGATCGCCTGCCGGAGAGAATACTCCCCGGCGACGACCGCTTCGATGTCGAATCGCGTGATGAACTTCAGGTCATCGATCACGCCGAGATCGGAAGGGCTCGCCATGGCGATCGTCAGAGTCCGGCCCACGCGCCGCAGGGGCAGAACGAGGTGTTTGCTGGCGAAGTCTGCGGGCACGAGCTTCAGGATCCGAGGATCGACCTTCGTCGACTCGAGGTCCACCGCGGGTACCCGGAACTGCCGGCTGAGAATGCGGGTCAGATCTGCTTCCGCCACCGCGCCGCTCGCTACGAGCGTGAATCCCACGCGGGCGCCGTTCTGGCTCTGCTCGGCGAGCGCGCGGTCGAGGTCCTCCCGGCTGATCAGGTTCTCCCTGACCAGCAGCTCGCCGATTCGGTCCCTTCCGAGAGCTGCAGATGCCATAAGTGTCCAAGTCTTCCGGTGGAACTCGCTGCTCGCCGCGCTTTGCGGCGAATCGATCCCGCGGCGGGCCGAGGTGCGTCCCGAATCGGGTGCCGCCGCGCGGTTCGTCGGGAGCAAGAGGTGTGCCCGCTCCGTTCAATCGCGTTTCAC
>CBDTXM010000161.1:0-5196 GCA_965364445.1 uncultured bacterium | reverse complement strand
CCGGCGAGCTGGTCGAGCTACCCCTCGATGAAGAAGCGGCGTTTCTCCGGGGCGAGCGCATTGTCATCTTCGAGCCTTGAGGTCCGAGCCGGCGTGAGCGAGCGAACGACGATCACCGTGATCGGGGCGGGTCCCTGCGGTCTGGCCGTGGGCGTGGCCGCGCGGGAGGCGGGCCTGTCCTGCGTACTGCTCGACAAGGGACCGGTCGTCAGCGCCATCGAGCGCTATCCGCTCGGGATGACCTTCTTCAGCACGCCCGACCATCTCGAGCTCGGCGGAATCCCCTTCGTCTCGATCGCGGACAAACCCGCTCGCTCCGAGGCGCTCAACTACTACCGGCGGATCGTCTCGCACTTCGACCTCGATGTCCGGCAGTACGAGGAGGTGACCGGGGTGGGGCGTGACGGGGATGGATTCGTCGTGAGGACGCGACGACACCGGGGAGGGGAGGGCGAGTACCGCTCGGATGCGCTCGTGATGGCCACGGGCTATTTCGACACGCCGAACCGACTGGGTGTGCCGGGTGAGGATCTGGACAAGGTCAGCCACTACTTTCGCGAGGCACATCTCTACTTCAATCAGGACGTGATCGTCGTGGGCGCCGGCAACTCGGCGATCGATGCCGCGCTCTCCACCTGGAGAGCCGGAGCCAGGGTCACCCTGGTTCACGTGCTGGAGGACTTCGACCGGGGTGTGAAGCCCTGGGTGCTGCCCGACATTCGGAATCGCGTGGCGGCAGGAGACATCGCCGTCAGATGGAACAGCCAGCTCGTGGCGATCGAGCCGGACCGGGTGCGGATCGGTCCCGCGGGCGTTGGCCTCGAAGGGGAAGGGCACCCGGCGCGGAGCCGCACCGAGGTTCATGGGGAGTGGATCCCGAACGACTTCGTGCTCGCGATGACAGGATTCCGGCCCGATCCGAGCCTGCTGCTCTCACTCGGGGCTCCGGTCGATGCGAGCACCGGAGTACCGGAGCACGATCCCGAGACCATGGAGACGCCCTTGCCGGGCCTTTTCATCGCCGGTGTACTGGCTGCCGGATTCGACGCGAACCGGATCTTCATCCAGAACGGCCGGGAGCACGGAGGACGCATCGTACGCTCGTTGAGAACGCGTTTCATTGACGGCATTCTTCAGCCGGAATAGCTTCTTACTCGACGCCGGCGGCGCAGACGGTGCCTCCGCGATCGTGCAGCAACGGACCCGCATGAGAGACGCGACGACCACTGTTCCGACAACCCCCCCGGGGGACCGTATCGAAGAGGTGCTGGCCTCTCTTCGCCCGGCGATCCGTGCCGATGGGGGTGACATCGAACTGGTGGATTTCGACGAGGACAGCGGCGTCGTCCGGATCCGGATGGTGGGTGCCTGCTACGCCTGCCCGATGTCCTCTCTGACGCTCAAGGCCGGTATCGAGCAGCGGCTCAGGATGCTGATCCCCGAGGTCCGCAGTGTCGAATCGGTCGAGAACGGCTGACCGAAGACTCCCCACAACACCGGGATTACCACCGACATGGATGGTCATACTCTGAAGGACGTCGTGATGGACAGGCTCGCCCGCGTTCAGACCGGAACCGGAGGTTCCGACGTGGTCACCGCGGGCATCGTCCGATCCGTCGAGGTCGAACCGGGTGGTGATACTCGCATCTCTCTGTCGTTGCGGCCCGGAGACGATCCGGGGATCGCCGACTCGATCCGCCTCGTGGCGATGGGCGTCCCCGGCGTTTCACGGGTGTCGGTAGCGCCCATGCGAGACGCCGGGAGTGCCTCCAGCCCGGAAGCGGGAGAGGTAGCTTCTGACCCCGCCGCCCCGGCTCCGCGGGAGCGGCCGGCAGGCGGTCGCCGGCCGTTGCCTGTGATGGCGCCGCCGGCAGCCGAACGCACGCCGCCCTCGCCTGGCCAGGTCAGTCGGGAGGAGGCCTCGAGGCACCCCAGCGAGGCGGAGTCTCTGCCGGGCGTGCGCCACGTGATCGCGGTCAGCTCTGGCAAGGGCGGGGTCGGCAAGTCCACCGTTTCCACCAATCTGGCGGCGGCCTGGGCGAAAGCCGGGCTCAAGGTCGGCCTGATGGATGCAGACATCTACGGCCCCGACGTACCCACGATGTTCGGGGCGAACGAGAAGCCCCGGATGAGGGACGATCAGGTGATCCCGGTCGAGAAGCACGGGGTCAAGCTGATGAGCCTCGGCTTCCTGGTCGGCGAGGATACCCCGGCGATCTGGCGGGGACCGATCATCATGGGGATCGTTCGCCAGTTCCTGCACCAGGTCGCATGGGGCGAGCTCGACTACCTGATCGTGGACCTTCCGCCCGGCACCGGAGACGCACAGCTCTCACTCGTGCAGCTGGTGAACGTCACCGGCGCGGTAATGGTCACCACGCCCCAGGATGTAGCGGTGCAGGGGGTGCTGAAGGGGATCCGCATGTTCGAGAGCGTGGACGTTCCGGTGCTCGGACTGGTCGAGAACATGCGCGGATTCGTATGTCCCGATTGCGACTCCGTGCACGAGCTGTTCGGAGCTGGCGGCGGCGAGGCCCTGGCCGCCTCCCTCGAGATCCCGTTCCTCGGCGCCGTGCCACTCGGGATGGCCGTCAGGGAGCAGGGCGACCGCGGCGTTCCGACCGTTATCGGGCAGCCCGACTCACCGGAGTCCCGCGCGCTGCTGGATGTCGCGGATCGAGTGGAGTCCCGCGTCGAGGCGCTGGAGAAGGAGACGGGCTGAATGCCGATCGTCACCCTGATCACCGACTTCGGGACCTCGGATGGGTACGTGGGAGAGGTCAAGGGGGCCATCCTCTCTGCTGCACCCGACGCGACCCTCGTGGACGTGGCCCACGACGTTCCGCCGGGCGACATCGAGGCAGCGGCGTGGATTCTCTCCCGGGTATGGAGTCGCTATCCGGAGGGGACCGTGCATCTGGTCGTCGTGGACCCGGGCGTAGGTGGCGCCCGCAGGGCGATGCTGCTCGAATCGGGCGGCAGGTGGTTCGTCGGGCCGGACAATGGTGTGGTCAGTCGGGCGCTGGGTGAAGGTGGACCCGACTCGGCGTGGGAACTCGATCCCGATCGGTGCGCATCGGACACGCTCAGTTCGACCTTCCACGGCAGAGATCTCTTTGCGCCGGCCGCGGCGCGGGTCGTCGCCGGTGAGCCGCCGACCGCTCTCGGAGATCCGATCGAATTCGAATCGATCAACCGGATGGACGTGATCCCGCCAACCCGCAGCCGCGATCGCGTGAGGGGTCACGTAGCCCACGTGGATCGCTTCGGGAATCTCGTCACCGACATTCCGGCATCCTGGGTCTCGCCCTCGGCGCTCACCGAACTGGGCGGTGTCGAGATCTCCGGGGTGCGGCTCAGCTACACCAGCGTCGATCCGGGTCACCTGGTTGCCGTGATCGGATCGGCGGGCACGCTCGAGATATCGGTACGGGAGGGGAGTGCAGCGGAGCAGTTGTCGGTCGCCCGCGGCGAGCCCGTGCTCGTCCGACCCGAGCGAGACTGACGGCAGCGGGCGCCGCTCAGTTCACGAACTGTACGTCGACTTTTCCGAACGCCGCCTTCAGCTTGATCCTGAGAGTGTTCGGGGCTGAGTCGAAGTTCGACGTCTGCCAGCCCCCTTCGATCTTCTCCATGCCACGTGAATTGAATCCGGCCAGGAACCCGGACTTCTCCAGCCGCACCCCGATGTCACGAGGGATCACGAGTCGGAGCGCCCCCAGCCCGACGGCAATGTCCGCCGTCGCATCGCCGCTCCACTCCCCCGTGAAATCGAGGGTCACGTCGCCCACGGCTCCGTCGAATTCCAGCTCTTCAAACCGGGCGTTGCCGAGACCGGATGCCTCGAATGATGCCGCCCCGGCCGCGAGCTCCAGGGTGCCGATCCGAGCAGGGTTCGGCGTGTCGAACCGGATCTCGGTACTGCTCGCCCCGGTCCGGTAGACGAGACCTGTGAGCGGAATGCCGCCGAGCTCGAGGTGGGATTCCGCCGCACCCACTTCCAGGGTGAGGTGAGTAGGGACGTCACGGCTGAGTCCAAGCGCCAACTTCCCGAATTCACCGTCGTCCATATCCCATTCGGAGCCTTCGTCGTCCACCGACTCGAAACGCAGCTCGAGGCGACCGAGGTCTCCCTCTTCGTTCCAGCTCCGCTCGGGGCGCAGTAGCGCGGCATCGTAGTGAAGTCCGATGTCGTAGAGCAGTCCCGCCTCGGCGGCACGGACCTCCAGTTCTCCTGCCACGTACGTGATCTTCGCCTCGACCGCCCGAATGCCGTCAGTCTGCCGACGCGCGGAGAGGTCCGTCCACTCGGGCTGCTGGGCGACGAGCGGAGCGACCAGGCCGAACAGGAACGCCACGAACAAGCCGCTGTTACGCACCTGGCGCCTCCGCCGGAAAGTCGTCCAGATCCGCGAACAGGTCGGGGATCGGCCCGTCGGCGTACTCGCGAGAGCTTCCGCCGCGCGACAGGAGCAGTGCACCGATGCCGGTCGTGATCGCGGCCCAGGTGATGACTCCACCCGCGAAGAACAGCAGGCCCCTCAGGAAGCCGAGGACTCCTCCGAACAGGTACATCACCGAGCCGAACGCGAAGGGTGCGAGCAACACCGCCAGTCCGATCGCGATGTACCAGTAGGAATTCGAGCGATTCAGGTTCAGTCGCTCAATCCAGTCGTACCTCCGCCCCTCGAACACCTCGCCTGTCGCGTGGGCGATGGCGAGATAGCCCGCTGGCACCGCGAGACCCGCGGCGAGCAGGTAAAACGGGATCACGAGCCAGGTGATGATTCCCACGACCAGCACCAGCCCGATCGGAACGAACAGGAGCTCCCCTGCGAGGCCGACCCCGAAGGAACGGGACAGGTTTCGCCGCGCGGTATCGGCTACGATCTCCAGGCGCCGTCGGAAGAAATACACGAGGCCCGCACCGAATGCGACAAGACCGATCCACCAGGCAAGAACGCCGGCGAGGCCGCCGACGGCGTGACCGATGTTGTGGCCGATGCGCCCGAAGAACCCGGGCCGATCGTCGTGCACCCGGACGTGGACGTCTCCGGCGTCGAATCCGTCGAGTCGCAGGTCGAGATCGTCCAGCCCTTCGAGTTCTACCGCCAGGTCGTCCAGGACGATGCTGACCGAGACCAGCTCGCCCGCGACCCTGCCGCCGGCGTCCAGGACATCGCCACCCACCTGCAG
>CBDTXM010000160.1:0-5232 GCA_965364445.1 uncultured bacterium | reverse complement strand
GGCTGCGCCTCCACCGACATGGCGACCTGCCAGTTCTCGTGATCCCGATTGGGAATCACGATCGCGACCGGGGAGCCGATCGTCTCGCCGAGGCGCACGCCGGCGACGATGCGACCTGCATCGCGCTCGATCTGCATGCGACCGCCTCTGCCATACCCCAGCTGCCGGCGCGCGAGATCGCGAGCCACATCGTCCGGTGCGAGAGGGAGCCCGGCCGGAACGCCCTCGACGATGACGTACATGCCCTCGCCGTGCGACTCTCCAGCGGTCGTGAATCGAAAATGTCCGTGCATGATTCTCCCGGTCGTTTGTGATCGACCGGACAGCCTACGCTGTCGGCAGCCCGAAACAAAGCGGGGCCCGGCCGAAGCCGGACCCCGCGGGTCGATGGGCGGGACTTCGCCTCTCGACGCTATTCCACGATATGCGGCGTGACCAGGATGATCAGGTCCTGCTTGGTCTCGCGTGTCTTGGTCGTCCGGAACAACGCGCCGATCACCGGGATGTCCATCAACAGGGGGATCCCGGTTTCCGAACGCTCGACCTCGCTGAGCGTGAGCCCGCCGATGACCATCGTCTCGCCGTCATCGAGCAACAGGCGGGTCTGTCCGATCTGCTTCTTGAAGGTGTAGCCGACGTCGGGAATATCCGTCTGGATCCCCGACCTCTCGGCCGACACGTCGAGGAGGATCTGCAGATTGTTGGTAATGTGCGGCGTGACCTCGAGAATGATCCCCGTGTCTTCGTACTGCACGGTAGCCTGGGCCTGGACGTTTCCGGTTCCGGTGTCGAGCACGCGCACCGGCGTCTTCTCGCCGACCTGGATGCGGGCGCGGTGATTGTCTACGACCTGGATCGAGGGCGCGGCCTGCACGTCGGAGAGCTGGTGCTGCTCCAGGGCCTCGATGAACGCGGACAGAGAGAAGTTCCCGAATGCGGTCGAAGCGAGGATCTGCAGAGAAGGACTGAGAACCCGGTCATTCGCGTTTGCGAGTGCCGCGATGGAATTCCCGGCCAGATCGACCAGCGTCTCGTTGGTCAGCTCTCCCGGATTGAACGGGTCGGGCACCGCGATCACGTCGTTGATCGAATTCCCGTAGGTATCGCCATTCACGTCCTTGAGGTCGTAGACGATTCCGAGTTCCTGCACGTCGGTCCGATCCACGAAGATGATCTTTGCGTCGATCGAGACCTGCGGTGTCTGACGATCGAGGTTCCGGATCAGCGAATCCATCCGGGCGACCACGGAGGGCACGTCGGTTACGATCACGGAATTGGCGCCCTGATAGGCTACGACCTGTCCCCGATTCGGAGTGGCGAGCTGCTCCAGGGTCTTGGCGACCGAATCGGCCCCGGCATAGTTGATGCGAAACACGCGCGTCTCGGTCTGCAGCGTATCGCGTGTGCGGAGCCCTTCCAGCGCGTCGACGATCAGGATCCCCTCGGACTGCAGCCTCCACCCGAGTCCCTGGGACGCCAGGATCGCGTCCAGCGCCACGTCCCAGCGCTGGTTGCGAATGTCCACGCCGCGGACGGTCATCCCGGCCGCCGCCGCGCTCGGCACGATCGACACGCCGGCATATTCCGAGAAGCCGGCCAGCACATCGAGCATGCTTGCACTGTCGAAGGCTACCGTGATTCGCGAGGGCTCCTCGGGTATGCGCAGTGTCTGGGCTGCGGGCACCTGTCTGGCCTCTGCACGGGCAACGCTCTCGCGCTCCACTTCCCGCGTCGACCAGAGGGCAAAGTCGCCATCGGGATTCGGGAACGTGATGCGCAGTCGGCCCGGTTCCGCGTCCACCTCGTACGAGGGAACCCGGTCGAGGTCGAACACGAGCCGGAGAACCCCCGGGCGGAACCAGCTGCTGCGCAGCCGCTCGACGCCACCTCTGCCGATCGCATCGTAGCTGTCGTTCGGCAGTCCTGCGTCGGCTCCCGTCAGATCGAGAATCAGTCGGGGCGGCTCCGCCAGTGCGAAGTCGCGGAAGGTGACTTCGCCGGATGTCACCACGACGATTTCTGTCTCCGTTCCGACCGGCGTGATCCGCACTTCCTGGATCGCGCCGGGCCCGCCGCCCACAAACGCGAGCAGCGTGGACAAGAGAATCGTTTTGAGGATCATCCGCCCTGCTCCTTGTCCTGGCTCTTGAGGCGCAGCGTTTCCTGTCTGCTGACGCCAAATGCCGATACGACGAAGTCGACTTCGGAAGCGCGGACTCTCACCAGCTTCGCTCCGCCGATCAGATCGCCCTCCCATACCCGATAGCGTTTGCCCGTGGCCCGATCCGTGAGCACCGCGATGCTACCCGTAGTCGGGCTGTACACGATTCCGCTCAAATTCAGATCTTCGAACCGCGGTCCGAGCTCGTCCCCGGCCGACAGGGGCTCGAAGGGGTCCCGTCTCTGTCCGCCGGGATAATAGAAGATCTCCCGCTCCACGGTGCCCGACGGCTCCGCCGCGGTCGTGTCGGCCGCGGCAGGATTCCCGTCCCCCGTCTCCTGCGCCCGGGCCGTGGCCGGGCACAGGGCAACGATCAGGATCGGGAATGCGACCACCATCGCTCTTCGCATCTCAGCCTTCCTGCACTTCCATCGGCCGGGATTCCGGATTGCCGACCACGAATGTTTCGAGCTGGAAGGTCACGCGGACCCGCTGCCTGCCCGAAGGCGTCGTCTCCGTGGGAATGATCTGCGTCACCCTGGGTCGGACGATCCGATCGAAGGAGGCCACTCGGGTGAGGAAAGTCCCTACCGCGTGATACTCGCCCTCGATCTCCATCTGCCATTCCTGCCGCAGCAACGTCCCGGCGCTGTCCGCGGCTACCGGTGGCAGAGGCTCGACGTTGATCAGCTCCAGGTTCAGGGCCTGGGTCTGCGTCGCGATCGCTTCATAGATCGCCGGGACCTCGGCGCCCGAAGGAACCAGTCGCTGCAACGTGGTGAATTGCCGCTCGGCCGCTGAGAGCCGGTCGCGCAGCCTCTGGAGATCTCCGATCCGGGCCTCCGCCAGCTCGTTCTGCATCTCGAGGGTCTCGACCCGGTCGGCCTGTTCGAGGAGGTCCTCCGAGTTCGAACGGAATACGTAAACGTAATACAACGCGGCCGCCGCGATGCAGAGAATCACGACCAGCAGCATGCTCTGGTGACGCTGATCCTGCGGCAGCAATGCCATGGTCAGTCTCCCTCCGAAGCCGTCGGACGGGAAGACTCGCCCTTCGGGTCCGCGTACGAGACGAGCAGCTTGAACGCCTGCGCGGCCACATTCTCGACCTGTGCCTGCTGGCTCCCCATGATCCGGACCTGCTGCACATAATCGGATGACTGCAGGTTGCGGACGAATCGGGTGACCGCCAGCGGATTCGCCGCGATCCCGTCGAGCTGGACGACGAGATCAGGAAGCGGGGTCTCGACGCGGACCGCCGTGAGCCAGGTATACTCGGGCAGTGCCCGGCTGATCTCGTCGAGCAGGTGCGGCCAGACGAATCGCCCCTCATCCAGACCCCGCACGAGCTCCAGCCTTTGACGGATCTGGCGTTCCCTGTCGATCAGGCTGTCGCTGAGCACCCGGAGGTCGGCGAGCCGGGTCGAGTCCTCCCGCGCTTCCTCCAGTCGGACCTCCAGTTCGGCGGCGTCCGATCTCTGGGCGAACCACATGCCGCCGATCGCCAGCGCCGAGAGCGCGAAAGCAGCGATCGCGGCAATCGTCCACGGATCTCGTCCGTCGGAGCCTCCCCGGCCCTTGCCGATCCAGCCGGGGGCGGACAGCGCGGGCCGACGTCTCCTTCCGGGTCGGCCACCGGTCGGGTGGAGATTGACCTCGATCACGCGATTCTCCGAAGCGCGAGTCCGACCGAAAGCATCATCAGGGGTGCGATCGCTCTGGCCGCGTCGAGGTCGAGCGCTCCCGGCTTCACGCCAAGCCGTTCGATCGGGTTGGCGACCGTCGTCTCGATCTCGAGGCGCTCGGCGAGGGCCTCCGCGATTCCGGGAACGTGCACGCCCCCACCACACAGGTACAGTCGACCGAGGCTGGCGCCGACTTCCTGCGTCTCCAGGAATGCGGTTGCTCGCTCGATGCCGCGACCCACCTCCTGCGCCCGCTCATAGAGGAAAGAGCGCAGTCGCTCGTCGGCCCCCTCTCCGCGCAACACGTTCTCGGCTTCGTCGGCGAGCATTCCGCGCTCACGCTGAAGGTCGAGAGACAGCCTCCGTGTGCCGAAGCTGAGGTCACGCGTGAGAACCGGCACGCCGTCCTCGAGGATGTTCACGTTCGTCGTCTCGTGGCCGATGCTGACAAGACTGGACAGGCCCCGCATCGCCTCCGGGTAGTTGATCTCGAGAGCATTGTGCAGAGCGAAGGCATCGACGTCGATGATCCGCGGATTGAGGTTGGCTTCCTCGAGGAGAGCGACCTTGTTCTCGACCAGTTCGCGCTTGGCCGCGACCAGAAGAACCCCCATCTGGAGTCCTTCTCCCTCCGGATCGGTCACCTCGAAGTCGAGCTGCACATCGTCCATGTCGAAGGGAACGTGCTGCTCGGCTTCCCAGCGGATCACTTCCTTTGCATCGGACTTGCGCATCCGGTCCATCTGGATCGGCTTGATGATCACGTCCCGACCGCCGACGCTGACCACCACATCACGCTGCGAGAGGCCCTCTTCGTCGAAGATCGCGTCCACCGTCTGGGCGACGAGGCCCGGATCCATGACTTCGCCTTCAACGATCGCATCCGCACCCAGCGGACGGACGATCAGGCGCTCGACGAGCGGAGCGGAACCCGAGTGATCGATCACGGCGATCTTTACGAATCCGCTTCCGATGTCGAGACCCACGGACCTCTTCTTACGGCCGAACCCGAATGGCGTCATGTCGGCAAGCCGCTCGAACGGTTGAACTTGAGTCCCCTGTGGCAGGTGAGCCACATACTAGACAGCCTCCCAGACTGAGTCAATCGGCCGACGGACTTCGGTTCTCGGGGCGCTGGCGCACAACCTACGCTCGCAGATCCCGTCCAAGAAAGCCCGTTGTCCGAACCGGCGCAACGGTACCTACGGAATCCGACGCGCCGACTCCAGTTGCCACGAATACCGCCCGGCACCGGCATCGGCCTGGACCCGCAACCACACGAGCCCGGGCAGCGAATCGCGCACATCGGTCCGTACCGTCACGTCGTGGACCCCGATTTTCACCGTATCGAACGCCGGCGAGTCGTCGGAGCCCCACACGACTCTT
>CBDTXM010000159.1:0-5256 GCA_965364445.1 uncultured bacterium | reverse complement strand
TGTCGCTCACCCCGTCCTTGGAGATGGTGTTGGCGATGCCGACGAACATCACGCCCGCGGCGAACCGGTCCGAGTAGCGCGTGGTCAGCCAGCCGGTCGCGTATCCGCCGTAGGAACCGCCCGTCACTCCGACCCGATCACCGTCGGTCACTCCGGCCTCGATCAGGTGGTCCACGCCATCCACGATGTCGTCGAATTCCTTTCCGGCGAAGTCCCGGTGATCCAGCATGCTGAATTCTACCCCGCGGCCCGTGCTGGCCCGGTAGTTGGGATAGAACACGGCGAATCCGTCGGCAGCGGCGACCTGCCCGGGCGAGGAATAGCCCGTCATCCACCCGTTGCGCTGGTGCGCTTCCGGGCCGCCGTGCACCACGACGATCGTCGGCGCGTCACCGCCTCCGTCGAGCGGACGGATCAGGATCCCCTCGAGGCGCAGACCGTCGGACGCGGTCCACTCGACGGGCTCCTGGACGGCGAGGCGACGACCCGCCAGCCAGGGATTCGAATCCGTAATCCGCCTGGGCGCCTTGCCTCCCGTGCTCAGGTACAGCTCACCCGGGTGCGCCGGTGTCTGCCCGACGAAGGCCATGGTCTCCGTTGCAGCCGGTGCCGAGATCCCGGCCAGGATCGGACCGCCCTTCTCGATCAGGGTGCGATCCCGCGACCCGTCAACCCGCACCGTCCCGACCCGTGTCTCCACTCCCTCGTCCGACAGGTAGGCCAGCGTCTCGCCGTCCTGCCACGCGAAGGCCGCGATATGACCTTCGAGACCGGGCAGCAGATCCCGGAAGCTCCCGTCCGACGCCCGGGCGACCATCAGTCGCCCCTCTTTCGGATCGTTGATCGACTCGGCCGACACGAATGCCACGTGCTCTCCGTCCGGGCTGAAGCCCACCTGGCCCAGCTTGCCCGGATTCTCGATCCGCGTCAGTACCGAGCCGCTTCCGGCATCGACGATCCGGAGCCGGCGCTTCATGTATCTGTCGTCGATCAGGGGGGTCGGAGCGAGTGCCACCACGAGCCGCTTTCCGTCGGGCGCCCAGTCGATCTCGCTCGCATGCCCCTCCAGCGGAAGAACACGGGCCGATCCGGGCCGGTCGAGCTCGGCCACCCACACGCGGGTGAACGGGTCATCCTCCTCGTAGACCTCCTGACGGAAGCCTCGCTCCCGCATTTTCTCGCGGTACTCGGGCTCTGCGTCACGCGTCAGAAAAGCGACCTGTCGGCCGTCCGGACTGATCGCATACGAAGAGATCGAGGTCTCGTGCTCCAGGATCCTGCGCGATTCGCCACCGGCCACGGGAATGGCGTACAGGGACGTTCCCGTGTCTCCGTCGCGTCTGGCGAGATACGTGACCGACGTACCGTCCGGCGTCCAGCCCGGGGACCCTACGCGCAGGTCTCCGCCCACGAATTCTCGCGTCGCGCCGGTCGCCACGTCCATCACGTGAAGCCTGCGCCAGGCCACGCCGTCATCTTCGGTGAGCGGATCACGAGGCACGTTGAGCAGGTAGGCGACCCGATTCCCGTCGGGTGAGACGACGGGGCTCGAGACGGTCTGGATCCGCGAGACGTCGTGCGCAGTCATGCCGCCGTTCGGCGCCTGGGCCTGCGCGGGCGCGATGGAAAGCACCGCCAGTGCCAGCCCGCCGGCGCCGGCCCGTGACCACTGCCTGTTCTCGAGGAAACGCATCGGTCCTATCTCCTTATTTCGTTGACACTCACGACTCAGAAGGGCGACTCATCCAGGATCCGGCTCACTTCGTCCCAGGCCCCCGGATTCCAGGAGGGAGGCGTCGTGTCTTCGGCCACCTCCCACCCGACCCGGAACGCCAGCCGGGCTACGCGTGCCAGCTTGTCCGCGTCGATTTCGTCCACTTCGTCGGATGGAGCGTGGTAGTCCTCGTGCAGCCAGGTCGTGTAGAACACGGCCGGCACCTGCTTGCGCACGAAGGCCACGTGGTCGCTCCGGAAGAATGCATTTTCCGATGGGTCCGGGTCGGGTGCGATCACCAGCCCGAGTTCCGGGTGCGCCGCGGCCACCCGTTCCGAGAGCAGGCCGAGAGAACTGTACTCGCCTCCGATCGCGATCAGGGTGTCGGGCGCGTTGCGACCTACCATGTCGGCATTGATGTTCGCGATCACGCCGTCGATCGGTACGGTGGGATTGTCGGCCCAGTAATTGGCCCCGAGCAGTCCCTTCTCCTCGCCGCTCACGGCGAGGAAGAGCACGGAGCGCCTCGGTGGCTCGGGCAAGGACGCAAACGCCTCGGCGACTTCGAGGACCAGGGCCGTGCCCGACGCATCGTCGTCCGCCCCGTTGTAGATCGAATCGCCCTCCGCGTCCGGCGTACCGATGCCCACGTGATCGAAGTGCGCCGAATATACGACGTAGGTCTCGCTGAGTGCCGGATCGGATCCCGGCAACAGTGCCACCACGTTCGGCGGATCGAATTCCTCCCTGTCCATTGCCACACGCACCGAGAGGTCGAAGCCCAGGTCCATCGGAGTCCCCGATCCCTCAACGGGCGCTACCGTGTCGATATCCTGACCGCCCGCGCTGAAGAGATCGGCGGCGGCCGACCGCAGCACCCCGAGCACCGGGATCTCCTGCGCCGGAAGTCCGGCCACCTGCCCGGTGATGGAAGGGATCGCCTGTGCGGGTATCGCCGGATTCAGGATGATGAGAAGTCCGGAGGCACCCGATTGCACGGCGTATCCGATTTCGGTGAACAGCTCCATGCCGAGGCCGGGACCGCTGGTCACGGCGACGATTCGACCCTCGGCCTCCGGAGGATACGCGTTGTCCCCGACCGCACCGCCATACACCACGCCCGCCCGAAGCCGCTCCTGCTCCGGACCCAGCGGCATGGCAAACCACTGTTCTCCGAATGCGAGCGAGGCGCCTCCGCCTTCCCCTTCGGCCCGCAGGCTGGACGCTTCGGCATCGAACGAGGCGCTGAGATACGGATAGCGCTGGAGCCAGCCGCCGGCGTCTCCCGCAGGCGTGAGGCCCAGCGCTTCGAATCGCCGCGCGATGTACTCGGCGGCGGCCTCCAGTCCCGGACTCGGCGTATCCCGGCCGGCCAGCTCATCGCTGGCCAGGAATGCAACGTGGCCCAGGATGCCGGCCGAATCGATCCTCGCCTCAGCCGCGGCCACTCCCGCATACGGGTCCGGCGTGACATCGGGTGCCGGCGCGGACGAGCAGGCGGCCAGCGTGGCGATCGCGATGACCGCAGGTCCCGACCTGCGGTGGATACGAGTCCTGTCCATTCAGTTCTCCGCTGGAAGAAAGCCTGGCAATCTGTGATCGGACTGCGGTCATTCCGGCACGGCCCGACCCGGACGATATTGGGCGCTGGTTACGGTACGGGGCAAGTCGCGATTCCGTCGCGAAGCCTCGCGAAGAGCCGCGACGGTGACCATCTTCGCGCTATGCTCGAATCACCTCCACTGCTGGGACTCAAGGTCCTCGAGCTCGCCGGTGTCCTCGCGGGACCGGCGGCGGGGATGTTTCTCGCCGAGCTCGGCGCCGACGTGATCAAGATCGAGAATCCTTCCACGGGGGGAGACGTGACGAGGGGCTGGCGTCTCCCGGAGGAGCCCGCGGACACCGATGTCACGGCATACTTCTGCGCGGCGAACTGGGGCAAGCGCTCACTGGCCGTGGACCTCAGAACGCCGGAAGGCCTCGCACTGGTTCGACGAATCGCGCACGAAAGCGACGTCGTGCTCGCGAGCTATCGCCCCGGCCAGGCCGAAGAGCTCGGGGTGGACGCCGCCACTTTGCGGGCCCGAAACGAGCGCCTGATCTACGCGGATGTGACCGCATACGGCGCCGAAGACGAACGGCCCGGCTACGATGCGCTGCTCCAGGCCGGGACCGGATTCATGTCGATCAACGGTGAAATCGGGTCCCGTCCGCTCAAGATGCCCGTGGCTCTGATGGACCTGCTCGCCGCGCACCAGTTGAAGGAGGGCATCCTGGTAGCCCTGCTGCTCCGGGAGCGAACGGGACGCGGACGCCACCTTTCCACTTCACTCGTCCGGTCCGGGCTCGCGTCGCTGGCGAACCAGGGGACGGGATGGCTGGCCACCGGAGAGGTGCCCGCCCCACTCGGATCCGGACATCCGAGCATCGTGCCGTACGGCGAAGTCTGGGAGTGCGCCGGAGGAGAGCCGATCGTCCTCGCGGTGGGGACCGATCGACAGTTCCGCCGGCTCTGCGAGGTCGCGGGTGAGCCGGAGCTCGCGACGGATTCTCGGTTCGCGAAGAACGCGGACCGGGTCGTCCACCGCGACGCGTTGCGCGCCGAGCTCGCACCCCGGCTGGCCCGTCTGTCCCGGACCGATCTCCTGGCGGCGCTGCACCGCGAGGCCGTGCCCGCGGGTCCAGTGCTGAACGTCGGAGAGGCCTTGAGCGGATCCGATGCCGAACCGCTCCTGCTGCGATCGGGTGAGAGGGTGGGCCTGCGGACCGTGGCGCTCGATGAGGGCGTGCCTGCCGTTTCCGTGCTCCGTCCACCGCCCCACCTGTCGGAAGACGCCCGGGAGATTCTCGAGCAGGACCTCGCTCTCTCCCCGGCCGAGAGTGAGGATCTCTTCGACCGCGGTATCGTGCTCGCGCCGAGCGCCCACGATGCGTGATCTCCAACGAACGCCGACCGACTGGATCGTCGAGCCGCCCTCCCCGCGATGGCTGCCGGTCGTCGAGTCCGATGCGTGCTTCCCCGTCGGCCGGATCTGGTGCGTGGGACGCAACTATGCGGCCCATGCTCGCGAGATGGAAGCGGTCTCCGAACGGGCGACGGAGATCGAAGCTCCCTTCTTCTTCCTCAAGCCCGTGACGGCGCTGGCGCCCTGCGGCGGGCCCGTACCATACCCCGGCGACACGCAGCTCCTGCATCACGAGGTCGAACTCGTGGTCGCGCTGGGCCGGCGCGGGAAACATCTGTCCGAGCGGGAGTCCGGATCCCTGGTCATCGGGTACGGGGTCGGCCTGGACCTGACCCGGCGTGACCGCCAGGCCGAGGCGAAGGCGCGCGGCCGGCCGTGGAGCATGGCCAAGGGATTCGACCGTTCCGCCCCCTGCTCCGCATTGATGCCCGAGTCCCGCGTCGGACAACTGCGGCGGGGCCGGATCACGGCCGCCGTGAATGGCGAGATCCGGCAGGACGGCGACCTCTCGGAGATGATATGGGACGTGCCCCGAGTGATCGCGCTGCTGTCGAGGCAGGTGGAGATTCTGCCCGG
>CBDTXM010000158.1:0-5267 GCA_965364445.1 uncultured bacterium | reverse complement strand
AGCGATCCGGGACCAGTCGTTCAAGAAGGTGCAGGTGCAGATCCAGGGCGACGAGTTGCGCGTGATCGCCCCCTCGAGAGACACGCTTCAGGAGGTGATCGCGTTCCTTCGCGGAGAGGACTACGGCGTCGAGCTCAACTTCGGGAACTACCGATGAAGCCCCGGCTGCTGGTGTTGGCGCTGGCCACGGCGGTGGGGTGCGGGCCCGCCGACTCCCCTCGGGACGCGGCGGACGCGCCCCCGGACACACCTGTGGTTCCGCGAGCCGAAACCGAACCGCCCGCATCCGAGGTCGAACCCCTGCGAGAGCCCTCTGCGGCCCCGCTCGACGTGGCCGAAGCTCCTGCGGACCAGCCGACAGAGCCGGAGGGATTTCCCTGGCAGCGCGGCTGGTATACCGACGGGACCAGCGACTGGTACACCGTTCGCGATGACGGCCGAGTCCTGATGAGTACGGCCAAGGTTACCGTGGACCCGGACAGCACGATCCGCGGCCTGGTCTTCGAGCTCGACGTCTCGGACCCGGCCGCCGCCCGCTCGCGGCCGTATGCCTCTGACCAGAGATGGACGGATTTCGTGCTGACGTTCGAGGGCGACACGACGTTCCTGATCGACGGGACGCCGTTCACGTATGTCGAGACAGATCTCGGCGACGACTTCGACGTCCGGGCCGACACCCCGGCCGACCGCTGGGGGCTCTTCTTCCTGATCGATCAGCTCGACGCGAACGGCGAATCGATGCCCGAATGAGGGACGACACCCAGGAGCCGACTCCTCCCGGACGGACGCTCATCGACCGGATCGGCATCTCCTGGCGCTCGGCGTTCCGTGACGTGTTCCTGATCGTCGTCAGCATTCTGATCGCATTCAGTCTCGAGGCGTGGTGGGCCGGTCAAGAAACCGCAGCCGGGGAGCGCGCCGCGCTCGGGGCGGTCCGCGACGATCTTCGGGCAGCGAGACTCGAACTGGACAGCGTGCTGGTCCGGAACGAACGGGTCGTGAGCTCGATATCCGGCGTTCTGGCGATGACTCCATCGGAGATCGAATCCCTCGCCCCCGACTCGGCGTTGAGCGTCCTCCGTGACTCGTTCGGCGGCGGCCTCACCTTCGATCCGAGCACCGGGGCACTTCAGGGATTGCTGTCGGCGGGCACGCTCTCCGACATCCGAAACCGTCGACTCGCGGCGGAACTGTCCTCGTGGCCCGGACTGATGGACGAGATCGAAGAGGACCAGGCCTTCATCATCGATTCATTCAATCGCCTCCAGGCAGTGCGCGTAGAGACAGGCACACTGGAGTCATCCATGGTCCACTACGGGCTGCTGGGGGGACCGCCTGCGATGACCACGAATCAGGTGCTCTCGACGCTGCTGACCGGGGATCGGAACCGGGGAGAGCTCGTTCGCCACATGCAGTCCGTCTGGGGTCTGCAGAGGGAGCTCGCGGATGTGGACAACCGGCTCGACGCCCTGCTGAATGCGCTGGACGCCGAGCTCGGAGGGTAGCTCAGGGAGCTTCAGTCGCGGCTGGCCAGGATGAAGTAGAGCAGGTAGGTGAAGCTCGTCGCGGCGGCCGCCACGTAGGTCAGCCCGGCCGCCTTCAGGACCCGCGTTGCGCCCGCCTTTTCCTTCGGATCAACGATACCGAGGGTGTCGAGCTGCGTAATCGCCCGTCGGCTGGCATCGAATTCGACGGGAAGGGTGACGAACTGGAAGAGAACCGCGCCCGCGAAGAGCGCGATTCCGAGAGTGACCATGCCGGTCATCCCGAGCATCATGCCCCCGAAGGCCAGATACGGGCCCATGCTCGTTCCGAGACTGGCGACCGGCACGAGTCCGGCGCGGATCTTCATCGGCATGTATCCCTGCGCATCCTGCATCGCGTGGCCGACCTCGTGCGCCGCGACGCCGAGCGCGGCCACCGAAGTACCGGCGAAGTTCCCCTGGGAGAGCCTGACGCGTTTGCTGCGGGGATCGTAGTGGTCCGTGAGAGTGCCGGCGATCGGCTCGACCTTCACGCCGCGGATGCCGTTGGAACGAAGGATCTGTTCCGCCACTTCGGCCCCGGTGAAATTGCGGGAGTTCCGCACCTTGCCCCACATGGCGTAGGCCGACTTGAGTCGCCATTGCACGAGCATGGAGGCGATGAACGCGATGCCGCCGATCAGATAGAATCCCATGTTTCCACTACGCTCCGTTTGATTGCAGGATTGCGCTCGTGGATACAGTATACCTGCCGGTTCAGTTCCTCGACGAGTTGGACGAAAGGGTAACCTCTTACCGGGATTCGCTATGATCAGACACCGGATATCGATCGCAACCGCCGTACTTGCACTGGCGACCGCACCGTCGGCCTGCCTCGGTCAGAATGCCGAGCCGTTGCAGGTCGGGGAGGTCGCCCCCGACTTCGAAATCCCGGGAGCGACGCGTCACGGAATCCTCCGGGATCCGATCCGACTCAGCGACTATCGCGGGGAGACGGTCGTGCTGTCCTTCTTCTACAAGGCCAGGACCCCCGGGTGAACGGTTCAAATGGAAGCGTACCGGGATCAGTACGCACGGATCTTTCGCGGCGGACGTGACATCGTCCTGATCGCGATGAGCACCGACGACGTGGAGAGCCTCGCGTCGTGGGCGAAGGACGCGGATTTCCCCTTCCTGTTCGGGAGCGACGCGGAATCGTCGGTCGGGAAGGCCTACGGCGCCTGGCGTTCGCTGCCAGGCGGAGGAGCAATCGACAACCGGACCCTGTTCGTGGTGGATGCGGAGGGCGTGATCCGCTACGTCGCCGCTCCGTTTCGCGAAGTGGATCCAACCGCTTACGATGAGCTGACCGGCGCGATCGACCGCATCGCGCCACCCCTCGAGGATTGATTGCGACGTGCCCCGGGCGGCGATTGCGCCCGGGGCTTTCGCGACCCTGGAGCGAACCGGTAATTTAGACTGTCCTAAATTGTCGGTCGCCTTGGCCCAGGCTCGCGATTCTTCGTCGCCCTGAGCGCCGCACAGATCGAAGGGATCTCCCCGGGAGGTCGAGTCTCGTGAGTCCGGTTCTCAGCCTGGTATTGTTCTTCTCCGGTTGCCTGCTGCTGGTCGCGATCTTCTGGCCGAGGCGGGGCATCGCCGCACGGCTGTCGCGGTACCGGAAGCTGGAAGAGCGCGTCCTCCTCGAAGACACCCTGAAGCACCTCTACAACTGTGAATACGCCGGTACACCCGCGACCGAGGAGAGCCTTGCCGGAGCCCTTGCCACGTCCCGGGGCGCGGCGCTCCGGCTGCTCGGCCGACTCGAGAAGCTCGGGTTCGTGCGGACGGAGGATCTGCAGCCCGTCCTGACCCGGGAGGGCCGGGAGTATGCACTCCGCGTCCTGCGTTCGCATCGACTGTGGGAACGGTACCTGGCCGACCGTACCGGTATCGATCCGGCCGACTGGCACGACGAAGCCGATCGCCTCGAGCACCGGACCTCCCGGGAAGAGATGGAGGAGCTGGCCGCACGCCTCGGGCACCCGCTCTATGATCCTCACGGAGACCCGATTCCGACCGCCGCGGGCGCAGTCCCGCCCCCGTCGGGGCGACCCCTCGCGTCTCTCGAGGAAGGCGAGATCGGGAAGGTGACGCACGTGGAGGACGAGCCACCGGAGCTGTTCCGGGAACTGGTTTCCGCGGGCATCGGTCCGGGTACTCGAATCCGGCTGCTCGACATCTCCCGCGATTCCGTGCAATTCGAGGCCGACGGGCGCGAACGGAGTCTGTCACCGGCCGTGGCGAGCCGGATCACCGTGGAGCCGATGGTCGAGGCCCCGGAGCCCGTGAGCGACACGCTGGCGGACCTGCGGGACGGGGAGAGCGGGCGGGTCATCGGGCTCGCCCCCGTGCTCCAGGGTCCGCAGCGCCGACGTTTGCTGGATCTCGGAGTCGTCGAGGGCACCGAGATAGAAGCGGAATTCGCCAGTGCGTCCGGCGACCCCGTGGCGTACAGGATCCGCGGAGCCCTGATCGCGCTGCGCCGCAGTGAGGCCGAGAGTGTGCGGATCTTCCGCCTCGACCCCGGCTCGCAGGGTGCGCCGATGCCGACGGCGAGTGAATCGACGGGAGCTGCGAGCTGATGGCAGGCACTCGGGCCGGACCCTGCCACGGCTGTGCCTCCGGCCGCGAAGAGGCGCTCGTGCAGCTCGGTATCGGGACGGGGCGTTTCGACTACCTGGTGGCGCTCGCAGGGAATCCCAACACCGGAAAGAGCACCGTATTCAACCAGTTCACGGGACTCCGGCAGCACACGGGCAACTGGCCCGGCAAGACCGTGACGCGCGCCGAGGGCACCTATTCGTACCGGGACCTTCGTTTCAAGGTCGTGGACTTGCCGGGCACCTATTCTTTGCAGGCGGGAAGTCCGGACGAGGAGGTGGCCCGGGACTTCGTACTCTTCGGCCTTCCCGATGTGACGGTCGTCGTGATCGATGCGACCCGCCTCGAGCGGAACCTGAATCTCGCTCTCCAGGTCCTCGAGATCACCGACAGGGTCGTCGTCTGTCTGAATCTCCTGGACGAGGCGAGGCGGCACGGCATCGCGATCGACGAGCAGAAGCTGTCAGACCTGCTCGGGGTTCCCGTGGTCCCCACCGTGGCGAGATCGGGGGAGGGGATGCCGGAACTCCGCGACGCCGTGTATCAGATGGCGACGGGTGCGACGGAAACCCGCCCGTACCGCATTCGCGAATACCCCAGCGACGTAGAACAGGCGGTGTCGCGACTCGTTCCCGATCTCGAGGCGGTGTACCCGGATCTGGCGAACCCCCGCTGGGTCTCGCTCCGCCTCCTCAACAAGGACGAGCGGGTAGAGCAGGCCGTTCGTGACGGTTCGATCGGCAGTCCGGGGGAGGACCGGTTTCCGGCGGCGGGTATGCGCACGCAAGCCGGTCTGAGGACGAGGGGCACGCCGGCCCTGGACTCGGGGCCGAAGGAGGTCACCTGGACGGGCGAGCCGGTACTCGAGAAGGCGTCCGAGTTGCGCTGGTCGCTGAGTCCGAATTTCCATGACGGCCTCATGGGTCGTTACTACGGGGCGGCCCAGGAGATCGCCGCAGGCGCTTCCGCCACCGGCGCACGCAAAGTGAAGTTCGATCTCGACCGCGCTCTCGACCGGGTTCTCACCAACCGGTGGCTCGGATTTCCGTTGATGCTTGTGCTGCTCGCGATGGTGTTCTGGATCACGATCGCCGGCGCCAACGTCCCGTCCCGGCTGCTCGCCGCACTGCTGATCGATAC
>CBDTXM010000157.1:0-5451 GCA_965364445.1 uncultured bacterium | reverse complement strand
CCGTGTCGAACCACCTCGGTCTGCACGGACGCCCCCTCGAGAGTCGGACGGCCGATGATGACCTCGTCGTCGCGACCCGCAAGCAGAACCTGTTCGAACGTCACTTTCTCGCCCGGTTCCGCATCCAGCGTCGGCACCATCAACGTCGTCTCGGGTTCCGCGCGGAACTGCTTTCCCTTCGCCTCGAAAATCGCGTACATCGTATCGTATTCCCGGCAGTTGGTTTCCGTCGATTCGTAGCCTGTAAGGATACCTGTCTAAACTGAGGCTGTCAATCAGGCTACGGCGTATCGGGGGGTCACGTCGGTGTCGGCGGGTGCCGCCAGCAGACGATATTCGTCGTGCTCGAGCAGCGGATCGTCGCGAACGTCGAGATCGACGCCGCACTCGGCGCTCGTCGTTCGAAGGAACTCCGGTTCCTGCTCGAGCAGGTAGAGCGCGACCTCGGGGTGCACCCGCATGGTAATCGCCCGCTTCTCTCCGACCGACTTCGCCCGGCGCAGCGCGCGCTCGATCCGGCGGACCACGGTTTCGGGAGACAGAACCCGTCCGGTGCCGTCGCAGCTCGTGCATGGGACCGTCATCATCTGCACGAGACTTGGCCGGACCCGTTGCCGGCTCATCTCGAGCAGACCCAGGTCCGATATGCCGAACACTTTCGTCCGTGCCCGATCGCGACCCAGGTGGCTCTTGATCTCGTTGAGGACCTTCTCCCGGGCGTCCTTCTCGTCCATGTCGATGAAGTCGCAGACGATGATCCCGCCGATGTCGCGGAGACGGAGCTGTCGTGCGATCTCGCCGGCGGCATCGAGATTGGTCCTGAGAATGGTCTTCGCGGGGTCTTTCTTGCCGGTGTACCGGCCTGTATTCACGTCGATCGCTACCAGAGCCTCGGTGTGCTCGATCACGATGTGACCGCCCGACTTCAACTCGACGCGTCGTCGGAATGCCGCGCGGATCTCCTCTTCAATTCCGAAGTGGTCGAAGATCGGCGTCTCACCCTCGTAGAAGGTGACTCGATCGAGAAGCTCGGGACCGACCTGGCCCAGGTAGGAGCGGATTTCGTGGTGCAGCTGACGGTCGTTGACCGTAAGGAGATCGATCTTCTCACTGAACAGATCGCGGAGGATGCCCGACGTGAGCTCTTCCTCCCGGTGGACCAGGGCCGGGGCCTTCATGCTCTTCTCCCGGCGCTGGATCTTGGTCCAGGTACTTCGAAGGGTGGCGAGCTCCTTCTCCAGGGTCTTTCGATTCAGTTCCTCGCTGACCGTGCGAACGATCACGCCTCCCGATCCCTTCCCCAGCGCCTCCCGGGCTACGGCCCGCAGACGGGAGCGTTCTTCGCGGTCCTCGATCTTCCGGCTGACGCCGACGTGTCCGCTGTCCGGGATGAATACGACGAATCGGCCGGGCAGAGAGACCTGTGATGTCACCCGCGGTCCCTTGGTGCCGATCGGCTCCTTGGTGACCTGGACGAGAATCTCCTGACCGCGCTCGACCTGGTCCTGGATCGGCGGGTATTTGCGGGACCGGCGCCCGTTGCCGTTCCCGTTTTCGTCGTCCAGTTCCTCCGCGAGGTCCGAGACGTGAAGAAAAGCCGACTTCTCGGTTCCTATGTCAACGAAGGCGGCCTGGATGCCGGGAAGCACGGCCTCCACCCTTCCGAGGTAGAGATCCCCCACCATCCGTTCGTCTTCGGCACGCTCGTGCATCAGCTCCACGAGCCGGCCGTCTTCCACGATCGCCACGCGGGTTTCGGTCCCGGCGGCATCGATCACGATTTCCCTGCGCATAGATATCCAGGCCCCGCTTCCTCGCGGGTCAATCTCGTCGTACTCGTTCTCAACGCGAACGGGCCGCGGCGTCAGTGGCTCGCGGCCCGGGCGCGCAACTTACGGTCGGCGTCTCGTTGACACCACTTGGTCGCTCAGATCTCCAGTGACTTCAGAAGCTCGCGCGCGATCACGATCCGCTGAATCTCGCTCGTACCCTCTCCGATCTCGGTGATCTTCGCGTCGCGCATCATCCGCTCCACGGGGTACTCGCGGCTGTATCCGTAGCCTCCATGAAGCTGCACGGCGTCGATCGTCACGTCCATCGCGGCTTCCGAAGCGAACAGCTTCGCCATCGAGGCTTCCTTCTTGTGTGGCCTTCCACTCTGGCGCAGCCACGCGGCGTGATAGGTCATCAACCGTGCGGCGTGGATGCGGGTGGCCATGTCGGAGAGCTTGAACTGAATCCCCTGGAACCGGTTGATCGCCTGGCCGAACTGTTCCCGCTCACCCGTATACTTGAGCGACGCATCCAGAGCGCCCTGTGCAATGCCTACGGCATGTGCCGCAATCGAGATCCGGCCCCCGTCGAGGGTGTCGAGAAACACTTTGAAGCCCTCGTTCTCCTCGCCCAGCAGATTCTCGAGCGGGACTTCCACATCCTCGAGGATCAGCTCGCGGGTGTCGGACGCGTTCCATCCGAGCTTGCGCAGTTTCTGACCGGTCGAGAACCCGGGCATGGGACTCAGGGATTCACAGTGCCCGAAGCCCAATTCCCGGGCTCGTTCGAGGTCGCAGGTCTCCTTGGTGACCAGGAACGCGCTCACGCCCCGATTGCCGGCGGTCGGATCCGTCACGGCCGCGAGAAGGAAGATCTCGCCGACGCCCCCGTGCGTGATCCAGGTCTTCTGTCCGTTGATGAGGTAGTGATCGCCCTTCTTCTCCGCCATCGTGGCCATGCCGCTCGCATCGGACCCGGAGCCGGGTTCGGTGAGACCGAACCCTCCAAGCGCCTCGCCCGAAGCCAGCGGGACCAGGAACTTCCGTTTCTGCTCTTCCGTCCCCCACCGGCTGATCGGCGTACCGGCAAGCGAAATCTGTGCACCCACCATGATCGAGTGGCTCGCGTCCACCCGGGCCAGCTCTTCGGACACGATCACCGAGGAGATCAGGTCCATTCCCGCTCCGCCGTACTCCTCGGGAAATGGAATCCCGAACAGTCCGAGCTCGGCCATCTTCCTGCCGGATTCCCACGGGAACTGCTCCGATTCGTCGTATTCGTGGGCGACGGGCGCGATCTCCGCTTCGGCGAATTCGCGGACCATGTCGCGCAGCATGATATGGTGATCTTCCAGGTACAGACCCAGATCCGTCATGTGTTCTCCGGCGCATGTATTCAAGGCGTGGATCGGCGGCACGCGGGCCCGGGCCGGATCGGGGGCTGCCCCCCGGCCCGGTTCCGTTGCCACCCCGTGCGGACCCTTCTACTGAGGAAAACTACCGACGTTTGAGGGCTCGGGAAACGGGAGAGAACGCTACCTCCCGCTGGAAACCGTGGGTTCGGGATACCTCTCGAGCCACTGAAAGTCGAGTTCATCCGTCCGGGCCAGATAGACGTAGTCCCTCGTGAAGCCGACGAGCCTTCGCCCGGGAGGCAACTCCACCTGCCCGGTCACCCGTCCGTCAGGACCTGCGACATCGTAGAGATGTGGCTGACCGGCCTCCGTATACCGGCGTATCCATACGCGACCGGCGAAGTCCACCTGCGTGCTCCGGGGCGCGAACGCGGGCTTCGAATCCGGCCAGTCGAACGAATCGAGGTCCATCCCCTGCGGGCGTCCCCCGCGGCGGAAGTTCGTGTTCCTCACACCGTTTTCCTCGGTGACCATGACCATCAGGCCACCGGACAGGGCATCCAGCCATTCCTCCTGGTCCGCCCGCTTCACGTCCACCGGCTCCCAGTCGATCTCCGGTCCGAGCACTACCTCGCCGTCCGGGCGCACCCGCTCGACCCGGTACGGCTCCGCTCGGACGATGGCCAGGCCGCCCGGTCCGACCGCCCAGTCATCTTCGGGCCCGAACGGAATCGGCATCACTCGTTCTTCCTGGCGACCACCGCCGCCGCTCGTCGAGCGACTCATCGGAGGGGGCGCGAGACGGGCAACACTCTCGATGTCCCCGGTTCCGTGGTTCAACCGCCGGATCTGTACCGAGTCCTCGAGACGCATCCCCGGTCCGGTCCGCGTCGTGAACCAGATGCCTCCGTCGGCATCGGTCGCCCGGGGCAGCACGAGCATGAAGCTTCCTTCTTCGCCCTCACGCGCGATCGGCGCGGTGCGCACGATCGATCCGTCCGGCGCGAGCACCGCGATTCGACCGTTGCCGAGATCGGTCATGAGCGTCGAGTCCCCCGGCAAGGCGAACAGACCATCCGGCTGTCGGTATTCATCGGGACCCTGACCCTCCCGGCCGAGTACCTCGGCCGTCGCCAGATCCGGCGAATACCGGATGAGTCGGTTCTCCGCGCCATCGGCCACGAGTACACTGCCGCCCCGCTGAACCCGGATACCGTCGATCGAGCCGCGAGGCTCGGCGGCCGTCGCGTCCGGTTGGCCGAAGCGCACCGGCTCCTGGGAGACTGCGGTCGTCGGAAACAGCAGAATCAGGATCGAAAGGAAGGCCCCGATCCGCCCGGATTCTGCGCAGGAAGGCGCCGATCGGGAATTCATGCTCGTGCGTCTGGCCGACCTGCCGCTTCTCATCATGGCTCATTCCGTGGTTTCGGTGTTGCATCCCTGATTCGTTCGGGACTCCGGTTTCCGCCATTTCTGATTGACGACCCCGTCCGGGGGTTGCCCGCCGTGGATCACCGACATCGGTCACAGCCACCGCAGCGGGGCTCCGGTTCGCCGAAATATCGGGCAATGACCGCTCTTCGGCATCCCCGGGCTGACGCGTAGCCCTGCATGGCCCGAAGCCGACCGCGGGCGCGGACTGCAAGTCGCGCCGGCGATTCGTCCCCGTGCGTCGGCTGGTCCCGTCCGCTTCGTGCCGGTCGCCGCCCCGAGCCTGCGCCTGCAGCGATTCCGGGTCGATCCCGAGCGCTCGCTGGCCCGTACCGTGCCCGGATCCGTTGCTGATGCAGCCGGGAATCACCGGGCATGGGCATGAGCAGGCAGCGCGCGGGATCTCCGTCGCGACCTGCCCGGCCGGCCTCCTGTACGTACGCCTCCAGCGCCGCGGGCATGCCGACGTGCGCCACCAGCCGGATCTCCGGGTGATCGACCCCCATGCCGAAGGCACTCGTGGCACACAGTACCCGATAACGACCTTCCCCGAACCCGGTCTGAAGCACTTCGCGCGTCGCGGTGTCCAGCCCGGCATGGTAGACGGCACTTCTCCAGCCCCGGCGCCGGAGAAGGTGGGCGAGTCGCACGGTCCCCGCGCGTGACAGGAGATAGAGGAGAGCAGACGATCGCCCGCCCGGCTCGAGCGCGCGCCTGATCGCTTCGACGACCTCCTCGAATCCGTCGGGATTCGGTCCCCCACGACTCACCGACCAGTGGAGGTTCGGACGATCGACGCTGCTGAGAAAGCGCGCTGGTCGGCGAAGGCCGAGACTGGATTCGATGTCCGCGCGTGTGTGCGGCGTCGCCGTCGCCGTGAAGGCTGCGACGGG
>CBDTXM010000156.1:0-5461 GCA_965364445.1 uncultured bacterium | reverse complement strand
CGGGCAGCTGGCTCGGCTGGGTGATCGTCGCGGCGGCGGCGACTCAATTCGCGGGGTTCGCGCTCTACTTCCACACCATGTGGCCGCGGATCCGGCCAGTGGGAAGTCAGCTCAGGGAGGAGAGGGGCGAGAAGTTCTGAGCGCCCGCCACACCCGATCGGGCGTAAAGGGCAGCCGGTCCATGCGGACCCCCACCGCATCGTAAATCGCGTTTGCGATCGCAGGCAAAGACGGGTGGAGCGGACCCTCGCCCGCTTCCTTGGCCCCGTACGGACCCTCGGGGTCGTTCGATTCGACGATCAGGGAGACGAACTCCGGACAGTCGCGCGACGTGGGAATCCGGTAGTCGAGCAGCGACGGCGCATCGTGCAGCCCAAGCTCGGGGCCGCCCCGCTTCACGGCGTGGTGCTCCATCAGCGCCTCACCGAATCCCATGTACGCCGAGCCTTCCATCTGTCCCTCGACGAGCATCGGGTTCAGGGCCTTCCCGCAGTCGTGCGCGACCCAGATCGTCTTCACGTCCACGAAGCCGGTGTCCGCGTCCACTTCGACCTCGGCCACGTGAGCTGTGAACGAATAGGCGGGAGACGCGCCGATCGTACCGCCCCGGTATTCGCCGTGCACATCCTTCGGCGTGTCGTAATGTCCGACCGCTCCGAGTGTGCCGTGCGCCGCCTCCGCCAGCTGGAAGGCCTCGGCGATCGGAATCCGACGGAGGCCGGCCGATCCGGCAGACCCATTCTCGTCCGACGTTCGGTCGGAGACCCCGACGTCGGAGACTTCGCGGGCCCAGCCGTGGGCCAGGCGAATCCTGTCCTCGGGCAGGTCCCATACGGCCGCCACGGCCGTGCGCACCTTCCCGGCAAGCTCGAGGCATGCCGACCGCGTAGCGTTCCCCACCATCAGGGTCTCTCGCGACGAGTACGCGCCGAGATCCACGGGAACCAGGTCCGTATCGGCCGAGACGACACGTACGTACCCGAGCGGTACGCCGAGCTCTTCAGCGGCGATCGCCGCCATCGTGGAATCCGAGCCCTGCCCGATCTCCGATGCCCCGTGAAACACCGTGACCCGTCCAGAGCGTTCGATCTGCACCTGGGCGGCCGCCTGCGGCATCGAGTTGGGATAGATCGGATAATTCGTGCCGCTGATGTAGCAGGAGCCGGCCACACCGATACCGCGGCCGAAGGGCATGCGTCCGTACTTCTCCTTCCAGCCACTGGCCTTCTCGACCGCATCGAGGCACTCGAGAAACCCGTTCGAGCGGACCCGGAACTCGTTTACCGTTTCGCCCGTGCCCATGAAGTTCCGGCGTCGAAGCTCGATCGGATCGATGCCCAGTTCGGTGGCCAGCTTGTCCAGCGAGATCTCGAAGGCGAAGCGGGGCTGAACCGAGCCGTGACCGCGTTTCGGCCCGCAGGCCGGCTTGTTGGTGTACACCCGGGTGGATTCGAAACGGTACGAACCGAGCCGGTAGGGCGCCGTCAGAAGCTGGCCGCTGTAGTACGTGGTCACGAGACCGAACGACGCATATGCTCCGCCGTCCAGCAGCGACCGGGCGTCCACCGCCCTCAGAGCTCCATCCTTCGAAGCACCCACCCGGTACCACATCTCGATCGGATGGCGGCCGCGATGCGAATAGAACAGTTCTTCACGTGTGTAGAGGATCTTCACCGGTCGTCCGGTGCGGATCGAAAGCGCCGCGACGCAGAATTCCAGATCGAAGGGTTCGGATTTCCCGCCGAACGCGCCGCCCACCGCCGGCTGAATCACCCGGATCCGCGCGACGTCCAGTCCGAGCACCCGGGCGAGTTCACGCTGCAGGTAGTGCGGCACCTGCGTTGACGACCAGACGGTCAGAATCCCGTCGGCCCCGGCGAGGGCGATCGCGCAGTGCGGCTCGATCGGCGCGTGCGTCGTTCCGTGGAAGTAGTACTCCCCCTCGACGACCACGTCGGCCGCGTCCATCTCGTCGTCCACCGGTCCGAACTCGAGCCGGACGTGCTTCGTCACGTTGCCGTTGCGGCCCTCCTTCTTCGGCTCGTGAATCTGCACGGCGGAGGAATCCAGCGAGTCCCGCGGCTCCAGGAGCGCGGGAAGGGTCTCGTATTCGACGCGGATCGCCGCAAGGGCTCGGTTGGCGGTGTCTTCGTCCCGGGCCGCGACCGCCGCCACGGCATCGCCTACGTAGCGAACTTTCCGGACGGCGAGGGCGTGCTCGTCCCGAGTCCATGGAATGATCCCGAACTCCACGGGCATGTCGGCGCCGGTGATGACGGCATGTACCCCCGGCATGGTCTCGGCGTCCGCCGTGTCGATCGACAAGATTTTCGCGTGCGGGTGCGGACTGCGAAGGATCTTCCCGTGCAACATGCCGGGGAGCGCGAGATCGTCCGTGTACAGTTCCCGGCCGGTCGACTTGGCGTGTCCTTCATATCGCCGATTTCGCCGGCCCAGAATGGACATCTGGTCCGGCCCCGGGTCCCCCACTTTCCCGGCCGCCTCCGCGAGAGCCGCCTGAATGGCGTTCAGTTCATCGGGGTGCATCGACGTCCCCTCGCTCGCGCAGCGTGCGAGCCGCCTGTTCGACCGCTTCGATGATCTTCGTGTATCCCGTGCAGCGGCAGAGATTCCCCGACAGGGCCTCGACGATCTGGTCGCGTGTCGGACTGGGAGTGCTCCCTAGAAGGGCGACTCCGCTGCACAGCATTCCCGGGGTGCAGAATCCGCACTGGGCTGCGCCGGTGAGATCGAAGGCTTCCTGCAGCGGGTGCAAATCGCGCGGATCACCGAGGCCTTCCACAGTCCTCACGCTGCGCTCCTCGGCTTCCCACACGGGGAGAAGACAGGACAGGACCGCTTCTTCATCCAGCAGGACGGTACAGGCTCCGCAGTCCCCCTTGTCGCAGCCCTGCTTCGTTCCGGTCAGACCCAGGCCATAACGAAGCGTCTCGAGCAACGTGTGGTGAACGGGAACGGCCAACTCGTGTCGCTCTCCATTCACTTCCAGGCGCACGATCTGCTTCATTGCCATCCTCCGGCGCGTTGCGACCCGACGGCGTCGGCCCGGCGGACCTCCGGGCACCGCGGTGCGGTATTCCGTCGGGGAGGTTAGACTCCTGCGCTTCCAACGGTCAAGCACGTCGAGGATTCATGCGTCCGATTTCCAGCATCGCTGGCACAGCAGGTCGAAGAGCATTCGTTGCGGCTGCAGCGATCGCGATCGGGTCCCTGTTTGCGTCGGATTCACTCGCGCAGCAGTCCACGCTCGATGGACCGGGCGATTCCGCGCCGATCGACCGGTGGCTCGTGTCTTCTCCGTTTCCCGCAGGCGACGATACGGACGAATCGAACCTGGCCGGACCGGGGGAGGAGGGAGTGCTGCCCGATCGCGGTCGTGAACTGGCCGGGGCTTCATGGATGCTCGTCCGCCGGGACGGAAGGGACTCGCTTCGACTGGATTCGCTGTGGGCGGACAGGGAGTCCCCCGCGGTCGTGTACGCCCACTCCTACGTGCGTCTTCCGGCGGACCGGACGATGATTCTGACCTGGGGCGGCCTCGGTGGTGCTCAGGCCGCCGTGTGGATCAACGGACGCAGGCTCCAGCAGGCGGGAGGCGAGCCTCTCGAGGCGCGAGACGAACGCTCCGTGCCCATACGCCTGGGCGGCGGCTGGAACACGCTTCTGTTTCGGATCACGGAGGCGGATGCGGTCGGTACCCCGTTCGGCCTGACCGCCCGTCTATCGACGGGACAGGGGGGCACCACGCTCCGAATGCAGGCGTCACGGCCGCCCGGAGAAATCCGTACCGGTCCCGAGCCCTGGATCCTCGCGGAACCTGAACTCCGGTCGTCCGGTCGCATCGCCTGGCAGGAGGACGAGCTTCTCGGAGAGGCCATTCTGGAAGTCACCGCATGGAGTCGTGCTCCGATCGACACCGTGCAGGTTCGGCTCCAGGGGGACGGCATCGACGCGCGAGGAGGAGCCCGCTGGCTGACTCCCGGAGCGCCGGCTCCGGTCGGCCTCTGGATTCCCGTGGACCGACTCCCCCGGCTGCGCGGACCGGGCGGAAAGGTGAAGCTGGAGTGGGCCGACGAGGAGGTAGAACAGAGGGTCGGAGGATCGGGTCTCGATGCTGCGCAGGCCACCGACCCGGAGGAAATTTATCTGTCGGGCTGGGAGGTCCGGTCGGTGCCGGCCGGCGGGAAGCCTGACGAACTCGGACCCGCCGGACCTCTTCCTGACGCAGCGGGTTGGACGCTGTCGGGGGAATGGAAGGTCCCGGAGGCACTCGAGGGGCGGGACCTGTTCCTGGATTCGTCAGCTGCGCCCGGCGATTTCCGTGTCGGCGACCGGGCATTCGGCGGATCCGACCGGGCTCCGCTGTGCTCCCGTTGCAGGCGTGGCGAGAAGATCGAAATCCTCGCGAGGACCCGAGGTGCCTGGGAGTCGCTTCCCACCGTAATCGGCGCGCCGGAGGGGGATCCATCTCCGTGACCTGGGCCCGGGTCCTCGGTATCGCATCCGTTCTCGCGGGCTGCGCGAACGGGTCGGCGTGGGAACGGGCGGACTCGGAATCGAATCCGATCTGCGAAAGCGCCACGATCGTCGCGGCGCTCGACCCCGCGCTCATGGAAGTATCGGGAATCGCCAGGGATCCGAGGCGTCCCGACCTGTTCTGGCTCCACAACGACAGCGGAAACGATCCTGTCCTGTTCGCCGTCGACAGCACCGGCAGGCTTCTCGGATCGGCCCCGATCTCGCGTGCAGCGGCCCGCGACATGGAGGACCTCGCCATCGGCCGGTGCGGTGAGACGTGGTGCGCATACCTGGGAGATATCGGGGACAACCTCGGCGCGCATCCCAGCATTACGGTGCAGCGGGTCGAGATTCCGTCTCTTGAAGCCCTCGGCGGTCCAACCAACGTGCAATTCGGGCCGCTGGAGCCGCTGGACACCTGGAAACTGGTCTTCCCGGACGGCCCGCGTGACGCCGAGGGGCTCGTGTTCGACGACCTCCGCGGAGAGATCGGCATCGTGTCCAAGGGACGCGAGAACGAGGTCGTCCTCTACGGCGCATCCCTCTCCGAGCTCGAATCCGGAAGCGAACGGGCTCACGTGTTGACGCGGGTTGGTCGGCTTGCCGTCGAGATCGGAGACCATTCGTCGCAGCTGGTGACGGCGGCGGATCTCTCGGCAGACCGCTCGTGGCTCGCGCTGCGCAGCTATGCGAGTCTCCACCTCCTTCCCTGGCACGGCGCACTGGAGCAGGACACGACGGCCGAAGCCCTGACCGTCTCCCTGCTGAGCGCGCTCGAGCCGCAGGGAGAGGGCGTGACCTGGAGCGGGGATGGAGAGGTTCTCTGGCTGGTGAGCGAAGGACGCGGCGGTCGACCGCCCCAGCTCAGCCGGATCCGTTGCCCGGCTGCGGGTCGCTGACGCCCGGACGGGGTTCGGCCGAT
>CBDTXM010000155.1:0-5515 GCA_965364445.1 uncultured bacterium | reverse complement strand
TCGTTCGAGTATCGGTCCAGCCGTCGGATCTTCCGCCGCCGGGAACCTACGGAGCCCGGCCGCGTTTTCATGAGCGGAACGGGAAGGGAAGTGTGGTAATTGAACGGGAGAGACAGTTGTTCTGGATCCGAACCATTCGCGAGCCGAAGGACGCGGAGATCACGCCCTACGAGACGTGGCTGAACCGGCGGCACTTCATCGGCAGGTCGGCAAAGGCGGCCGTCGCCGGAGCGCTGGTGCCCGGGCTGCTCAGCGCCTGCGACGTCGACGGCGATCGCGGGGTGCCGAGAGCGGCTGCCTCGCCGGGGAGCCGATCGGCCTCGACCGCCGGTGACCAGGAAGCGCCCGGAGGCCCGTCGCAGGACCGGGACTGGTCGGCGGTACGCTCCGAGCTGGATGAGCCTCTGAACTCGTGGGAGGACATCACGACCTACAACAACTTCTACGAGTTCGGCGTCGGCAAGGAAGATCCCGCGAAGAATGCGCACACGCTGCGGCCGCGGCCCTGGTCGATAGCGGTGGAGGGCGAGGTCGAGAATCCTGGCGTCTACGACCTCGAGGACTTCCTCTCGCCGCACGCAGTGGAGGACCGGGTCTACCGGCTCCGCTGCGTCGAGGCCTGGTCGATGGTCGTTCCCTGGCGGGGGATCGCACTTGCCGACGTGGTTCGCCGCATGCAGCCGACTTCGAAGGCGCGGTTCGTCGAGATGACGACGCTGCTCGACGAGGAGCAGATGCCGGGTCAGCGGCGGAGGATTCTGGACTGGCCATACGTCGAGGCGCTGCGGATGGACGAGGCGCTTCACCCGCTCGCCTTCCTCGCGACGGGCGTCTACGGGCGGGATCTGCCGAACCAGAACGGGGCGCCACTCAGGCTCGTCGTGCCCTGGAAGTACGGCTTCAAGAGCGTGAAGTCGATCGTCCGATTCCGGTTCCTGCAGGAGATGCCGTCGACCACCTGGGCGGTCTCGGCGCCGCGCGAGTACGGGTTCTACGCGAACGTGAATCCCGAGGTGGACCACCCTCGCTGGAGCCAGGCGCGCGAGCGTCGGCTGGGAGAATTCCGGCGTCGGCCGACCCTGCCGTTCAACGGCTACGGGGACGACGTGGCATCGCTGTACGCCGGCATGGACCTGCGAAGGAACTTCTGAGCGTGTCGAGGCGGCTCGGCTGGGGAAAGGCGCTGGTCTGGGTCGTATGCCTGCTGCCGGCCCTGTGGCTGGCCTACGAAGCGCTGGCCGGCCGCTTGGGTGCGAATCCCATCGAGGAGGTCCTGCACCGGACCGGCTGGTGGGCGCTCACACTGCTCCTGGTCAGTCTGGCGATCACTCCGCTGCGCCGGCTGACCGGCTGGAACCGGCTGGTCCGCTATCGCAGGCTGCTCGGTCTGTTCGCCTTCGCCTGGGCGTCCGGGCACTTCCTGGGATACGTGGTCCTGGACCAGTGGTTCGCATGGTCCTTCATCGTCGAGGACATCGCCGAGAGGCCGTTCATTCTCGTGGGATTTGCCGCCTGGCTCCTTCTCGTGCCCCTGGCCGTTACCTCGACCCGGGGCTGGATCCGGAGGCTCGGCAGGCGATGGACTGCGCTCCATCGCCTCGTGTACCTGGCCGCTGCTCTCGGATCGCTGCACTTCTTCTGGAAGGTGAAGGCCGACACGCGCGAGCCTCTGGTGTTCATCGCGGTCCTGGCGGTCCTCCTGCTGGTTCGCATTCCAGGGGTGCTGAACAGGGCGGGAGAGTGGAGAAGGAGGCTCGGATCGCGCGCAACGCAAAGCGGCGGGCCATACGGCGCCCGCCGCGATGAGAATCGGCTCTCCGCTCCGGGTCCCTAGGTCGCCCGGAGCGGCACTATTCCCCCATGGGCGCGGATCCGTGCGTCTACCTTCCAGAGTTCTGCCGAGGCCGGCTCTCGTCCGTCGAGCAGGACGGTACCACCGATCGTCTTGCCGTCCTCACTGAGCCGTCCCTTGAAGGCGGCCCGTCCATCGATTTCGAGGCAGAGTCGGCCTTCCGTGAACGAGACGCCGCGGACTCTTCGTACGATCGGGTGACCGTCGTCCTTGAACAGGACGTGGGCACTCAGGGTGCCGTCGCTGCTCCTCTGAATCTCGAGCAGGGAGGTGAGCGAGTTTCCGGAACCCGGTCGCTGCGGCGTTGCCTCCGCCACCAGCTCCCAGACTCCGACGATGTCATCGGCCCCCGCGGCGCCGAATGTCTCGAACATCGCCTGGTCCGCTGCACCCGATACGAACAGGCCACCCCACAACACCGCCACCGAGAATACGGCCTTTACCGCCTCGATCCCTGTTCGCTGTGCATCGTACCACATGTCCCGTCCCCCGTGCTGCCGGCGGCTCGCCCGCCTGTTCGCTACGTCCCGGCTTCCACCCTGGTTCAGAAGCAACCGACGTGCCACGAATGGTCGTGACGAGAACTTGTTGATAGAAATACAGGTAAGATGAATTAAGGATGTTGTTTCTCAGGTAGGGCTCGTTCGCTTGCGGGAACGGGTGTATCGATTCCGCACACTCGAGCCGCGGCGCAGGCGGCGGCCGCTTGCATTCCTCGGATTCGATAGCCTACCTTCGCCGCCGTCCGGTCCGCCGAGCACGATCCGAGCTGCGTGCAGACCCACCGCAACATGGAGCAGGAGAGACAAAGTGTCGGAGATTCCCGCGAGCTTCATCCTCATCGGTCAGGTAGCTCTCATTCCGATCCTCGGTGTCGTGGCCGCGTTAATCGCTTCGCGTCTGCCGAGCCTCCGCTCGGACATCTGAGTCCGGCGCCGGAGCGACCAGTCTCCGGGTCTGACCGGACGGCCGAAGTCCGCCTGTCGACGAACGGGCGGACTTCGGCGTATTCTACTGCCATGCATAGCCATTCCGACGATTCGCCGTTGTCGTTGTCGCCCGGAGACCGGGTGGCCATGATCCGGCTGACTGGCGAGTTGACCACGAAGGCACGGCGCACCAGGGCCCGCTTCCAGCGTCGACTCGCCCGGAATATCAGGGCGGCCTTTGCGTCCACCGGACAGGAATGCGAGCTGCTGGAGAGCTGGAGCCGGCTGATGCTGCGTCTCGATGAGGGGGCATCCTTCGAGCCGTTGGGTCGGGTTTTCGGGGTCAGCAGCTACTCCGTCCTCGACGGTATCTGTGACGCGGAACTGGACCGGATCGTTGCCACTGGAGCCGAACTGTACCGGGATGCGGTGAGGGGCCGTTCCTTCGCCATCCGCTCCCGAAGGAGCGGGTCGCACCCATTTCATTCGATGGACGTCGCAATCCGTCTGGGATCCGCGTTGAACGAGGAATCGACTGTCGATCTGGACGATCCGGAAGTCGAAGTCCACGTTGAGGTGAGAGGACGCCAGGCCTACTTCTTCTCCTCGCGTGCGAAGGGAGCGGGTGGCCTGCCCCTGGGAATGGAAGGGCGGGCGATCTCCCTGCTCTCGGGTGGATTCGATTCCGCCGTCTCGTCGTGGATGATGCTGCGTCGCGGCGTGGCGCTCGACTACCTGTTCTGTAATCTGGGCGGTGAAGCGCACCGGCGGATGGTCCTCGAAGTCGCGAAGCTCCTGGCAGACAGGTGGAGCTATGGAACGCGACCTCGCGTCTACGTCATCGACTTCGAGCCGGTCGTCGCTGAGTTGAAACGGGAGGTTCGCCCCGCGTTGCTGCAGGTGGCGCTGAAGCGGCAGATGTACAGGGCCGCGGACCGACTGGCGGGGCTGCGAAAGGCGGACGCGATCGTCACCGGAGAAGCAGTCGGCCAGGTATCGTCGCAGACGCTGGCAAACCTCCGGACGATCGATCAGGTCAGCCGAAGACCCGTGCTCAGGCCTCTCGTCGGCATGGACAAGGAGGAGATCATCGCCATGTCCCGGTCGATCGGTACGTATGCGCTCTCGGCGAGGGTGCGCGAACACTGTGCGATCACGGATGAACGGCCCGCTACGGCCACGCGACCCCGCACACTGGACGCCGCGGAGACCGGCCTGGACTCGACCCTGTTGAAGCGGCTCGTCGCCGAGGCGGACGTGGTGGAAATCGGCGAACTCGATCTCGCCGAGCTTGCCGGACAGGGCCTGTTCGTGTCGGAGGTGGCCGAGGATGCCGTGAAGATCGACATGCGTCCCGATGAAGCGCGGGCCTCGGCGCCCTGGCCCGGGTCCGTGGCACGTTCGTACGAGGATCTCGCCCGGGATTTCCGTGAGTTCTCTCGGGCCGCGGCCGTCGTGCTCGTGTGCCCGCAGGGATTGCTGAGTGCGCAGATCGCCGAGCGGATGCAGGAGGCGGGCATAGAGGCCTGCAGTTTCCTCGGAGGGGATCGGGCGCTGCGCCGCTATCTGTCGACCGAGCGTCGGACGGTGGGCGCTGGCGGAAAGGGTCGTAGTTGATGCCAGAGGTCTCCGAGATCGCCCGGCTGCTCGAGGAAATCCGGCAGTCGGACGGCGTCCCGCAGCACGTAGCCGTGATCATGGACGGAAACGGCCGCTGGGCCCGCGAAAGGGGCCTGCCCCGATGGAAGGGACACCGGGAGGGGATGAAGGCCGTGCGCCGCTGCGTCGAAGGCTCCCTTCAGGCCGGAGTATCCCACCTCACCCTGTACGCATTCTCGAGAGAGAACTGGGACAGACCCCCTGCCGAAGTGCGCGCGCTGATGTCTCTCCTCGTGGAGTACGTGGAGAGAGAAGCGCAGGAACTCGTTTCGAACGGTGTCCGCGTAACGGTATTCGGTGATCGCGAACGGCTTTCCGCCGAGGCTCGCAGCTCCGTCGAGACCCTGGAGCGGACGACGTCGCCCGCTTCCGCTCTTCGACTGAATCTGGCGATCAGCTATGGGGGGCGGGACGAGATCCTCCAGGCGGCTCGCGGCCTCGCGGAGGACGCGGTCAGCGGCAGGATCGACCCTTCGGATATCGACGCTGGAAGCTTCGAACGGCACCTGCAGACGGCAGGGATTCCAGATCCGGATCTGTTGATCCGGACCTCCGGCGAGATGCGAATCTCGAACTTTCTCCTCTGGCAGATCGCGTATTCCGAGCTGTATGTGACGCCCGTTCTGTGGCCGGATTTCGGCGAACGGGAGTTGTACGAAGCCATCCTCGAGTACCGGCGCCGGGAACGACGGTTCGGCCGGGTCGGGGCCTGAGAGCGAGGAGAGATCGCAATGGCGTCCGAGTTGACCAAGCGCCTGACCGTTGCAGCGATTGGAATCCCCCTGTGCCTCGCCGTGACATGGGTGGGGGGGTGGGTATTCGCCGCCGGGCTCGGAGTGCTCGCATGGCTCGCCGTAGGTGAAATCGGGGCAATGTTCGGTGAGAGGTCCGACCCGCTGCTGAACCGGGTCGCCGCATTCCTGGCAGGTCTGTTTCCGCTGGCCGCTCTGGTAGCGGGGCCCGGGGCAGCGGGCTGGGTGGCGGTTGGAGCCCTGCTCGTCCTTCTCGGGCTTGCTGCGCTGCGGATCCCACCTGCCGAGATGCCCTTTCAGACCGCCGCGTTGTGCTTCACGGC
>CBDTXM010000154.1:0-5525 GCA_965364445.1 uncultured bacterium | reverse complement strand
GGTCGCGGTCGACGCTACGTGCTGCCGGCTGATGCGGATCGCGCCCGAGAGGGTGGATTACCTCGCGAAGGCCGCCGCGTTTCTGGGGAACCTACGGGAAGACCGGATCGATCAGCGCGCGGAATCCGTCCAGGGACTGCAGACCGACTTCCGTGTCATCGAGCAGTTCGCCCCGCTCAAGGCCCTCGCGGTCACGGAGTCCGGCTGAGACCCCGAACGATCCCGGCGGTGAGTACACCCAGAGCGGCCAGCTGCACGATGTGAAAGAGGCCGTTGTGGTCGAAGGGTATCCCGGCGATCGAGACGTAGGCCGGGCTCTGCTGCACAGCCGCCGCCCCGAGATTCAAGGCCACGCCGAGGGTCATCAGCCCCGCGCCCGGTACTCGCTTCCGGATCGCCGCATCTGCGAACAGGGCGAGCGCTGCCACCATCGCGACACCCTCGTACGCGACGAAGACCAGGAAACTGCCGGATCCCAGTCGAGTTACGAGGTAGAATCCGAATCCGATCCCGATCATCCACGGAAGCGCACGTCGTGCCGCCGACTCGCCGAGGTCATCCCGAATCGCTCCGACCAGGAACAACGCTACGACCAGCCCCAGGAAGAGATAAAGCGGCTGCCAGAGGAGGTCGGTCGTGCGCTCTGACAGTTCGAGACCATGGGCGATCGCGCCCAGCAGCGAAGCCGCCGCGAGCAGTCCCAGGAGCCAGGACCACAGATCGGCCTTCCAGGGATCTTTCTCTCGCCGCCGCCGGACGGCGCGAAGTGCGGCGATCGAGAGGATCGCCAGCACCGCGTCGGTGGCGGCCGTCGTGAGCTCCGTGAGCTCGGGATTCCAGTTCATTCGCTCCTGCGTCTGCGACGGGACCGGGGCACCCTTCAGAAGATACGCCATGGCATCCCGGGAGGCGCCCCCGATACGGGTGTGCGAGCCGGATGGAACTGGCTAGTTTGGCTCCAATCGGAGCCGCAAACCGTGGCGGGCCCGAAATTCCAACCAACGGTGGAGGACCTGCATGCCGCGAGCCATCAACCGCCGTCGTTTTCTCGGCCGCACCGCCGGTGTCGGAGTCGGTGCACTGTTCGCCCGGGTCGTCGGACTCGAGGCCAGCTCGATCTCGGGCGGGATCGGACGGGTGCCCATACTGGTGACGAGTCATTCGAACGAGACCGGACAGCGGGCAGCGGAGCAGGCCTGGGAGCTCCTGTCAGCCGGTGGCTCCGCACTGGATGCCGTCGAGCTCGCTGCGAACGTCATCGAGGTCGACCCGGAGGATACGTCCGTCGGATACGGCGGCCTGCCGAACGAGCACGGTGTCGTGCAGCTCGATGCCTCGGTCATGGACGGCGCGACGTACAACGCGGGCGCCGTCGCCTCTCTCGAAGGGATCAAGAATCCTTCCTCGGTCGCGCGACTGGTAATGGAGCGCACCGACCACGTGCTGATGGTGGGGCCCGGCGCCCTGGCCCTCGCGAAGTCCTTCGGGTTCGAGGAAGAAGACCTGATGACCGAGAGATCCCGCGCCCGTTGGTTGGAATGGCGCGAGAACCGGTCGGAGACGGACGACTGGGGGCCGCCGGACCACCTGAAGGACCGCGAGGAGGCCCGGATCGGGGGTGAGCCGGCATTTCACTACGGGACCGTGAACGTGCTGGCCGTGGATTCAGCCGGTGATGTAGCCGGAATCACCACGACGAGCGGACTGAGCTGGAAGATCGACGGCAGGGTGGGGGACTCGCCGATCATCGGCGCCGGACTCTATGTGGACAACGATGTGGGCGCTGCGGGGGCGACCGGTCGGGGCGAGGACGTCATCAAGTCCTGCGCCTCCTATTTCATGGTAGAGCGGATGCGAGCCGGCCGGACGCCGCAGCAGGCCTGTGAGGACGCGCTCGAAATGATCCGCAGGCGCTACGAGAAGGTGAATCCGGACTTCATGCCGGGTGAGAAGTTCGTCGCTCTGAATCGGGACGGGGACTACGGCTGCGCGTGGAGCTACGACGGACGCGGACTCCCCCGGATGACCGCTCGCGACAGTGGAGGCCTGACGGTGTACGAGGGGGTACGGTTCGGGGGCTGATCGCAAGGAGAGGACACAATGCGCATCGGAGTGGTAGGCACCGGAAGCGTTGGACGGGCCCTCGGGTCACGGCTGGCGGAGTTCGGGCACCACGTGGTCTTCGGATCGCGCACGCCCTCGGCAGGTCGCGTGGAGGGTATCATCCACGCCACCGGACACGGCGTTTCGGCCGGTCTGCCGAGAGAGGCGGCCGCGGAGTCCGAAGTCGTCTTCCTGGCTACTCCATGGCATGGGACGGAGACCGCGGTTCGGGGCCTGGGCGAGCTCGAGAACCGGGTACTGGTAGATTGCACGAATCCGCTCCTGCCCGATAGCTCGGGTCTGGATTACGCGGGTGGCCGATCCGGCGGAGAGCAGGTCGCGGAGTGGGCCGACGGAGGACGGATCGTGAAGGCGTTCAACACCACCGGAGCGGCGAACATGGCCGATCCGACCTACGGCGAGCACCGCCTGGTCATGCCGTTGTGCGGAGACGCTCCCGATGCGAAGGCCACCGTCGCCGATCTCGCGCGCGAGCTGGGATTCGAGCCCGTGGATTGCGGGGGGATCGGCGCCGCCCCCTTGCTCGAGAACCTGGCGATGCTCTGGATCACCCTCGCCCACGGGCAGGGGCTCGGACCGCAGATCGGATTCGCGCTGCTCAGACGGGAGCGTTGACGCCGTCTCTCCCTCGGGCCGGTTTCAGTCGGAATCCCGGCTCCTGAGGATCCACTCGTCCGGATCCACGACTACGTCGGCACCGGCCGGGATCTGCATCACGGCCTGCCCGTCCGTCATCTCCACCCTCCGGGTGTCTCCGTCGATCCGCACGTCTACGGGCATCGGGAAGGGAAGGTCAGCCGGCGTGCTCCACTCCATTCGCAGTTCCCCTTCCGCCCGGGTGAGCTCGAGGGCCGGAAGCCCGGCCTCGTGCACGTAAACGTCGAAGAACCAGCCGAGCTCCTTGCCCGAAACCTCCTCCGCGATCGCAACGAACTCGTCCGTGTCCGCGAATCTGACCTGCGAACCGTCGCTGGCTCGCCACGCCTCGGGGGTCGGATACGCCATCCGGCGCAGGGCCAGCATCAGGGCGTCCTCGCCGATCAGGTACCGCAGGGTGTGCAGCACCCAGGCGCCCTTGAAGTAGATGTCGTGGCCGTCGTAGATCTCCTGCGCCGACGTGGTCTCTCGCGGCGCGACCGGCTTACGGCTCCCGATCCGGTGGGAGAAACTGTTCATGTAGTCGTGATACCGTTCGATGCCCTGCCGGTCCTCGATGTACAAGGCCTGCATGTAGGTCCCGAATCCCTCGTGGATCCACATGTCCTTCCAGTCGGCGTTCGTGACCATGTTGCCCCACCACTCGTGCGACAGCTCGTGGTGATGCAGGGCATCGAATCCCCAGTCGACGCCCCCGGTCATCGCCCCGTTCGAGAAATTGGCTCCGTAGGCGATGATCGACTGGTGTTCCATGCCGAGGTGGGGCGTCTGGGCGACCCCGTACTTGTCGGCCCGGAACGGATACGGACCGATCTCGATCTCGAACCACCGCACCTGGTCCACGATCTCGTCGAACAGTACACGACCCTTCTCTTCGTCTTCCGGCAGGACCCAGAACGAGATCGGGAAAGTCTCGCCCGTCAGGCTGGTGAGCGTAGTGTCCAGCTGCACGTAGGGCGCGATGTTCAGGGCGACGTTGTAGGTGGAGATCGGGGTCGATACGAACCAGTCGTACGTGGTGTAGCCGGGTTCCGGCTCCGAAATGCCTCGCAGACGGCCGTTGGTGGCGACGAACAGGGGCTCGGGGACCGTGACCCGGATCGACATCGAATCCGGCTTGTCCGAAACGTGGTCCTTGACCGGCCACCAGACGTCGGCTCCGATCATCTGGTTCGAGGTGGCGATCCAGGGGCTGCCGTCGTCCGTCCGCGCCCAGGTGAATCCGCCGTCCCAGGGCGGACGTGGCGCGACGCGGGGCATCCCGCCGTACTCGACCCGCACCTCGAAGATCTCGCCCGGCCGCGCCTCCTCCGGAAGCGGCACGGTGATGCGCCCCCCGTCCCGCGTCCAAGCCGCGGCATCGAATCCCGATCCGGCCTGAACCTCCACCGAAAGCACCTCCAGGAGTGGGTCGAGGTCCAGCCCGATCTCGGTGGCGGGCGATACCAGGAGGGCCGTCATGGTGAGTGACCCGGCAATCGAACTGTCGGCCGGTTCCACCCGCACGTCCAGGGCGTAGTGCAGCGCGTCGTAGGCCGCCTGATCCGAAGTGAGAACGCCTCCGCTGTCGTACGGGTCCCGGGTCTGGGCCGTGCTCGGAGTGGCGGCGGCTGAGAAGAAAGCGAATGCCGCTACCGGGATGAACAGGTTCCTGTGGGCTCCCATCGGGTGCTCCCGGGCTGCATGGTGACCTGAGCGGCGGGCCGACACCCACCCCGTCAGGGGAATCTCGGGCCGAGGACTCGACCCGCACAAGATACCTCGCCAGACGCCAAGGCGAAGCCCTCGATGACTGTTCGTATCCGAACACCGGGTCCCGCTGCCGCACAGGCATCCGCGATCTGCGCCAGGGACAATGCTCGTATAACGACAACTTTTGCAGCGGCTTAGCCAAATCACGGGAGTTGGCACGGCCGTTGCTCCTGTAATGAGCGAACGGCAGGGCCGGCCGGGGGGCCGGCGGCGAAGGTGGGGACGAATCGGAAGGAAGGGTGGATGATGAGGAAGCGGACGATTCTGGGTGGAGCTGTCATGATCGCCGGACTGGCGGCGGCGAATGTCGCACAGGCGCAGGACCGTGCGATGTACGAGCTGCCGGCGATCGAGGTGAACGTGCTGCAGACCGACCTGCACCAGCAGGCGATCGACCTGTACGAGTTCCCGGAGCGCTGGGGCGAGGCAGCCGATCTGCACCGGCAGGCAGCCGAGCACCTGACGAAGAACGATGCAGGCCAGTTCTTCGGATACAGCCGGGCGGCCCTGCTGTACTTCTACGCAGGCGAGCTGTCGGCCGCACGGCGCTCGATGGAGGATGCGGCGGAGGTGGCGGCAGCGACAGGCGACGTGCTTACGGCCGCAAACGCCTTCGTGGACGCCGCATTCATAGCGGTGGCGGAGGGGTATGACGGCAAGCAGAGGGAATTCGTCGGCGAGGCAGAGGAGCTGATCGAGTCACCCGTGCTCACCGATCACGACCGATCGGCGATCCTGGCGCGGATCGAGGGAGCTCCCGCAGGCGTCGCTTCGGCGAGAGTCGCGCTCGGCAACCGCTTCGGGTCGCTCGAGACGCTGGCGCTGGCGCAGTAGACGGCCGACAGCAATCGACGGAACGCGGAGCCGCTGGGGAGCTGGCACGCGAAACGGCTGAGGGTGGTGAGCGGAGACGATGATGGGTGGATGACGAAGGGAGTCTCGCCCTCTCAGAATGAAGAGCCCCGGTGCGAGAGCACCGGGGTTTTTCGTTG
>CBDTXM010000153.1:0-5533 GCA_965364445.1 uncultured bacterium | reverse complement strand
TCGTCGCCCGGAACCGTGATCGTCACGTCCTGGCTACCGAGCACGGCACCGTCTCCGATCGCGCAGACGTCGAATTCGTACACGCCCTCGCCCGTGCCCGCGGGGGGGCCGACCACGAGCTCGAAGTTACGGTCTGCGGGCAACTCGATATCGGTGTACGAAGGTGGCGTCACTGCCGAGATCCAGTCGGAGAACGCCTCGTCACCCGGACACACATCCAGGATCAGCTCGTCTACCGTGGAAATCTGCTCGCCCACCAGGTCGAGAATCGTCTCGACGATGTCCGTGCCCTCCGGGAACGAGCCGTCGGTGTTGATCTCGAAGTTCGTGCCGCCCGTCTCCTCGGCGTAGAAGCTCCACAGTTCCTGCGTCGGCTCTATATCGGTGCCGGTGACCGTCAGTGTAGTGCTGTGGAGGCTGATTATCGTGAGGTCAGTGGCTACCAGGTCCGCAATCACCTCGAGGATTGCCAGATCATCTGCAGTGCCGATAGTCGCGTCGCGCCCCGGGTCAACGCCCCAGTCGTTGAACCCTTGGGATTCGAGCGCCGCGAGCAGGTCGGATCCGATCGCCGACTCGACTGGATTGAAGATGTCGCACGCATGCGGAATCGCGTCCCCAAAAAGAATCACGATCCGCCGGGCATCCGGACGCCAGTTCACGGGACCGTCGGGACCCGTGTTGTCGAGCAGCTCCTGGGCCAGCTCGTAAAGAGCCCGCGAGTAGGATTCGGGTAAATCAGCGCCGCCGCCCGGAGAAAGACTCAGGTCACCGATCGCCGTGGCGACCGTTCCAATGTTCGAATCGAGCGCCTGTTCAACGATGTAGGGATCATCGCCGAAATCGCCGTAGCCGGCGATGTATTCACAGCCGGTCGTGGGCAGGTTCACGAAGGTCCCAAAGTAATCGGCGAAGCTGACGAGACCGAACTGCACATCGCTGATCAGGCCGGCCAGCGACTCCATGATGTCGACGGCATTCGTCTTCAGATTGTCCAGCTCGCCGCCCATGCTGCCCGTGTTGTCGAAGGCGAAGACGATGTCCACCACGTCCGCCTGTGCCGGGAGACTCGCGGTCTTCGCTTCCGTGACTGTCTCGCCGGGCTCGAGAGTCGCGAACAGCTCGGTCGGTGTCAGGGTGCCGATCGCCGCGAGGTTGCCTTCGGGGAAGAAGTCACTGAGGTCGAACTCCTTCTGCAGTGACCAGGAGCCCGGATCCGGGTTCGACATGTCGGTCGGGCTGATGCGGTACGTTGGGCTATCCGAACCGGTGACGGGTGTTACGTCCGGTCCGGTGGGGGAATCCTGTTCCGACTCGCAGGCTGCGAGGAAAAGAGCGAGCCCGAGAATCGGAGCGATGAGGCGCCCCGAGATACGGCTCTTCATGAGAAAACCTCCCTGCATTGTGGCGCTCGACCGGACGCGTTCCGGGCCGTCGGACCTCAAGCAGGAATGCAGGGGCCGCCGCATCAGCGCTCGCAGGTTCGCTTCGCATCCCGGTACGCCCGACGACTGCAGTCGAGCATGACCGTCCGCGCCCGCGCGCGCTGGCTACCTCGACCCTGAGGGGGTCGCAGAGCCGGCGACGCTCGTCGGGCGAAACGACTGACATGACCGATGGGGCCGCACCGGATTATGGCGAAGCGCCCCGAGGGGGGGACCGATGCTACGCCGAACGGCCGGATCCTGCGAAGGTCCAAAACGACTTCCCGGACAGTTCCAGCCCCCGGGTCCATGTCTGCCCTAGGCGGGAATCGGGACCGGCGTTACCGACCGATACAAGGCGGTTTTCACTGCTTAAGGATCGCCAGAGCTGGCCTGTCTGGCAAGGTTTGCGAAAGCGACCGGGCGTCGGGCTGATCCGGTCGGCTGGATGGACGTGAATGGAGCCTGCGGGCGTTATCTTCCGGCCGGCACCGTGAGCACTTGCCCCGCGTAGATCCGGCTGCTGCGGAGATCGTTGGCGGCGCGGATATCGGAGATGCTCGTGCCGTGGCGCTCGGCGATCGACCAGAGAGAGTCGCCGCGGCGCACCCGGTACTCCGCGATCCGCTGTTCCTCGGTGATCGAAGCCAGGCGCGGCCCCGGTTCGCCGGCTTCGAGCTTCCGTTCGACGTATGTGGCGTACTGCCTCGGGAATACCGCGATGTGATAATGCGGGGGGCGGTTCTCCCGGGTGGCCTCGATCACCCCCGCGCCTTCCAGATGGAGCAGGTTCTTCTCCAGCCACGACCGGCATCGCCGGTTGGTACTGCGACGGACGTCCATCGCCATGCCCGTCGGGTGGACCGATCGTGCGGACGCATTGCGCGGCTGCCGATTGGTGGGCCGGGTGAGACTCGTGATGACCAGCTGCTCTCCGCACGCCGCGCGGTACTGCCGGCCGAGCCGTTCGATGAACAGCGCGACCTCGGGTCGGGCATACGGATGCGAGATGCGTTTGACGTGATAGTCGCCGTTGCTTCGGACCGGTACGAGGTATCCGGAACTCACGAACCGCTTCACCTCGGCCGTCGAGCGGGTGAAGGTGAAGTCGTGTTCCTTCGCAATGCGGTTCTGAAGGTCCAGCGAGGCCCGCGAGCCTTTCAGGCTCTGAGCCAGCGCCTCGGTACTTGCATTCGTCAAGGCCGCGAAGCCGAATGCAAGAATGATGATGGCCGATCTCATCACGCGCGATCCTCGAACCGGGTTTCCCATCCCCGCATCCCGGGGGCCAATACGCTAACGTCCGGGGTCTCCGGGGTCCAGTAAGCGCGCACTTCCTTAGCAGAATGCGTGCCGGGTCGCCGCCGGTTGGCGCAGCCGGGAACGGACGTCGTGGCGTTCCCGGGCAGCAGTTGTAGATTCGACCATCGATTCGTCCCCGGTTCCCGCGCACGGAGAATCCCTGTGCAGACACTGCTGGGCTGGCTGCTCTTGCTGATCGTGCTCACCTGGAGCTTCCTCGTCGGTTTGCTCGCAGGGGTGGGGACGGTGACCGTTTCACGCCGTTCTTCCGACCTGCTGAACGTCGTCCTGGCCGCGCTGTTCATGTTCGGCGGAGCGCTCATGCTCACCGCGAGGCTCGTCCCCGGACGCTACCTGGTCACGGGAGCGATCGGCTTTGCCGTCGGCGTGCCTCTCGCGATGGCGCTGCGCGCCGGTGGCCCGCTCCCCCTCTTCCACGAAGCCACGGATCCGTCCCGGCAGGAGGTGGAGATCGAAGAGAATCGGCCCGACCCGGAGCGGTATCCGTGAGCGCCGTGTCCCAGGCCGGGCCCGATCGCAAGACGGGCGGACACGGGTTCGGGACGGCCCCGGTATTCCTCGCGTCGATCAGCACGATTCTCGGCGCGATCCTCTTCCTGCGATTCGGATACGCGGTCGCGCATACCGGCTTCATCGGGACGCTGGGAATCGTCGCCCTCGGCCACGCCGTCACGATCCCGACGGCGCTCGCGATCGCCGAGATCGCGACCAATCGCCGCGTGGAGGGCGGCGGCGAGTACTTCATCATCTCGCGGTCCTTCGGCCAGAGCATCGGTGGAGCCATAGGGATCGCGCTCTACCTGTCGCAGGCGATTTCGGTCGCCTTCTACCTGATCGCCTTCGCCGAGGCCTTTCGTCCGCTGTCTCCGATCATCGAGTCCGCGATCGGAATGGCCTTCGACCCGAGGATGATCTCCCTTCCTGCGATCGGGCTGCTGCTCGGCCTGATGCTGACCCGGGGGGCGAGTATCGGTGTGGCCGCGCTCTGGGTCGTGGTTTGCGTGCTCGCGGTATCGCTCGCCGCATTCCTGCTCGGACACGCGATTCCCGGAGCCGCGGCGGAGTCGCCGATCCTGTTCAGCCAGATGTCGGTGAAGGATCCGTTCATGGTCGTGTTCGCGATCGTGTTCCCGGCCTTCACGGGCATGACCGCCGGCGTCGGCCTGTCAGGAGATCTCGCGGAGCCCCGGAAGTCGATTCCGCTGGGGATCATGACCGCGACGGTGGTGGGGATGCTGATGTACGTGCTGATCGCATGGAAGCTGGCCACCTCGGCGCCGACCGTGATGCTGGCCGACACCGAGCGCCTCGTGATGTCCGACATCGCCCTGTGGGGTCCGATCATCCCGATCGGGTTGGCCGCCGCCTGCGTGTCGTCCGCGATCGGCTCGATCCTCGTCGCGCCGCGGACGTTGCAGGCCCTGGCTCGCGACCGGATCACTCCGACCGAGCGGGCAACCGAATTCCTGTCGGCCGGAGTCGGCGAGCTCGGCGAACCGAAGAACGCCACCATCCTCACGGCGGGACTCGCCTTCATGGTCGCCCTGTTCGGGGACGTCGACTTCGTGGCGCGCATCATCTCGATGTTCTTCATGGTGACCTACGGTTCGCTCTGCGCGATCAGCTTCCTCGAGCACTTCGCGGCGCGTCCGAGCTACCGTCCAAGCTTCCGCTCCCGCTGGTACATCAGCCTTGCGGGTGCCGTGATCTGCCTCTTCCTGATGTTCCAGATGGACCCGCTCTACGCGCTCCTGGCGATCGTGGTGATGGCGGTGCTCTACTGGGGGATCCAGCGGTCGATGGACCACGAAGACGACCTCGGCGCGATCTTCCAGGGCGTGATGACCCAGATGACCCGGCGGCTTCAGATCCGGTTGCAGAAGACCCCGCCGGACGAGTGGCGGCCGAGCATCATCACCGTGACCGATCGGACTTTCGACCGGTCTGCGCCGATGCTGATGCTGACCTGGCTGAGTCATCGCTACGGATTCGGAACCTACCTCCACTACATCAAGGGGTTCCTCACCGACGAGAACTACCGACAGAGCCAGGTCGTGCACGAACGTCTTCTGGAGATCCAGGAGCAGCGGCCCTCGGGCGTATTCGTCGACACGATGATCAGCCCTTCCATGCGCTCGGCCCTCGCACAGACCCTGCAGGCGCCGGGCATCGCCGGCGTGGAGAACAACACGGTCCTGTTCGAGTTCTCCGTGCACGATCCCGTCGAGGTCGTCGAGGAGGTGCGCGAAGGGGTGCTTCTGGCGCAGACGACGCGAATGGACACGCTCGTGCTTCGCCACGGAGATCATCACTTCGGGAACCGGGCATCGATCCACATCTGGCTGACCTGGCACGACTATCGGAACGCCAGCCTGATGATCCTGCTCTCCTACATCCTGCTCGGCCATCCCGACTGGGACGAGGCGGAGCTCTCGATCTTCGCGGCCTTCCCGGACACGCAGGTCAAGGAGCGGACCGCCGAGCTCATGGATCTGATCGAGGAGGGACGGATCGCGATCTCCGGGCGGAAGCTGCAGGTGTTCCCCACCGATGACCGGATCGACTTCTCACGCCTGGTGGAAGCGAAGTCCGCGGACGCCGACCTGGTGTTGATGGGGTTCACCGAGCAGCGGCTCTCCAGCAAGGGATCGGAGCTCCTGCTGCGACATCCCAAGCTCAACGAGATCCTCTGGGTGTCGGCGCGCCAGAGCATCGCGATCGAGTAGGACCGCCACCTCCGACCGGATGACAAAAGGCCCGGAGCGGATTCGCTCCGGGCCTTCTGT
>CBDTXM010000152.1:0-5626 GCA_965364445.1 uncultured bacterium | reverse complement strand
TCCGCGTACTCGTCCACGATCCGGCGTTGGGGTGCAGGGCGCAGCAGTGCCTGGTGTTCGTGCTGGCCGTGCAGGTCCACGAGCGCGGATCCAAGCTCTCCGATCAGGCCGGCGGTCGCAGGTGACCCGTTGATCCAGGCCCGATTCCGTCCTTCCCGCTGCAACTCCCGCTTGAGAATGAGCGCTTCGTCCGCGAGATCGATCCCGGCCTCTTCGCAGCGGGCCCGGAACACCGGGTCGTCGGGAATCTCGAACACTCCCTCGACGACTGCCCGATCCTCGCCTGTGCGGATCACGTCGGACGCGGCTCGCTCACCGAGCAACAGCGAGAGGGCGCCGACGACGATCGACTTGCCTGCTCCGGTCTCACCGCTCAACACCGTGAGACCGGGACCGAATTCGACGCACAGGTCGTCGATCACGGCGTAGTTCCGGATGCGAAGCTCTGTCAGCATGACAGACGATCCCTTCGCCGGATCAAGGAGTCCACATCACCGGCGGCTGGGTCGTACGTCGCCCCACCGCAGCTTCTGGCGAAGCACTTTGAAGAAATTGTCCTCGGGCAGCCGTACGAGACGCACCGGATGCGGCGAGCGAGCGACCCGGACCCTGTCTCCCGGTGCGACGGTGCCGCCGGCCTGACCATCCACGGTCACGAGAATGCCCCCGACATCGCTGGTCAATTCGATCGTGATCACGGAATTGCCCGGCACCACCACGGGTCGCACCGCGAGGGTGTGCGGACAGATGGGACTGGCGACGATCGCGTCCATTTCGGGAACCAGAATCGGCCCCCCCGCCGAGAGACTGTACGCCGTCGAGCCGGTTGCGGTCGCCACGACGATTCCGTCGGCGCTGTACTGCCCGATTTCCTCGTCATCCACCCAGACCCGAAGGCTGATCAGACGCGCGAAGCCTCCCTTGTGGACCACCGCATCGTTCAGAACGTAGCCGCTCCACGCCCGCCCCTGTTTCGTCTCGCCCGAGCCGGACGGTCGCTCGACGCTGACGTCGAGCGTGAGTCGCTTCTCCTCGACGGTTTCGCCGGCCTGGAAACGCTCGAGCACGCTGCATAGTTCGCCGGCGGGTGCCGCCGTCAGAAATCCCAGGTGCCCGAGGTTGCAGCCGAGCACCGGGACGTCGTTGGGACCGGCCGCCCGCGCTCCGTGCAGGAGCGTACCATCTCCACCCAGCGTGAGAAGTACATCCAGGCCTTCGAAGTTCTCGGGTATCGCGGGGCCCTCCAGGATGCGCCGACCTTTCTCATCCTGGCATTCCGCGATCTCGTCGGACAGGAAGAGTTGCAGACCCAGCCGATCCGCACACGTTTCCAGCGTGCGAAGCGCTTCGCGCAGCGTCGCATGCTCCGGGTGTCCGTGGACTCCGACTCGCACGTCAGTGGCTCCTGTCGATGATGTACCGCGCCAGCTCGCGCAGGCCGTCGGCGCGGCCCAGTTCCGCCAGCTCGGCAGACGCGGCTCGCGCGAGATCCCTGCTGATTACCTCCGCCTCATCGATCCCGAACAGGCCGGGATAGGTCGCCTTCCGGAGGACACTGTCACGACCCGATTCCTTGCCGAGCTCCTCCGTGTCTCCCCGGAGGTCCAGGATGTCATCGATCGCCTGAAACGCGAGCCCGAGACGCAGGCCGAATCGCTCGAGTCGCTCGACGTCCCGCCGATCCGCTCCCGCTGCCATGCCCCCGAGCGCGACCGACGCACTGATCAGACGCGCGGTCTTGCCCGTGTGGATACACTCGAGTTCGTCGCGTTCCACGGGACGTCCCTCTGCCTCGAGGTCCAGCAGCTGTCCGCCGACCATTCCGGTCGCTCCCGAGGCGGACGTCAGCATCGCGACCATCGACCTGACGGCCCGGTCTTCGAGTCCGAGTGATGGGGCCGCATCGACGATCGCCTGGACCGCCATCGGCATCAGTGCCGCGCCCGCCATTACGGCCGGGCCCACTCCGTACCTGACGTGCACCGTCGGCCTTCCTCGTCGCAATACGTCGTCATCCATGCACGGCAGATCGTCATGAACGAGCGAGTAGGCATGCACGAGCTCGACGCTGCAGGCGAGATCGGCGACTCTCGGCCCGTCCCCACCGGCCGACTCGTAGGCCGCCATCATCAACAGGGGACGGATCCGCTTCCCCGGGCTCATGACGGCATACTCGATCGGTTCCGCCACCTCCGGAGGGATGCCCTCGAGCTCCCGGTCCAGGAACGCCCGCAGCGCTTCCTCGATCCGGGACCTCCGTGAGAGGATCGTGGCAGGGGTCGTAGCCGGTGGTCCGGTCATCCCTCGTCGTCCTCCGCCTCGTCCATCTCCTTCCCCTCGAAGCTCTCCAGGGTCAGCTCCCCCGTCGCGGAGGCAATCAGTTCCTCCACCCTCCCCTCGGCTCGCTCCAGCAGCAGGCTCGCCTGGCGAAGTCGCGCGATGCCCCGCTCGAACAGGGCAAGCGCCTCCTCGAGCTCGACCTCGCCCGATTCGAGGCGCTCGACGATGGTCTCGATCTCCTCGAGCTGTCCCTCGAATCCCACTGTCGGCGGCTCCATCGCTTCCTTCATCATCGTCTCCGTCATCTCCCGGCTTCGGTGACCTCGATCGTCTCCGCGCGGACGGTACCGTCGATCAGACGCAACTCGAATCGCATACCCGGCGAGAAACTCGTCGCAGAGCGAAGCACGGAGCCGGATGCATCCAGCGGCACAGCGAATCCTCTCTCCATGGCGCCGAGTGGGCTGAGACCCTCGAGGCGGCCTGCGAGGATCGCGAGGCGCGAGCGGCGAGATTCGGCGACCCTTCGCCATGCGGTCTCCAGCGCCCGGCCCACCTGGCGAGTCCGTTCCGAATCTCCTCGGATTCGGCCTCGCAGCCCCTGGACGAGCGCCGCCTCGAGGCCTTGCAGCCGGGACCGGAGGACCGACTCCTCCGCCGTCACCGCCTCGGCCGCCGCCGACGGTGTCGGCGCCCGCAGGTCGGCGACGAGATCCGCGATGGTGAAGTCGATTTCGTGTCCAACGCCCGTTACGATCGGAATGGGGCTCGCAGAGATGGCCCGGGCGAGGTCCTCATCGTTGAAGGCCCACAGGTCTTCGATCGAGCCTCCCCCGCGTGTCAGCAGGATCACGTCGGACGAGCCCTCCTCGACGAGTCGGGCGAGAGCCGTGCGGATCTCTTCGGCGGCACCTTCCCCCTGCACCCGGCAGTCCGACACCAGGATCCGGGTCCACGGCGCCCGGCGTCGGATGACCGAGACCACGTCCCGCAGCGCAGCGCCCGAACGGGAGGTAACGATCCCTACGGTGCGGGGCACCCGAGGAATGTGAAGCTTCCTCGAAGGGTCCAGGAGCCCCTCTTCCGCCAGCTTCCGCTGGATCCGTTCGAACGCCAGGCGCCACAGTCCCTCGCCTTCCGCCTCCAGCGTCCGTACCACAAGCCGGAAGTCACCGCGCTTCTCCCAGAGTCCGAGACTGCCGAACGCAGCGACCGCCATGCCGTCCTCCGGCTCTGCCGGCAGGCGGGCGACGTCGGCCTTCCACATCACGCAGGAGAGCTGGTGGTCCTCATCACGCAGACTGAACCAGCGATGACCTGACCTGTGAGGCTTCCAGTTGCTGATCTCGCCCCGCACCCAGAGGGGTGCGAAGCTCTCCTCCAGGAGCCGGGCCACGGCGGCGTTCACCTCCGCCACCGGTACGGCAGTCTCCGGGCTCGCACCCGGAACGGGACCGGCCTCCGTGGACGGCACCTCGAATCAGGACATTCCGGCCGAGCGACCGGCTGCCGTGACGGTATTCTGAAGGAGCATGGCAATCGTCATCGGTCCAACGCCACCCGGTACCGGCGTGATCCACGATGCCTTTTCCTTCGCCTCGTCGAATGCCACGTCCCCGACGAGCCGATAGCCCTTCTGGGCGTTCGGGTCGTCCACGCGGTTGACGCCCACGTCGATCACGACCGCGCCGTCCTTGACCATGTCGCCCGTCACCGACTCCGGTCGGCCCACCGCGACGATCAGGAGGTCGGCGAGGCGACAGATGCCCGCCAGGTCATCCGAACGGCTGTGCGCGACCGTGACCGTAGCGTTGGCCCACGGCTCCTTCTGGGAGAGGATCGTGGCCATCGGGCGCCCGACGATGTTCGAGCGGCCGACGACGACCGCGTGCTTGCCCGAAGGATCCCATCCGATGTGTTTCAGCATGACCTGGACGCCGTGCGGCGTGCACGGACGAAATGCATCGGGATCGCCGGCCGACATCCGACCCACGTTGACCGGGTGAAACCCGTCCACGTCTTTCTCGGGCAGGATCCGCTCCGTGACGGTTCTCTCGTCCACGTGATCCGGCAGCGGAAGCTGGACGAGTATGCCGTGTATGGAGGGATCCGCATTCCATTCATCCAGGATGCGGAGAATCTCCTCCTGCGAGGTATCGGCGGGGAGGCGAGCATCGATGTTCCGGATGCCGACCTCGGCGCACTTCTTCTCCTTCATTCCGACGTACACGCGTGACGCCGGGTCCTCTCCCACCAGCATCACGGCGAGACAGGGCTCGATTCCCCTCCCCCGCAGTGCCGTGGCCTCGGTCTTCACATCTTCGCGTACCGACGCGGCGATCGCGTTTCCATCTATGATTTTCGCGGACATCGATTCCTCCGGAGTGACTCGTTTGGCGGCTCGGTCGACGTCGGGTCAGCGCGCGAAATTGACGGCTCGGGTTTCGCGCACCACGACGACCTTGATCTGGCCGGGGTACTGCAATTCCTCCTCAATGCGACGCGCGGTTTCCTCGCTGAGCGTCGCCATCTCCTCGTCGGTGATCTTCTCCGGCATGACGAGGATCCGGATCTCGCGTCCCGCCTGGATCGCATACACCTTCGACACTCCGGCGTAGGACTGCGCGATCTCCTCCAGCTTCTCCAGGCGTTTGACGTAGTGCTCGAACGATTCGCGGCGCGCCCCGGGCCGGGCGCCCGAGATCGCGTCGGCTGCCGTAACCAGGAACGTCTCCGCGTACCGGGCAGGTTCCTCTCCGTGATGGGCCATGATCGCGTTGAGCACGGCGTCCGGCTCCTGGTGCCGCTTGCAGAGTTCGTAGCCGATCTCGACGTGGCTGCCTTCCTGCGTGTGGGTCAGCCCCTTCCCGATATCGTGAAGCAGTCCCATGCGCTTGGTCATCTCGACATCGAGGCCCAGTTCGGAGGCCATGTTGGCCGCCAGCAGCGCGACTTCGCGGGCGTGTGCCAACTGGTTCTGCCCGTACGAGGTCCGGAAGCGGAGATTTCCCAGGACCTCCACCAGCTGCGGATGCAGACCGTGGATGCCGAGTTCGTAGAGAACCTGCTCTGCCGCCTCGTGCATCTCCGCCCGGACGTCCTCGCTGGCCTTCTCCACGACCTCCTCGATCCGGCCGGGGTGAATGCGTCCGTCGGAGACGAGTCGTTCCATCGCGATTCGAGCGATCTCGCGGCGAACCGGATCGAAGCTGGAGAGAATGACGGCTTCGGGCGTGTCGTCCACGACCACATCCACACCCGTGGCATGCTCGAACGAGCGAATGTTCCGTCCTTCCCTGCCGATGATCCGGCCCTTCATATCGTCGCTGGGCAGCGGAACGACCGA
>CBDTXM010000151.1:0-5646 GCA_965364445.1 uncultured bacterium | reverse complement strand
GCGGAAGCATCTCCCACAGCACGTTCACGATCTTCCATTCCCCGTCCACCTCCGCGAGGTGCATGTAGTCGACCCACATCCCTGCGACGATCTTGACGGAGGCCATCTGCCCGAATACGTCGAGGATGGTCACGTCGGACCGCTTGAGATTCTCGGGCATTCCCTTGCCGCCGCCGCCGGACGTCATGGCCACGAGCTCCTCGGCGGTCATTTCGTCGAGCACTTCCGGCTCACCGGGCTTGCGTTCGACGATCCGCTTCTTGAGGTCGTCGTGCAGCGCCCGTTCCATCCGCTCCGCATCGCCGGTATAGAATCCCTCGATGTAGTCCAGCGCGGTGGCGCGGATCGCGGCCGAGTCGGCCGCCGTCTGGGCCTGACCCGCGTGCGGCAGGGACAGGACAAGCGCCAGGACCCCCGTCACCACCGCAAGCCCTTTTCGAATCGAATCCATTCTCATCTCTTTCTCTCCCTCGAGAATCCTCATTCCACACCCACGGACCGGAGCGTCGGTTTGCACCGGCGCGTGTCCCCCGGTAACCTCAGCCCGTTTCCAGGATCAGACAACCGTCAGGAGATCATCATGGCCGCAGCAGTGATCGGCGATACCGTCACAGTCCACTATACGGGAAGTCTCGACGACGAGTCCATCTTCGACAGTTCACGGGGTCGGGAACCGCTCGAATTCACCATCGGTACGGGTCAGGTGATCCCGGGATTCGAGGAAGCCGTCATCGGTCTGGAGCCCGGCGCATCGGCACGCACCAGGATCGAGCCCGAGCAGGCTTACGGACCCCGACGCGACGATCTCCGGATTCCCATCGCCAGGAGCCAGTTCCCCGAGGGGATGGAAGTCACCGAGGGAGACCAGCTGCAGATGCAGACCGAGGATGGACAGTCGATCCCGGTGCAGGTGGTCCAGATCGGCGAGGAGAGCGTCACGGTCGACGCCAATCACCCCCTTGCCGGACAGGCTCTGACCTTCGAGATCGAACTGGTCGAAATCCGCTGAGTCGCTCCCGCCAATGCAGCGCGCCCGTGCCTGCGGGAGGCCTCAACCCTCCCGCAGGTACTCGCCCTCCATGAGGGGCTTCCACGTCTCGCCGTCCGGAGACGCCTCCATCAGGTAGCTGTAGCGCCCTTCCTCTCCAAAGTCCCAGACGGCCCGTATCCATCCTCCGGGTTCCTCGTTCGTGAGAGTCAGCACGTCTTCATCGAACTCGCCCCGGAATTCGTTCGGGGGCATCCCCATCGAGTCGAACCAGGTGAGCACGTACAGCTCGGCCGCTGCGTCCCACCGGATCACGCCATGGCCGCGGAGTGCGATGCGACCCTTTCGCTCCTGCTCGTAGTCGTGGATCAGCACGAAGCCATCGAGCGCGATGCGATTTCGGACACGACCGATCGCCTCTCCACCCTTCGGATCCCAGGGGCTCGGGTGCACGCGCTCCTCTCCCCGCCAGAACCCGACGAGCTTCTCGAACTTCGCATGCGCGGCTCCTGGAGTCGGCATTTCCATCTCAAGTCCTCCTGCCACGCGGGCATTGAGCCAACCGGACCGAACGTCATGAACCGTAACCGAGTCCCGGACCGGAACGAGACGGGTCACCTTCCCGCAGGCCTTGGCGCGCGAACGGCCTCCGCCCCTAGACTGGAAGATCGAACCTTCGACGGGTCGGCGACAAGTCGATGCCGCAGCACCGTGCGAGCGGACGAACTCGATCGGGCTCCGCTCGACCCGAGAGAAACGAGTGAATGAACTTGGACCCGGGACTCTGCCGAAGCTGTGACTGGGCGCGCACGATCAGGAGCGATCGAGGCTCGGAATTCTGGCTGTGCCGCGCATCCTCCGTGTACCCGGGCATGCGAAAATATCCCCCTCTGCCGGTTCTGGCCTGCCGGGCCTGGACACCTCGAGCAGAGGGTTCGGCTGGAGACGAGACCGCCGACTGAGGTACGAGCAGAGACCCGACGCGATTCGGGCCCGGCGAGCGGCTTCGCTCCCCGGGCCCGATCGGAACCTGTCGGGTGACTCGCCTCCCGGAAAGGAGCGAATCGCCTCCCCCGGCGTGACTACGGGTGACCGACCGCCACGCAGTCCTTCACGACGGGCTCATCGTTCTTCATCACCATCGCCTCCGGACCCTTGCTGAAGAAGCTCCAGGTTCCGTCGGAGAACTTCATACCCGAACCCGAGCGCACCCGCTCCAGATCGTGCATCTCTCCCATCAGCGTCACTTCCGCCCGATCCTCCTCCGAGTAGAGAGCGAGCTTCAGAGTAACGTCTTCCGGACAGGAGAACGAAATCGTCATGACCCCGTCCTCGCCGGGCATCGCCCCGGCAGCGTGCGGGTTCCCCGTGCCTCCTGCGCCGGGCATTCCGGCCGCGTGCGGGTTGGGCATCCCCTCCTGCGCCGGACCTATGTCCGAGTGCGGGTTGCCCATTCCCCCCTGCATTCCGGCGCCGGCGACCGCTTCGGTCTCGGCGGCGGAATCCTGCTCGGCGTCGGCACAACCGGCGAGTGCAATCATCCCGGCCAGCGCGACGACGGCAAATCTGCTCTGCGTCATGAATTGTATCTCCTGTAGTAACGGCCACCCCGCGTTCCGGCGGGGGCGCGGTCGGTACCGGTACCGACCGCGAGTCGCGGAGTCTCGCAGAGCACCGGGGGAAAAGCAAGCAATCGGGCTCCCCGGCGCTGCCCGTCCTTCCCCGCATGATGCGTCGCCGGTCAGAGAAGGAATACCTGTGCTGCGGAGCCGGCGAGGAGAAGAACCCCGATCGCGCCGAGCAGAACAGGAGCCCAGCGCCGAACTCGCGATCTGTCCACGCGCTGCCGGATGTCGCCGGAGCTGGCTACATCAGTCCGATCGACGCCGTCGTCGGTAACCTCGTAATGCCATGCCAGCCACAAGGCGCCCGGATACCCGATCAGAATCAATGCGGCCAGCGCCTTCAGCACTCCGGCAGGCAGCGAGAGCGCAGGCGCCCAGAGACGCAGAGCCTCGAGAAGCACGAAGCAGGCCGAGCCGTAGACCGCTGAAGCGCGGAACACGCTCCGCCGCTCGAGCTCGGCCAGCAGCACCCGTCGCCGGGGAGGAATCTGGTTCATTCAGCGAGTATCGCCGGTAGCCGCCGAATCGGGCAATGATCGCGGAGTGCGGCGTGTCACGATCAGCACGACCCCCGTGATGATGATCGCGGCGGCGAGAATCACCCGGAGGGTGACGGGCTCGTCGGCCAGCGCCCATCCCAGGAAGACGGCTACGACCGGATTCACGTATGCGTAGCTCCCGACCCGGGCCGGCGTCGACACCTTGAGGAGGTACACGTACGCGGCGAATGCGATGATCGAACCGAAAACGATGAGGTACGCCAGCGAAGCCAATGATTTCGTGGACACGGCGGCCGGGTCCAGCCTGCTCCATTCGCCGACGACGGAACCGAGCAGAAGAAGCAGCAACCCGCCCATCATCATCTGAAGGGCCGCCGCCATTCGGGGCGCGGGCGGATGGGGGAATCGCGAACCGAGAACCGATCCGATCGCCCATGAGATCGTTCCGAATACGACCACGAGCGCGCCCAGATACTGCATGCGACCACCGCCGCCCAGTTCCACCGGGCCGATCAACAGCGCCACGCCCGCGAATCCCATGATCAGCCCGGCCACCACGGGTCCGGTCGGCTTCTGTCCGCCCGGCCTGAGCCAGTCGAGAAGAACCATCCACACGGGTACGATCGTGACGATCAGGGCGGCGAGCCCCGACGGGATCCACTGCTCGGCCCACCCCACGGCCCCGGTGCCGCCCACCAGCAGAAGCCCGCCCACGGCCGCGGAGCCCGCCCATTCCCGACGCGGAGGAACCGGCATGCCGCGCAGACGAAGCCAGGCGAACAGGAGAATACCCGCGACGCCGAATCGGGTCGCCAGCATCAGGAACGGCGGAAGTGTCTCGACAGCGAAGCGGATCGCGAGGTAGGTGGAACCCCAGATCAGGTAGATCGCGGCAAAGGCGGCCAGAATTCGGATCGGGGGTTCTTCGGCGCCCGACGACACGGCAGCCGAAGCGATTGGTTCCAGACCGTATGCCTCCCGTTCGAACCGGTTGCCGAGATATGGATCCTCGCCCCGAAACAGCGCAAGCAGGCTGGCGAGCGCATACGCGGGCAGAAACAGCGGCCCCCAGCGCTCGTACTGCGCTACGTGCACGCGCTCGTGATCGCCGCACTCGTCCAGGCATCGCTCATCGCGCCCGAGGACTACGTGCCCGAGCGTCATCGCCCGGGCCCCTCCGCGAATCGGAACCATGCGGCGGAGCAGCCAGGAGAGAGCAGGCCCCGATACCTCGATCACACCCCGGTTGATTCGAGCACCTCCACCCGGCAGGGCGATGATCCCGAGCGCCAGGCCGAGGAGCGTGTTCGGAAGGGCCCAGAGGACCCGTAGAGGTCGCATGCGTCGAGAAGGCAGACGGGGGAGTCCCGAGGGACTCAATCGCCGCTCAGTCCCGCGTCAGCCACTCGGCGAACGCACGGTCCGCCGGGGCGAGGGCAAGGTCCAGCAGATCCGGACCGGACACCCAGCGTATTTCGTCGTGCTCGGTCGGGTGCGGTTGCCCCACCGCTTCCACCTCCATGAAGTGGATCACGAACGGAGAGCCGGGATCACGAAACGAGAATCTAGACGCTTCGGCGCGCAGAAATTCCAGATCGAGCTCTTCTCGCAGCTCCCGGGCGGCAGCGTCCTCGCGTGATTCACCCGGGGCGATCTTCCCGCCGGGGAATTCCCATAGCCCCGCGTGTCGCTTTCCCGCGGGGCGGCGGCAGACGAGAAACTGCGTGCCTTGACGAATCACGGCGGCGAGAACGTCGATTGTCTCCGATTCCCGGGCTGCAGCATCCACGAATGCGACCAGCGCTTCGTGCAATTCGGGCCGGTCGAGGATGTTCTTGTGCTCCGCGCCTTCGATCCAGAGAACTTCGGTGCCGGCGTTCCCGGCGAGTCGCACGGCGTGCTCCTCGGGCACGCGAGCGTCCCTGTCGCCGTGCGCTACGAGCAGCGGCAGCCCGAGGCGGCGGGCGCCCTCGGCAGGATCCAGATCTCGAAATGGCACGCCCGCCCGACGCTGCCAGAACGGTCGCAGCACGCCCGTCAGCAATCCTCCCGGAAGACCTCGATCCGAAAACATGCCCGCCGTGACCTCCATCAGGTCGGCGGGGGCCGCAATCACCGCAATCCCGTCGACCGGAGCACCCGCTGATCCGACCAGCAGCGCCGCCGAGCCTCCCAGGCTGTGACCAACGACCAGGACGGGGGCACCGGGTCGCCGCTCGCGTACGACCCGGACGGCATGCGCGAGATCATCCCGGAAGTGACGGATGGTGACGAACGGAGCATCGTCGCTTCGACCGTGATGGCGAACGTCGAACGTGAACACCGGGTAGCCCGCCTCGAGAAGCGGCCGTGCCACGTACAGCATCGTTCCGCTGTTGCCGGTCCATCCGTGAGCCAGCACGACTACCGGCCTGTCGCTGGCGGTCCCTGCATGCTCGATCCACTCCCCCCGCAAGGTGATCCCGTCGAATGCCTCGAACTCGATCATCTCGTGAGGCACCCCGAGATCTCCGGCGGTCCGTTCGAGTGGACG
>CBDTXM010000150.1:0-5693 GCA_965364445.1 uncultured bacterium | reverse complement strand
CCGGCGAACACTCCGAGGTAGGAGGTGAAGGCCCGCCAGAGCACCGTGTAGGCCAGCATCACCGTCGGCGGCACCAGGGAAGTCATCAGGCCGACCGTGGTCAGCTCGGCGACGCCGCTGCCCGCCGGGCTCGGCGCCACGCTGATCACCGCGAACTGGATCATCTGGCGCGCCATGCCCTCGAGCGGCGGGAACAGGATGCCCAGTGCCGCGGCGACGGCAAGACCCGTGGCGCCGCGCAGCAGCACCATCAGGATGTTGATTCCCGTATTGATCGACCAGGCGGTCCGCTTCGAGTTGCGGAACAGCCGGATGTTGCGGCGGTAACGGGCGGCGCCGCGCAGGACCTGGCGGCCGACGCGGCCCCGGCGCATCCCCTTCACTCCGTGCAGGAGCCGCGTGATCGCCGACGGAAATACCGTGATCGCGATGCCGATCCCGAACAGCACGGCCACCGTGAACAGGAGAGTCCCGACGATGGCCCCGATATCGACCCGACCGACCGCAGTCAGGTAGGCAATCCCGCCGCCCGCAAGTAACCCGAGCGCCAGAATTCCCCCAACCCAGCTGATCGAAAGCACCGCGATCGCGTCGTGCGGCCTGAGTCCCCGGCTGCGGAGTACGATGTACTGCGCGGGGCCTCCCCCCAGTTGCATCGGGGTCACGCCGGCCGCGAAAAGCAGGTAGAGGTGGGTGCGGAGTCCGTCCCGGACTCGAAAGCCGGGAAGTAATTCACGTGCGAGAATCCAGATGCGATAACCGCCGGCGATCGCCTCGAGGATCGTCAGCCCCAGCGCGACGAGCACGAAACGGCGAGAGGCGTGGGTCAGCTCGGAGACGATCTCCGCCTCGGAGCGGCTCGCCCACCAGGCCACGGCCCCGAGGCCGGCGGCCGTGAACACGAGGAAGAGCCCGATCCCGATCGCCACGTTGCGCGGCGAGAGAGGGGAGCTTTCCTCGACCTCGATCTCGGACGCGACTTGCCGGGTCATTCGCCGCCGGCCTGCCGCCTCAATACCGCCAGCTCGTGAGATCCGCCCCTGTCGGCGACGATTCCTGCATCCGCTCGAGGATCCGGTTCAGATACATCGTATTGTACCGCAGTCGCGAAATCGCGTTCGGCAGTTCGTGGTCGCCGTTCCAGCAGTGCTCGGCGTAGTTTCCGTAGTCGATGACGCCATCGTAGAACGGATCGGTCGTGTTCTCGAGGAACTCGGCCATCTGGTAGACGGCGTTGTTCAGGTAGTAGTTGTCCATGTCGCCGACGAAGATGTGCAGTTTGCCGGCCAGCTTCGGCCCGATCTCCTCCCAGTCCCGCTCCAGTATGTGCCGCAGGTCGTAGTTGTCGCGCCAGTAGCGGGCGACATCAGGATCGATCAGTCCGGTACGCTTGTCCCAGATCCGTCGCGGATACCCGTCGCTTCCCTGCGGCGAATACGTGGCCTCCCAGATGTCCCACTGGCCGCCTGAGCGGCTGTTCGTACCGAGCACGAGTTCCTTGTGATTCTCGTTCTGGACCGTGTAACTGACGTTTCCCAACCAGTCGCGATGGGCCGGGCGCATGATCCGCCCGAAGGGTCCCTCGTCGAAGTACGCGTTCCGGTGCTCGTAGATGTTGACCAGCTCGTACGAACGGAAATCGATCGGATCGGGGCAGGCAGCGAATGCGCCGTTGTATTCGTCCGGGTAGAAGATCTGTGCCGCGGCCGCCTCCCAGCCGCCCGTGGAACCGCCGTACAGGAAGCGCGCCCAGCCCTCGCCGATTCCCCGGAATCTCTCTTCGATGTAGGGGATCAGCTCGTACGTGATCGCATCGCCCCAGGGTCCCTGGCTCGCCGAATTCACCGCATAGGAATCGTCGTAATAGGGTGTCGGATGCTGGATCTCGATCACCAGGTAACGCGGGAAGTCTTCGGAGGTCCACAGCCGGTAGAAGTCGTACGCCTCCTGCTGCACGATCCGGTTGTAGCACTCGAGATCGAATCGCTCGCTGTACTCGCACTCGAGGTCGGGGTCGGGGGGCTCGGTCCGGAAGCCCCCGAAATCACTCGGGAAGTGCCCGTGAAACACCATCAGGGGATACTCCGCCTCCGGATGATCGTCGAATCCTTCCGGCACGAGCACGTGCGCTCCGAGATACATGTCCCGTCCCCAGAATTCCGAGAGTAGCTCGCTGCGCATCCTGACGTGACGGATGTAGCGCGAGTCGGACGGGGGCTCGATCGGCGCGATCTCACGATCCAGGACCAGCTCGATCCGTTCCCGGCTTTCCGGGTCCAGCCGGACCACGACGGGCTCGGAAAACAGGTTCCCGGGCTTCCGGTTCCACTGCTGTCCCTCCCCGCGGTCCGGCGGCAGCAGGACGGTCTGGCCGGTCGCGAGATCGAAACGCTCATACCGGTTCAGAACCGCCTGCACGCGGTAAACGCCGGGCGGCAGCTGCGAGAGGCTCTCGAGCGGGAAGCCGAATACCGAGCCATCGATCACCGCCGGCTCGCCCGCGACCCAGCCTTCGACATCGATTCCGAAGGCCTGGGCGGTCCGGTGAGGCTCGGAGCGCAGCTGGAATCTCGGTTCGGTCGCGTCGGTCGTGTCGGAGGAAATCAGCAGGATCAGCCGGCCGTCGAAGCTCGAATCGCTCTCGGCGGGGACCGTGACTGCGATTTCGAGCCGGGTCCCGTCGCCGGCCGGGCCGCAAGCGACAGTCGGCAATCCGGTGAATCCAGCGAGGATCGCCAGCGCGAGAAACGGTTGCCGTGAGCTTCGCCGCATCTGATTCCCTCCTGTCCGGGGTCAAAAGCACATCGCGGCAGTCGCTCCTATCCCGCCGCTTCGAACCGCACTGCAAGGTCCGGGTCTACCGCGTCCCGGTGTACCATGATCGCCAGGACGCGCAACGCCATGTAGTCGCCGCGAACCCATACGTAGCCTCGACGGCCGCTACCGGTGCCATGCGAATTCTTGATCAGGTACCAATCGTGCCCGTCCACTACCCGCCGGTCCACTGCCAGCACCAGGTGGTCGTCGGTCGTCCGGCCGGTTTCGAAGTCGGTCTGCCGCAGCGCCTGGTCGGGTCCCTCCGGAGCGGCGTCAGGCGGCAGCACGGCGAGGCCCGCACCGTTCCAGCTCGCGCCCGGGTCCCCCCAGTCCATGTCGAATACGACCGGGAATCCGGCGTCCAGCGCGGCGTTCGTCAGCCTTCGAAAATCTTCCAGCGGTACGTTGTAGTATCCGTCGTAGTCCCACCAGTTGTCCGGCACATCCAGCTCGCCGCGGCCGTACATGGGCAGGTCGGTGTAGGAGGTGATCTCCCAGTAGGCGGTTGGATCGAGACCGAGATGGTCGGTAGCGAACTCGACCGGGGTCATGGTTCGACCATCCACCGTGATCACATCCGGAGGAGGCGCGAGGTGCCGGTCGAGCACCTCGCGGACTTCGGCGACGACCGCGGCCTCGTCCCAGTCGCCGCTCTTCTCGTGGCGCTCCAGTACCGCGTTCAGCTCGTTACGCATCGCCCCGTAGTCCTCTACGACTGCGAAATCGGACTCCGGAACGATCCCGTACTCGGCGACCAGCCAGGTCACGTCATGACTGAGGCCGCCGTCGGTGAATCGCGCGTTCACTCCGCCTCTGCGTGCGTATTCCCGGGCCTTCTCTACGTACGCCCAGTACACGGGGTAGTAGTCGGCCAGGTCGAGCTCGGACTTCGAGGCCGCCAGCGATTCAGCGAGGGCCTCGTTGGTCCGGAGCGCTTCCGATTCCAGCATGGCCACGGTCGAGAAACTCCAGCAGCTGCCTCCCCGTTGCCGCTTGATCGAGGTATGGGGGATGTCTGTGCCGAGCCAGTTGGGCGCGTGAACTTCATCGAAGAACGCCTCGGGCTCCGCGGTCTGCGGGGCCGACTGTGCCGCGACAGAAACGGGAAACGCGAGGATGGCCGCCAGGGCCACGAACGAGAGCATCGATCTGCGCATGAGTCCGCTCCGACTCGAAGGGAACGCTGCCTGCAGCGGCGAACTGAGTTCAATCCCTGCTGAAGCTGCAAGAGTCGTGCGGTACCGGGGGCGTCGATTCACCGAATCTGCCCGTGCAGGTCCGCGTGCGCCAAGTCATTTCTTTACAACGAAATGCGGTGCCGTCGATCGACGAACCACTGGGATCGGACGCCGCGTCCGGTCCGCGGGTGCGTGATCTCGGCGCCAACTTGTCGAGCGACGGGCCTCCGCGCGTGACAGGATGTCCGAACCGGCCGGTGATTCAACCCTCGCACCGCGAGGCAGGCATGAGCAGATTGTCCATCTTCTCGCAATGGAAGGAGCGGGCCAATCATGACCAAGTCTCACGGAGAGGGCGGACGCGCAGCGCTCGCCTCGGAAGCGCGCGAACTGCTCGCGGGAGCGACCCGCGGCATTCTGAGCACCCTGGATCCCGAAGCCGGATATCCGCACGCCTCGATCATCGACCTCGCTCCGGTGGACGGCGGCGATGTCGTGACGCTGCTCAGCCAGCTGGCGGTACATCGCAAGTATGCGGAGGCCGATGATCGTACTTCCGTCCTGATCGCCCCGTATCTCGGAGAGGATGATGCGATGATGCGGCCGCGCCTCACGCTGGTGGGGCGCCTGCAGCGAGAGGATGATCGTTCGGTCTACCGTGACTCCTACCTCGCGGTGCATCCGGAGGCCGAGATGTACCTGCAGTTGCCCGACTTCGCGTTCTTCCGGCTTCAGACGGAGCGGGCGCGCTACATCGCGGGATTCGGCCGGATGGGCTGGCTGGACGGACCGGAGCTGAGACAGGGAAGCCCGGGCTGACGAAGGTCAACCTCCGCTCGATCGCGCTGCCGGTCGAGCACGGCGGCTGGAGCTTTCTCGCCGAGCCGATCGTGCTGGGATTGCTGCTGGCGCCCAGCGGGGCAGGCGTGGCCATCGCGATCGCTGCCATTGCCGGATTCCTGGTCCGCCACCCGGGCCGCATGTACTGGAAGAACCGGCACCGGCTGGACGCATCTCCGCGCTATCGAGTCGCCCGTCGATTCGCGTTCGGGTACGCACTCGTAGCGACGATCGCCCTGATTATTGTCTGGGCAATGGCCGGGATCCGGCCAATGATACCCTTCCTGATCGCCGCGCCATTCGTCTTCCTGTTCACGGCGTACGACCTCCGTCACCAGGCTCGAAGGCTGCTTCCCGAGCTGCTGGCTCCGACCGTGGTCGCCGTCTCGGCACCTGCCATGGTCATGGCCGATGGATGGACGGGAGCAGCGGCGCTGGTGGTCTGGTTTCTTCTCGCGCTGCGCTCGATACCGACCGTGCTCTACGTGCGAGCCCGCCTCCGGCAGGAGCGTGGGAAGCCACGCTCGGCAGCGGCCTCGAACGTCGCGCACGCGGCTGCGCTGGTGGCGGGCGCAGGACTCGCCCGGGCGGGGCTCGCCCCCTGGTCGGCCGTTGCTGCGCTTGCTCTGCTGCTGGCACGGGCGACCGTGGGCCTGTCCGCACTCCACAGGCCCGCGGCCCCGAAAGCGATCGGTCTCGCAGAGATCGCATACGGAGCGATCTTCGTTCTCCTTACCGCGGCAGGTGGTTCGGGGCTGCGATAGGGGCGATCAGACGGCCTGGTGCTCGGTCCGCTCGATGATCTCCGCCTGCAACGCCGGCGACAGGTCGCAGAAATAGTCGCTGTAGCCGGCCACC
>CBDTXM010000149.1:0-5824 GCA_965364445.1 uncultured bacterium | reverse complement strand
CAGGTGTGGACGGTCGACGACCTGCCGGCGATGGAGTGGCTGGCGGCCTGCGGGGTAGACGGTATCATCACGAACGACGTGCGGACCGCCGTTGCCCGTTTCGGCGGACGGAGACAGAGCGAGGAGCCGAAATGAGACGGATTCGGGTTGGCAGCAGTTCTTCACGCCGGGCGGCCCGCGCAGTGTCCGTGATCGTCGGGTCCCTGTCCGTCGGCGTGATTCCCGGCGTCGTTTCGGCCCAGGATGCGGGCATGCCTCGATTCCCGTTCGGGACGCCGGTCGTGTTCGTTCCCGTGCAATCGGTCGAACCGCTTCCCGGAGGAGGTTGGCCCGGAGGCGCCGCGGGCGAAGAGGACGCACTTCGGGCGATGGACGCGGAGCTCCAGTTCGCGCTCGGTGAGAGCCGCGGTGCCGAAGACTGGGCGCTGCCGACCGACGTGGTCCGCCGGGTAGAACGCAATCCGATGATTCGGACGGACCCGTCCCGGATGGCCTACCAGGGACTTCTCGAGAAACCGGACAAGCGCAAGCAGATCTACGAGCCGCTGCACGGCGAGCTGAGATCGATTTCGGCACTGTTCGACACCCGTTACGTGGTGCTTCCCATCTCCCTGTTCGTAGAAGCCGACCCACCGGGGCCCGATGATCCTCAACCTGACTCATCGGCGGACCTGAACGGGCCCGACGCGAGCTACCGGGCGCACCTGCTGCTCGCGATGATCGACATCAGGTCGAGTACGATCGTCTGGTGGGGCGAGATCGCAGGCGAGGCCGGCAATGCCGATTCTCCCGCACTGACGGCGAGTCTCGCCGAGCGGGTCGCCATGGCCGTGGCGCCATCGTGAACCGCGCTTCGGGTGGTCGGATTCCGGGGCGCCGAGGCGGCGTGCTCGCCGCGACCGCGTGTCTCGTGATCGGAGTCTCGATCATGAACGGCTGTGCGGCCGAGCCCGGTCTCACGCTTCCCGAGGAAGCATCGCTGCACGGGACATACGGAGAGAACGTTCAGGTCACGCTGAAGGGCAACGTGGTCGACGTCGTGGTCCGGCAGCCCGCCGACCAGTTGCGTCGCGGGGGTGCCACGTGGGCGAAGGTCGGTCCCTACATTTACCTGTTCTCGCCCCAGACTCGACAGCTGTTCGAGGACTACACGGGACTCGGCGGCGTTCGGGTTACCACCGTTGACGGCCGGGATCGCCTCGTGGCGAGGGCACTGCTCCCGCAGGGAGCACTCAATTCAGTGACGTGGAACAAGGCGATCGGCCTGGCTGGACGTGCGCGGCTCGAGGGCACGCAGCGACCTTCCTACATCCTCGAGCTGATCGACTACGGCGAAGAGCTGGTGGAGCACGAATACGGGTCGAACTACGTAAAGGAAACCAGATGATACAGACGGTGACCCTGATCCCCGGCGACGGGATCGGACCGGCGATCACGGAAGAGGTGGTTCGCATACTCGACTCGGCCGGCGCCCCCATCGAGTGGGAGCGGCACGACGCCGGCCTGACGGCCGTGGAGAACGGACACGACCTGCTGCCGCAGGAGACCCTGGATTCGATCGAGCGGAACCGCCTCTGCCTGAAGGGGCCGCTGACGACCCCGATCGGGGCCGGATTCCGATCGATCAACGTCGCGCTCCGGAAGCACTTCGACCTGTACGCGAACGTGCGGCCGGCCGAGTCGATCGTGCCCGGCGGGCGGTACCAGGACATCGACATCGTGATCGTACGGGAGAACACGGAGGGACTGTACGCCGGAATCGAACACTACATCGGGATGCGCCAGGACCCCCGGGCCGTCGCCGAATCGGTGATGCTGATCACGCGGTACGGATCTGACCGGATCTGCCGCTACGCGTTCGAGTACGCCATCGAGCACAAGCGGAAGAAGGTGACCCTGGTCCACAAGGCGAACATCCTCAAGAACACGCAGGGGCTGTTTCTCGAGGTCGGCCGCGAGGTCGCGAAGAACTATGCCGACGCGATCGAGTTCGAGGACCGGATCGTCGACGCGACGGCCATGCAGCTCGTGCTCGATCCGTACCAGTTCGACGTGATCGTCACGGAGAACATGTTCGGGGACATTCTCTCCGATCTCACGGCGGGCCTGGTCGGTGGACTCGGCTTCGCGCCCGGGGTCAACATCGGAAAGGACGTCGCGATCTTCGAGGCCGTTCACGGTTCGGCCCCGGACATCGCCGGAAAGGGGATCGCAAACCCGTCCGCCCTCCTTCTCGCCGCATGCCTGATGCTCGAGCACGTGGGACAGAACGAGACCGCGGCCAGGATTCGCGGAGCCCTCAAGACGGTGATTCATGATGGCGAAACGGTTACTGCCGACCTCGGCGGGTCGGCCAGCACCACGGCGTTTTCCGATGCAGTTATCGAAGAGATCCAGTCCAGGTCGTAGGCGGCTCGAGATCGGGCCGATCGGCGAGGGGCCGCGCGCGCCCTGCCGCAGCTGCGGTCAGGACCTGCCCGAGTCGACGCTGGACGAGAACGGATGGTGTCCCCCGTGCGTCTGGGACCTCGAGAAGAAGGCATCCCGGGGGCAGCACCTGATCGCGCTCCTCGTAACGATCCCGTTCGCCATCTGGATCGCCGTCGAGGGCACGCGCGGCTATTTTCCGCTCTATGCGTGGGCGATCCCGCTCGCTGCAGCCTATTATCTCGGCATGCGGATCGGCCGGGAAGTCGTTCGGGGCTGGGTACGCAGCCGGCGCGAAGCGTGATCTGGACGGTCTCGACACCGGAAATCTGTGAGGATGCATGATGCTCAATGCGGTCGTACGCCTGCTCGGTGCCTCGATGATTGCGATCCTCCTCCTGCTGGTCGGTCCCGGTATCCTCGCTGCGCAGGAAGAGCACGAAGCGGCGGTCCCGGCAGGTACGCACGAGGCCGGGGACGAGCACCAGGAGCACGGGGGCCACATCGCGCACGAAAAGAACGAGGTGGCGGTCTTCTTCGGCGGGACAACGCGTCTGAAGTTCGAAGATGACGAGACTGGAGCCACAGGCGGCCTCGAGTACATGCGACAGATCCGACCGCGGGTCGCTGCGTCGATCGCCTTCGAGTTCGCGGCCGGCGACATCGAGAGGGACTGGGTGACGATGCTGAAGCTGGGCATACAGCCCTTCGAGCACTGGGCAGAACCCCTGATCTTCTATATCGGGACCGGGATCGAGGTCGCCCAGGTTGACGAAGTCCTTTTCGAGGAAGACGCGCATGGAGGTCCGGGCGAGGAAGGGGGCGAGCATGCGTTCGAGTCACTCTCGGCAGAGGAAGGGCACGGGGAGTCGGAGGGGCGGGAGACGGAGGTGGATGCTCTCATGCGGCTGGGCACGGGCTGGGTCATCCACGCGGGCAGCTTCAGTATCATCCCGAACCTGAACTTCGACATCGTGGGTGAGGACTGGGCGATGGTGTATGGCGTGACGCTCGGGTACCGTTTCTGAGCCTCCGTCGGGGCGTGCGCGACGGTTCACGCCTGTTCACAGCGTACCACAGGCAAGAGATTCCCGCCGACGGGGTGGGGGACGGCCCGAAGCCGATTCCCGCCCCGTCGTGCGACGAGAGATCGAAAACATTGACTACATCGAAACTTAGAGGATCGAGATGAGCTTCGAAGGGGTGGACTTCTACGACGTGGATGGACTGCTCTCCGAGGAAGAGCGGGCGGTGCGGGACATGGTGCGCGAATGGGTGCAGGAGGAGTTGATGCCGGTCATCAACGAGCACTACATGGCGCACACGTTTCCGAAACACCTGATCCCGAAGATGGGCGAACTCGGGTTCTTCGGGGCGAATCTGCCGGAGGAATACGGGTGCGCCGGGCTCAACAACGTGGCCTACGGACTGATCAACCAGGAGCTGGAGCGAGGAGACTCGGGACTGCGGTCGTTCGCGTCCGTGCAGGGCGCGCTCGTCATGTACCCGATCTTCGCCTTCGGGTCCGAGGAGCAGCGGAAGGAATGGCTGCCGAAGCTCGCCACGGGCGAGAAGATCGGCTGCTTCGGATTGACGGAACCCGACTTTGGCTCGAACCCGGGTGGCATGCTGACCCGGGCGGTCAAGGACGGCGACGACTGGGTGCTCAACGGCGCCAAGATGTGGATCACCAACGGCTCAATGGCCGACGTGGCGATCATCTGGGCCAAGACGGGCGACATCGACGATTCGAGGTCGATCCGAGGGTTCATCGTGGAGACGGATCGCGACGGATTCTCGGCGAAGGACCAGGAGGGGAAGCTGTCCCTGCTCGCCTCCGATACGAGCGAGCTGGTGCTGCAGGATGTCCGGGTGCCCGACGCGAATCTCCTTCCGGGATCGGGCGGGCTGAAGAGCCCTCTGATGTGCCTGACGCAGGCTCGTTACGGCATCGCGTGGGGTGCGATCGGAGCCGCCATGGCATGCTTCACCGAAGCTCGTGACTACGCCCTGAACCGGGTGCAGTTCGCCGGCAAGCCGATCGCGGCGACGCAGATCCAGCAGACCCGGCTGGCCGACATGCTGACCGAGATCACCAAGGCGCAGCTCCTCGCGCTTCAGCTCGGACGTCTGAAGGACGCAGGCACGTTCAACTCCGACCAGGTGTCGATGGCCAAGCGCAACAACGTCGACATGGCCTGCGAGTGTGCCCGAGAAGCCCGTCGGCTTCTCGGAGGAAACGGCATCCTGGTCGAGTACCAGTCGATGCGTCACATGGCGAACCTCGAATCGGTCTACACGTACGAGGGCACGCACGACATCCACGGCCTGATCCTCGGCCAGGCGATCACGGGGCTGCCCGCGTACGAGTGAGGGGGATCCCGCTACGGTTCGGAGGGCGGGCCGAGCCAGCGATCGCCGAGGACGACGGTGAGGCCGATGACGATCACTCCGGAGAACAAAACGTCGCTGAGAAAGTGCCCGCCCGCAGCGACGCGGGCGAGGCCCACCAGCAGGCCGAAACCGGTCGCCGAGGCGATGATCGCCCACCGCCGTCGCCGGGACGCCCAGGCGTAGCCAAGCGCCGCGAGCGCGAAGCCCGCGGAGGGGTGGCCGGCCGAGAACGAGCAGTTGCGCTCGCACTGGTCCGCGATCACGAGAGCCGGAGTGAACGCGCGATCTCCTCCGAACTGGGTGACGTCCCTCGGTCGTGCCCGGCCCCAGTGCTCCTTCAGGATCCCGTTCACGATCAGGCCCGGACCGAGGGCGAGGACCACCAGCAGCAGCGCGGCCACCTTCCCACGGCGCTGAAACGGACCTCGGCGAGCCGCTTCGAGCACGAGCACACCGACGGCGCCGACGACCGTGATTCCGACGATCCAGTCTACGGACTCGTACAGAGCCCGCTCCCAGGTTGAGCCGTTCTGGGTGAAGCCCGCGTTCGGAGAGTAGAACAGCCCCGTGAACGCCAGGTCGAGTTCCGGCAGGAACAGGAAGAACAGTCCCAGCAGGGCGGCCACCCCCAGGAATCCGGCGATGACCCGAACCGTTCGAGCGCCGGCTGGAGGGCTCAATCCGATACGTCCGTTCCGGGTGGTAGCGATTCGCCTCTCCGTGTCTCGCTGAGTGATTCGATGAAGTCCTGCCGATCGCCCATCAGCTGCATCCGCTGGTCCAGCGATTCGACCTCACCGTGCAGGAGGCGCAGTCCCTCCTCGAGTCGCCTCATGCGCTCCCGGTCGGGGGAGGAATCGTGCCGAAGCTGAATCCATTCCTCCATCACCTTGCCGAGCCTGCGGCTGAGTGGGAACAGTAGAACAAAGGTTCCGAGCATGAACACCATGACGAGAATGGCGATCAGTTCGGCGCTCGCGTAGGGCATCTCTCCTCCTGAGCC
>CBDTXM010000148.1:0-5972 GCA_965364445.1 uncultured bacterium | reverse complement strand
TGACGATGTGCATGGGCTTCGGCTGCAACGCCGCCGGCGTGGTAGCGACCCGCGTAATCGACAGCCCGCGGGAGAGGCTGATCGCGATCATCACGAACAACTTCTCACTCTGCAACGGCCGGTGGCCGACTCAGATCCTGCTCGCCGCGATCTTCATCGGCGCCCTCGTCCCGGCACATCTCGCCGGCGTGATTTCGGCGATGGCCGTCGTCGGTGTCGCCCTGCTCGGAATCGCCGCGATGTTCGCCGTGTCCTGGTTCCTGTCCCGGACCATGCTGCGCGGTGAAGCGACGGCGTTCAGCCTGGAGCTTCCGCCGTATCGACCGCCCCGGATCCTTCAGACCCTGTATACATCACTCGTGGACAGGACCCTGATCGTGCTCTGGCGGGCGATCGTATTCGCGGCTCCGGCCGGCGCCGTCATCTGGCTGGTGGCAAACGTGAGCGTCGGGGGCGTGAGCCTGGCCGAGCACTTCATTGCCTGGTCGGACCCGTTCGGCCTGCTGCTGGGTCTGAACGGCGTGATCCTGCTGGCCTACATCGTCGCGATTCCGGCCAATGAGATCGTGATTCCCACGATTCTCATGCTGTCGGTTCTGATGCTGGGCGCGGCAGGCGTAGGCGGAGGACCGGGAGTGATGTTCGAGCTCGAAGCGTCGGGAGACATCGGGTCCCTGCTGCGGGCCGCCGGCTGGACGACTCTGACGGGGGTGAACGTCATGTTGTTCAGCCTTCTTCACAATCCCTGCTCGACGACGCTGTACACGATCTACAAGGAGACGGGCAGCGCACGCTGGACAGCTGTCTCGGCCTTCCTGCCGATCCTGATGGGATTCGCCACCTGCTTCGTGGTCGCACAGGCATGGAGGATCGCCGCGGGATGAGCCCCGGTCGGTCCGCCTGCACTCCGAGGCTCAGATCGGGATGGCAGCCGGCTCGGACGATGAGTTCTCCATCGCTGCGAGTCGCGTCTCCAGGACGAGACGCTGCTGACGGGCCGGAGAGATGATCTCGAGCTCGGAGTAGAATTCCGCCCGATCGATGGCCTCCCCGAGCACGGCGGCGAGGAGTGCCCAGATCGGGAGAGGTGCGCCAACCACGACCCAGGCGACCGCCGGGACTGCGAATCCCAGCCCGATCCGGCTCGCCCAGCTTGCACGGCGGATGCCTGCGCCGGGACCGGCCTCGTTCGCCCTCCTGTTGCGCGCCACGAAGCGCGTCAGCTTGAATCCGCCGATGAGCAGGGCCAGCCCGGCGAAGCCGGACGCGAGAGCGGCCAGATAGAGCCCCGTCAGCAGCACACCGGCGCTGTGCAGCGCGGGGCTTCCATCATGAAAGACCGGCCGGTACACCCGGTCGGCGGAGACGAGGGCGAGCAGACCGGCACCAAGCCCCAGCCAGGCAGCGGCGGTCGAAGGGGTGGCCTGAGGAACCGCCAATGCGATCGTACCGAGCCCCGCCATCAGGCCGAATCCGAGCACTTCTCGACTCACCGGAGATCGGCGGATTCCCAGCACGGCTCGCCACGCCCGGCTCGGCCTGCCGAGGTGCGCGAGGCTCAATCCAGCCGCGACCGCGGATACGATCCCGAACAGTACGGGAGAAACTGCCCGGCTTCCGATGGTGGATGCCGCCAGAAGACCGAACAGGACGGCGAGCAGCAGGGTGAAAGCGGCGAGCGACCATTCTCCGGCCAGCTCGATCCGCGGCTCGTAGGGTGCGGGAGCCGCCGCCGGCCGTGCAGGGAGGGGCGCCGTCAGGAAGAACGAGTTCCCGCCCACATGTTCCCCTTCACCTGCTTCGCCCGTACCACCGCCCTCAACCGAACGGTTGGATCCAGCCGCCGAACGACGATCCAGGGGGAGAATCCGAATCGACGGGCCCAGCCCGGTGCGCGGCATCCCTTCGATCTGTGCCGAGAGCTTCGCTTCCGGAAGCTCTGCGTAATCCAGCGCGCCGGTCGGGCAGAGGGCGGCGCAGGCCGGCTTCCGTCCCTCCCTCAGGCGGTGCGAGCAGAACGTGCATTTCCCCATGACGCCCCGGTCCGGCTCGAATCGCGGAGCGCCGTACGGGCAGGCCCACGCGCAGTACCCGCAACCGAGGCAGGCGTCCTGTCGGATCAGGACGGCTCCGGTGGCCGGATCTCGCTCGTACGCGAGCGCCGGGCACGCCTCCATGCAGGCTGCGGTCTCGCAATGATTACAGGCCAGTGACAGGTGAAACAGCGGGACGCCGGGGATTCCCCGCTCGTTGAAGGTCAGGACGCTGCGCCAGCTTCGCTCGGTCCCCAGTCGGTTCTCGATCGAGCAGGCCAGCTCGCAAGCGCTGCACCCTGTGCAGCGATTTGGATCGAATACGAATGCGCCTCTCAAGCGGAGGCCTCCACTTCGACCAGATTGTCGTGGAAGGCCGCTCCGAATCCGATATCGGTCTCGCGGCCGGCCGAACAGAAGTTGACCGTGCCGCCATCGGAGATCCACCAGCCGTTCGTGATGCTGACGCAACCTGCCTTCAGCCCCGGATCGATGCGGGCCGGCAACCGGAGCTCTCCCCGGTCGTTGTGTACGCGGACCCGAGTTCCGTCAGCGATCCCACGCGCCCGGGCATCGGTCGGGTGAATGTGAACGACCGGGGCCGGATCCAGACGGCGGATCATTCGAAGATTGCCGAACTGGGAATGAATCCGGTTCTTCGTATTCGGGGTCATGAGATAGAGGGAATACGGACTGTCGTCCTCGGGAGATCCGCCGTTCGCCTCCCGGCGCGTCGATTCGAGTGATTCATGAAATGTGGGGAGCGGATCGATACCCCAGCGACCCTGCGCCTCCTCCGACTTCAGCTCGATACGACCCGAGGGAGTCGGGAATCGCAGGTCGGCGAATGCCACCTCCTCGTGATCCGGAGGAAGCACGGGGCCCGCGCGCAGCCGCTCGAGGCTCAAGCCCTCGAATGGCACCAGTCGGCGCTCGAGAAACGCCTCGACGTCCTCATCCGAGGGTCCCGGGATCCGATCGGCGATGTCTTCCTCCCGGATTCCCAATCGTTCCGCGAGCAGGCGGTAGACCTCCGTCTCGGGCTTCACCTCGCCCGGCGGCTCGATGATCTTCTGCCGAAGCTGAATGTACGGGTGCCAGTACGCACCGATGACGTCCGTCTGCTCGAACATCGACTTGGCGGGAAGAACGAGGTCGGCTTCGCGCGCGGTATCGGTGAGGAACTGATCCACGACGACGCGGAATTCCAGGGCCCGGAACGCCTCGAGAACGCGATTCGTCTCGGGATTCTGCGTGACCGGATTGCCTCTCTCGACCCATGCCATGCGCAGCGGGGGGTCACGTTGCGCGAGCATGTCTCGGCCCAGTCGAGCCGTCGAGATCGAGACGCGCATCACGCCGTCCGGTTGTTCGGGGGGGAAGAACGCCACCGGGTCCTTCACCTGATCGAAGATGGCGCTCTGAAGATTCGCGTACACCCAGCCGGCTCCGGTCCGGCCGATGTTGCCGGTGACCGCTAGCAGTGCCAGGATCGCCCGCATGGTCTGTCCGCTGTTCGTGTAGCGCTGCATGCCGAAGCCCGCACTGATCGTGGCTGGCCGGACCTCGGACAGCAAACGGCCGAGCTCGCGGACCTGCGCCTCCGGAACCTCCGCGATCTCTGCCGCCCACGCCGGCGTCAGTCCGGCGACCCGCTCCTCGAATTCGTCATAGCCAAGCACGTGGTCCCGGACGAACGCTTCGTCGATCCCCCCGAGCCGAATGATCTCGTTCGCGGCAGCGAGCGCGATCGCCCCGTCCGTGCCGGGACGCGGTCGGATCCAGAGATCGGCGGACTCGGCGGTCTCGGTGCGTCGCGGATCGATGACGACGACGGTGGCGCCAGCCTCTCTGGCCTGCTGCACGAAGGGCATCTGGTGAATGTTGGTCTCGGCCGGGTTCTTTCCCCACAGCACGATCAGTCTCGCGTTGGCGATGTCCCACGGTGCGTTGTGGCGGTTGTCGCCGAGAGTGAGGCGGGTCGCCTCCAGGCCCGCCGGCCAGCAGAGATCGCCGTACGTCGTCGTGCAGCCGCCGTACAGGCGCCAGAACTCGCTGCCGGCCCCGTTGAGCAGGCCCTTCGTTCCACTCGATGCATAGTAGAAGAGGCTCTGCGGGCCTGATTCTTCCCGGATTCGGAGGAGATGAGAAGCGATCAGATCGAGCGCTTCCGACCAATCGATCGGTGTGAAGCTTCCCGCGGGCGTCCGGCGCAGCGGCCTGAGAATCCGGTCGGGGGACCGGACCCGCTCCACATAGCTCAGCCCCTTGAGGCAGACGCCTTCCGGCGTGGCGAGATTCCCCGTGTGCGGTTCGATCCGGCGGATCTCGCCGTCCTCGACGTGCACCCGCATGCCGCACGTGCTGTAGCAGTTTCGCGGACAGGCGGTCGTATACACCGGCATGCGGCATCGTCCTTCCGGGGTATGTCGGTCAAGGGCTCGGAACCGGCTTCATGGTGCGGCGCAGGGAAGCGGGCGGTCAAGTCCGAAGGGCCGTCCGGATGGCCGCCTCGACATCCTGGTCCGCCCCGGTGCCGGTGTAGGTGACCGTACCGGTCGCGTCGAGAACCACGATGTAGGAGGTGTTCGGGGCCTGGAGAGCCCGGACTGCTGCGCCCTTCTCGTCCCACAGAACGGGGAAGGGGAGCGGCATCTTCTCCAGGTGCCGCCGGATTCGCCTCGGCGACTGGTTGACGCCGACGGCGACGGCGTAAAACTCCACCTCATCCCCGAATTCCTCGAACGCAGCGAGCATCTGCGGGTGCAGCGCCTCGCAGTTCTCGCACCACGTAGCCCAGAATTCGAGGAGTACGGGGCGCGTCCCTATCGACGCAGACAGGTCCACGGTGCCTCCGGGGCCGTCGAGTCGCTCGAGCGAGGGCCCTGCGGGGGTCGCGCCGATCTCGATGCCGATCCGTGTCGACTGCGCATCCAGCGAACCGGGCACGCAGAGCAAGGTCGCGGCGAGCAGAACCGCGACCGCCGGGTGGCGATACCTGCCATACTGCTTCATGGAACAACTCCCTGCGAATCAGAGGAATCCGTCATCCGAGTGCCAGCCAGGCATGCCAGGCGTACCAGGCGGCCATAATGAGGAGAATCACGCCTGCCGCCTTCTTGAGCCAGCGCATCCAGGGGCCGGCCGTGGGAAGAACCCGTGCGGATCCGGAAAATACGCCGACGACGACCAGAAGAGCGGTCATTCCGAGCGAGAACACGAAGAGATACAGGAATCCGAGGCCCGCGCTCTGAGTGGTCGAGACCCAGGTCAGCACAGCGGCGAAGGCGGGGGCGCCACAGGGTGCGGCGACCAGCCCGGACGTCGCGCCGAGGAGAAACACGGCGGGATAAGAGCCCGCCCCGAGACCACCCGCCCAGGTCGTGAGACGTCGGGGGGTGGGTACCGGCAGGATATCCAGCATCGCGAGGCCGAAGATCAGCAGGAGCAACGCGATCAGCCCCTGGGCCCACCAGCTCGAGGCGAGCGATCCGAACAGGGTACCCGACAGTCCTGCAAGAAGTCCCGCGAAAGCGTAGAGCAGGGCCAACCCCAGAACATAGGTCAGCGTCAGACCGACGACCCGACCCCGCGTCGCATCCTCCCCCGCAGTTCCTGTAATCACTCCAGCCGTGATCGGGATCATCGGATAGATGCAGGGCGTGAGACTCGTCAGCACTCCGGCCCCGAACAGCAGGGGGAGCGCCAGCAGCGGACTCGTCTGGAGCGCGTCACCCAGGCCCACCTGAATCAGGAACATCCGTTTCGTTTCCCCGGGGGTCGAAGCACGTGGCCGATTCTCGACGCTCTCGTCGGAATCGATGTCACGCTGTGGAAACCGGCAGGAGCGTCTCGAGTTCCCGTTCCGGTATCGCGGCGTCCCCCGTCGCACGCCGACAGATTGTGGAATGACCGCACCACAGGATGTAGATTGTACAT
>CBDTXM010000147.1:0-5993 GCA_965364445.1 uncultured bacterium | reverse complement strand
CTGGTGGCCGAGATCGATCGAGTCGTGTCCCCGTACGTCGAGGCCGGGGACTTCATGGGGGTCGTCGCCATTCAGTTCGACGGAGAAGATCCTGTGGTGCGCCCGTTCGGATTCGCGAGCGTTGAGCTCGGGGTTCCCCACGAGACCTCGGACATCTTTCTCATCGGATCGATCTCGAAGCAGTTCACGGCCGCCGCGATTCTCCTTCTCGAACAGGAAGGCAGGCTCAAGACGACCGACCTGGTGAGTCGGCATCTTCCCGAGTTCAAGGTCGATGCACCCATCACCATTGAGCAACTGCTGACCCATACATCAGGCGTCGGGGATGTGTACTCTCTGAAGCGTTACAGCGCGACGCGCGGCCAGGGAGGGTCCTTCGTTGACGTCATTTCGGACCTGGACGCCATGGAGCTGACTCACGAGCCCGGCTCAGCGTACGCTTACAGCAACGGCGGATACTCCGTCCTCGCCGCGATCATCGAGCGGGCTTCCGGCGTGGGGTACGGTGACTATCTGACGACTCGGATTTTCCAGCCTCTGGGCATGTCGAGCAGTGCGCACGATGAGCCCGGGCCCGTCGTAACAAACCGGGTTCCGGGTTACGACCCATGGGGGACGGTCGGTTGGACGCGAGTCCTGCCACCTGCAGAAGCCTACACCCGGGGCTCGGGTTCGCTCTGGTCTTCCGCCGCAGACCTTCTGACCTGGAACCGCGCGTTGCACGGTGGTCAGGTTCTGGCGGACAGCTCCTATGAGAAGCTCACACGGGATTACGGGCACGCGTACGGTTATGGCGTCAGCGTATTTCGGAGGTTCGGGCGCGACGTCATCGGCCATGACGGGCGCGTAACCGGCTATGCGAGCGACGTGGCTCGCTATCTCGATGAGCGCCTGACGGTCGTCATTCTGAGCAACGTGCAGTCGGTCGCTCGCGATCAGATTCGGCGGTCCGTCGCCGCTGTGACTCTCGGGGAATCCCCGACCGCGCGGGATGCGCCCGTACTGGCCGATCGAGTTTCCGGTTCAGCGTTGGCCGAAGTGGAGGGCGTCTATTCCTTCGGCCCCCGGTTCGAAGTGCATATTCGGGAAGAAGACGGACGTTTGCTGGCTCGTGCGAACGAAGGCAGTGAGTCAGAACTCGTGCCGACGGAAGATGGCGCGTGGTTCTCGCGCGTGCTCTATGCGAAGGTGCGTTTCGAGCGCGATGAGGCAGGTCGGGTGGATGGGCTCAGGTGGGGGACGGGAGAACAGGCCCCCGTGGGACGCCGCCTTCGGTGAGCAGTTGGAGTCACCTGCTGGCGACTCTGCCGCTGGCGCCGGTGCTTTTCCTGCAGGCCCACCGTGTTCGGCAGTCAATTCCACGAATGCCGGAGCCGCCGGGCCCGCGTCGAGGTCTCAACGGCACAGGTCCCCGCCTCAAGGTTCTGATCGTGGGCGACTCGGCTGCCGCTGGCGTGGGGGCCTCTCATCAGGACGAAGCCCTCGCGGGACAACTCATCGGGGCGCTCTCGGCGAATTTCTCGGTAGAATGGAGGCTCGAAGCGAGGACAGGTGCGACGACCGCTACAACACTCCGACGGCTTCGCGAGCTCGGTGAGGAGGACTTCGATGTGGCCATTACCTCCCTTGGCGTCAACGATGTTACTGCGGGATCCAGTCGCAGGGCCTGGTCCAGCCGGCAGAAGGAGCTACGAGACCTGCTGCGCAGCTTGTTCGGTGTCTCGGGAATCGTTGCGTGCGGCCTGCCACCGGTCCACGGATTTCCTGCACTGCCGCAACCACTCCGGTGGTATCTGGGTGAGAGAGCACGGCTGTTCGACTTCGACCTCGAGGCGGAGACCAGGGCCGAGGAGGGCGTACAGTTTCTCAGTCTTCGATTTTCCGAAGATACGAGCGTGATGGCTTCAGATGGCTTCCACCCAGGTCCCGCGGTTTACGCCCGGTGGGGACAGCTGGCCGCGCATGTCATATCGGATCTCGCGACTGACCGGGTGGTCGACTGACGGGAACTGCGTCGGCCGCCGTCGGGGCTACTCCACCCTCCGCTCGTGCTTCACCCAGTCGACCTCCATCGTCCAACGATCGACCGTCATTGGAGACGGGTTGATTTTCGCGAAGTTCAGCACGGCGAACAGCGGCTCCGGGAACTGGTCTCCCTGTCCCTCGCCCCGGTAGACCACCTCGCCGTCCAGCAGGAACAACAGATCGCTACCGTCCCATTCGACAGCGTATTCGTGGTAGTCGGCCAGCGGGGCTGCCTGCACGTGCATCAGCTGCTGCCAGTCGCCACCACCGCAGTACCCGAGGTTCTTGATCGCCCGGGCCGCGTAGTGATCGGGACCGCCATCGCTGTGGTGTTCGAAGATGTCGATCTCGCCCGATCCGGTCATCGGCCAGCAGACGTTTTCGTCTTCCTCCTCGATCGGGGGCTCGTCGTTGCGCGCTCCGAGCAGCCACCAGGCCGGGAACATGCCGGCCTGCCCGCTGTCGGGAACGCGGAGCCGTGCCGTCCAGCGCCCCTTCACGAATTCCTGGCGATTCTTGGAGGTGATCCGTCCGGCCACGTACCGTGTGGGCGGGTGCTGATCGCCGAACTTGTTGAGGTTGTCGCACTCGATGGCCGCACCCAGGTCTACGACGCGGAGCTTGAGCGTCCCAGCGCTGACCTCCCGCGTACCGTGAAGCCCGTCTCGGACGTAACACTGATCCTCGTCGTTGACCCAGAGCAATTGGTCTTGCCAGTTGTTCGGGTCGAATTGGTCGAAATCGTCGAAGAAGTCGACCTGCCACCCTTCCGTCATGGTCGCTCCCGTCGTTCCCGAGCTTTGCAGCTTCGGGCTCGTCCAGGCTACGAGCAGGAGAAGAGATGCGCCCAGTAGCGGGGGAACCCAGCGATTCGTAACCAGTGACACGGAAACTCGACTCCTTCAAGGTTCTCGATTCAGACTTCACGTGTCCCGGACAGTTCAGGGCCCGGGGACCGTGAGGTGAGACGTCCGTCAGTCACGATGATCGGGTGGAGAGGGACGCTGGACAAGCGCGGGCCGGTCAGGCGGACTACGTTCTGGAGCAAGTGAGAGCAGATCCATGACGCGACGATCCGAACGCACCCGAATTCAATGCGATACCCATAGCGAGGCTGATCGATGACCATCAAGCGCATCTGGCACGGCTGGACCACGATTGCGAATGCCGACAGGTACTGGCGCGTCCTGACCGGTACGGTGATTCCGGGCATCGAAGCAAAGTCGATCGAAGGGTACAGGGGAGTCGAGGTCCTTCGTCGTGACCACGAATCAGAGGTGGAATTCGTTACCGTAATGACCTTCGATTCGCTGCAGAACGTCATCGAATTCCAGGGCGAGGATTACGAGCGCAGTTATGTCCCGGACGTCGCCCGTGCCGTCCTGTCGCGTTGGGATGAGACGGCGGCTCACTTCGAGGTGTTGGGCGGGCCCTGAGACTGACTTTGGCGCGCGACGATCCGCGTCTTGACAGGAGAGCGGATTCCGTCGTTCTCTGAAGCGGACGTCGTCTCGAATTGATCGGGTTGCTCTCGCACCGGAGAACTGCATGACGGGGGATCAGGGCGTGTCAACGGGATTCGTGGGTCGTTTTCTCGGGAGCTGGAGGCTGGCGCTCGGTGAGCTCGCGATCGTCACCCTGGGCGTCCTGCTCGCGCTCTGGGCCGACCAGGCCATGCAGGCTCACGAAGAGGCCGCTCGTGCGGTCAGCTACCTCGAGCGACTGCAAGAGGACGTAAGGGCCGACATCCGGTCCCTGCGGTTCAGCCGCGACCAGTCGCGGAATCGACTCGCGATCACCCGGCAGGTCGATGCCTGGCTGAGCGACGGAGACGCGGTGCCCGATCCCGATTCGCTGGTCATGAACGTCCACTTCGCGGGTGTCCTCTTTCCCCCCACGATCTCCCGGTTCACGATCGAGGAGCTGAAGTCCACGGGGGATCTCCGTCTCTTGAAGAACGAGAGACTGAAGCGGCAGGTCGCGGACTACTACAACCAGATCGGCCTGCAGATCGATCAATGGAGCGCCTGGGGCGATGTGGGGATCACCGAGACCTACTTCCGCGAGTTGGCGTTCGTTCTCGACCCCGAGCCCAGACTCCGGGCGGGCACGTTCGACCCGGAGCTGATGCGACGCTTCCTGAGCGCGTCGGGCGGGGGCGACCCCACGAGCTACTCCGAGGTCCAGAGAAATGCACCGGAGATCGGCGCCACCCGTGCCGACGCCGATCGAATCCTCATGCGGATGCGGACGCGTCCGAATTTCGAGGGATATCTCAGGGACAGCATGTACTGGGCCCAGCTTTCGGCTCTCTTGCTCGAGGGAGTGATCCTCTCCGCCGAAGAGCTGGAGACGACGATCGCGCAGGAACTCGAGACGCTCCGCTGACAGCGCCGTACGTGAGGCCTGTCCGGGGCCATCCTCGCAGCACAGAAACGGAGTCGTGAAGCGGCAGTGAACGAAAGGAAGAAGACGAAGTCGAATCTGCTCGGGCGCCTGGTCGCCGAGCTGCTCGTGATCGTTCTCGGCGTGCTCCTCGCGCTGTGGGCCGACGGGTGGGTGGCCGAGCGGTCCGAGCGCAGGGTCGAAGCCAGCCGAGTGGCCGCCCTGCGTGAGAACGTAACCGCCACTCGAGCGCGCCTGGATCAAGCGCTGGATGAAGCCACCTCGGCGCAGAGCGCCTTGACCAGCACGGCAGGCTGGACCGATGCGAGCGATGTCGCGGGCCGCGAGCACCGGGTCGGGGTCGGCCTGCTCTACGGCCCCGTATTCACACCGGAGCTCAACGTGTACATGGATCTCAAGAGTTCCGGGGATCTCGCCCTTCTCCGGAGCGACGATCTGCGTCAGGCGCTGGCGCGAATGGACGCGAAGTTCGAAGAGCTCGCTCTCTTGCAGGCGGACATGGTCATGGTTCAACAGCTGAACATCGACCCCTACGTGATTCGGGAATTCGATCTCGGACCGATCGTAGGTCCGTGGGTAGGCCTCGACGATCTGACCGGGGCTCCGGCCACGCCGGCCTTCGACATGCGGGAGTTCCGGAATCTCTCCCTGTTCAAGCTGGATCTCGTCGAGCAGGAGATCCAGACCTACCGGGAGGCCGTGGACGCCCTCGACGACGTCGAGGAAGCCATCGACGCGTACAACTGAACATCTAAGTCGCCAGGAGGTGTCGAACTTGAATCCGATCGAAAACAAGGAAATCGTCCGGTCGTTCTACGAGGCCGGCAATCGAGGCGACTTCGACGCCTGCTTCGAGCTGCTCGCCGACGACATCACGTGGACGAACATCGGCACTACGTCGCTATCGGGCACGTACCGGGGCAAGGCCGAACTGATGGAGAACCTGCTCGGACCGCTCTTCGGACAGCTCGAGGCGGGGATCCGGTCCGAGATCGTCCGCCTGGTCGCCGAGGGCGAGTATGTCGTCGCGCTGACGTCCGGCACGGCGAGGACGAAGGACGGGAGGGACTACAACAACAGCTACTGCCACGTCATCCGACTGCGCGACGGTGAGTTCGTGGAGGTGACGGAGTACTTCGACACGCACCTGACGGGAACGGTGTTCGGGTTCGCCTGACGACCGACGCGCCGCGAGACGGTGCCGGACCCTGAGGTCCGGCAGGGCAAAGCAGGAACGCCAGGGAGACCATTGGATGACTCTCGAACAATACGTGTTGATCGCCGAGCTCGTCGCGTCTCTCGGCGTGGTGGTGTCGATCGTCTACCTGGCCGTCCAGGTGAGGCAGGCCGCGCGTGTGAACAGCGCGAATGCCAGACATGCCATCTCGCAGTTCGCTCTCGACTTCACGATGTTCAAGGCCGAACATGCCGACCGGTTGGAGCGGGTGCTGGACGAGGCTGAGCTCGGGCCCGGGGACGCGACCTTCCGATGGTGGAATCACATGATGGTCTTCCTGCACGCGGAGACCTATTTCCACCATTACGAGCTGGGCCTGATGCCG
>CBDTXM010000146.1:0-5996 GCA_965364445.1 uncultured bacterium | reverse complement strand
TGGCCTACACGGTGCTCTGGCGGGCCTTCACCTCCTACCTCGGAGTGTTCGCCGGGGCCTTCGTGGTGGTCCGGGACCTGATCGCCACCGGGCGGCCGGGCGGCTGAAGCTCAGCCTCCCTGCAAGCCGAGGAAGCGCAGGCCCGGTGTCACCTGCTGCTTCACCTGCTCCGCCGGAATCGTCGGCTCGACCGAGTTGCGCAGCGCCGTGACGTCCGGGGTCATGATCTCCACGCCTGCCGCGTTGAATCGATCCAGCACGTTCTGTCGCAGCTCCGACTTGGTGCGAAGCGCCTTCTTCGGCTCCCGGGTACAGGCCACGAGGATGTACTCGACCGCGAAATTGTCCAGGTCGCTCTGGATGACGAACGGCTCGGGATCGTCGACGATGTTCTCCGTGTCCGCGGCCGCGGCCTTCATCAACTGGTGTACCTGCCGCCAGTCCACATCGTATCCGATTCCTGCCGACACCCTGAGACCCAGCCCTTCCGGTCGCTTCGCGGCGGCGGAGTAATTCACCACGCGGCCGCCCAGAGCCACGGTATTGGGAACCGTGACTTCCTCGTTGTAGATCGTTCGCATGCGGGTGACGAACAGGCCCTGCTCGATCACGTCGCCGGTCGTCTCGCCGATCTGCACGCGGTCTCCAAGACTGAAAGAACGGGTGTAGGTGAGAATCACCCCGGAGATCACGTTCGCCACGGAAGAACTCGCGCCGAGTGTGAACAGGGCGCCGACGAACAATGAAAAACCCTTGAACAGCTCGCTGCCGGCGCCGGGCAGGAAAGGGTAAATGAGCATGATGGTCCCGAGAACGACCACGATGCGGAGCAGGCGCAGCGTCTGGTCGGCCCATTCCGGGTCGAAGCCGGGAATCGTGATGAGTCCTTTCCCCACCGCGTCCATCACGTAGCCGAGACCGCGCAGGAAGAACCGCACGCCTATGAGGATGAGGACAAGCGAGATCAGCCGCGGAATGTAGCCGAGCATCGCCAGACCGATCTTCTGCAGCGGCGCCAGCACCATCGGCGCGATCCGCCCGGCGAAGGCCGCGGTCGCCGGGATGAAGCCGAGCACGAGCGGGACGTAGACGTAGAGCAGCGCCACCACGAGCACGAATCGGACGATGCGAAGCGCGAAGATCAGGAAGTGCCGAACCCGGTGCGGGGTGACCAGCACGGTGTCCTGGACCTTTACGCCGCCGGTCTCCCGTCCCTTCGAGTCCAGCCAGTGCACGATCGCGAAAAGGCCCCGATTGATCGCCTTGATCAGCAGCACCAGCACGATCGTCGCGAGCAGCGTCATGGCGAGTCCCCCCGCCCACTCCACGAGAACCGACTCTCTTTCAGGAGAGAGGTTCGTCCGAGCGGCGAGGTCGGCGAATCGGTGGTTCCAGACGGTGGCGATCCCTACGAGGCTCGCGACGGGCGCGAGCAGCGTGAGGCTTCGGCGCCAGAAGTCGGGCCCGATCTGGTCCTCCTCCGGCTTCGGCCCGACTCGCAGCAGGATCGCCTTCAGTCCGTATACGATCGCTACTACGAGAAGCGGTAGCACCACGAGGTCCACGATCCAGCGGATCGGACCGGGTTCGTTGATCCAGCTCAGCAGGGTGTCCATGTGGTGCCTCCCGTGATTCGATGCCTGGTGCCTGTCGTCCGTCTGCTCCGCCTGCGAATCAGAATCGTCTGGTGGGACGGGCCGGCGCCAGTCGGAGCGCGAGGCGAGGGCGCGGGGGTGAGGATGATCGGCTGTTGAGCGGACGGTTCAGCGTCCTTTTCAGGCGAAGGACATGCTATCTACCATTTTGACTATGGTCTCTAACCATGATTAAATTTGCAGCCATGGAAGAGATCGCGATTTCGAGGTTCAAGGCGACCTGCCTCGCGGTGATGGAAAGGGTGCGAAAGACCCGTCAGCCGGTGCGTGTGACCCGATTCGGCGAGCCGGTAGCGGAGATCGTCCCTCCCTCGCCGCCGCCGAGGCCCGAGGGGTGGATCGGCTGCATGGAAGGCACGGCGGAGATCGCCGGCGACATCGTGTCTCCGATATCGGACGCCGACGATTGGGAAGTGCTGCTTTCGTGAGGCTTTTGCTCGACACGCACATCTGGATCTGGAGCCTGATCCAGCCGGAGCGACTGAGCAAGCGGGTGATCCGGGCCCTCCAGCGCGACGACGCCGAGTTGTGGCTGTCGCCGATCAGCGTCTGGGAGCTGGTGAATCTGGTGGACAGGGACAGGATCCGGCTCGGGTCGCCCGCGGACGACTGGATCGAGGAGGCGCTCCGCCGGGTGCCGCTGCACGAGGCGCCCGTGACGCATGAGGTCGCGCTCGCGACGCGCTCCGTGAAGCTGTCTCACGGAGATCCGGCCGATCGGTTCCTCGTGGCCACGGCCCGGGTGTTCGAACTCCGGTTGGTCACGGCAGACGAGCGACTGATCGACCTGGGAGCGGTCCCGACGCTGCCGAATCGCTGAAACGGCCTTGGGCGACGGTGCGACTCACCCGCTCTCCCGCAACCGACGCTCGAGCTCCTCGATCCGATCCAGCAGTCGAAGCACCAGACCCATCGCCGGATAGCCGACCTCCAGCTCGATGGAGATCCGGTGGATCCTGCGCACGCGTTCCACGGTGTCAGGAGCGAACCGCAGCTCGGAGGCCGTTTCGACCGGCGCCAGAAGGTCGTGCTCCAGCAATTCGAGGATGGTCGACCGGGAGCAGCCGGCGCAGTAGGCGAGCTCGGTGACGGTGATGGTGTGTGCGACGAAGGCCGTCGAGTCGTTCATGCCGTGCCTCCTCTCACGCCGCGCGCGGGTTGAATTCGGAGGTTTCGGCCAGCTTCTCGAACAGTTCCTTCTCTTCGTCCGAGAGCTTGTCGGGTGCGACGATGCGCAGCTCGGCGATGAGGTCGCCGGCCTTCTTCCTGCCTCTGGCCGGCATTCCACGGCCCTTCAGCCTGAGTTGAGAACCACTGCGGGCCCCCGGCTCGATATTGAGCGAGGCGGTTTTCCCATCCATCAGCTTCAGCGGGACCTTCGCGCCCAGAGCCGCTTCCCATGGAGTGATGTCGAGCCGGGTCTTCAAATCCCTGCCATCGAGCTCGAATCGCCGGTCCGGGCGGACTCGAACACGCAGGAACAGGTCCCCGGCCGCGGCCCCATCGGTGCCCGCTCCACCCTGGCCCTTGAGTCGAATCCGGGTCCCATCGGTGGATCCGGGCGGGACCGTCACATCGAGCGTCTTGGTGTGCCGTTCCACCTGCCCGTCTGGCGTGACTTCGGACGCCTCCAGCGAGATCCGGCGTTTGATTCCGTCGAACGCTTCCTGCAGCGACACTTCGATCTCGGCTTCGTGATCGGCTCCGCGCATTGGGGGGCGTCGATACTCCGTTCGGAAGGAGGGTCCGCCGCGCCCGCCGAACATCTGCTCGAAGAAGTCGCTGAAGTCGCCGGCGGTCCGGTACTCGTACTCGGTGCCGGCTCCATGCTCCCAGCCCGGCGGCGGCCGGAAGTCCTGCCCGGCGGAGTAACCACGACCCACGTTGTCGTACTGTTCCCGCTTCTCCTCGTCGCCCAGCACCTCGTAGGCCTCGGCGATCTCCTTGAAACGGTCTTCGGCCCCCGGGTCGTGGTTCACGTCCGGGTGGAATTCGCGGGCCAGCTTTCGGTAGGCCTTCTTGATCGCTTTCTGGTCGTCGGTCTTCTCGACGCCGAGGATTTCGTAGTAGTCCTTGTATGCGGTGGACACGGAGCACTCCCGGGTCGTTCGAGTTCCACGTTGACCGAATCGGACGAGACACCTTCCAGCGCCGCCGGTCGGGTGTCAATTGGTCCCGCGTTCGATGAGACGATTTCCGGTGTCCCGACCTGACGGCTGGCCGGCTGGCGCGAGGCAGGGGATCATGCGATGCTGTGAGGCGGACGGGCCCCGAGCTCTCACTCGCGAGGCAACTCTGGCAACACCATTTCGGACCCGGTTCGCGAACTGGTCGTTCTTCGCCGTCGCATTGGTCGCCACCTGGCCGGGTGTCGCACTATCCCAGGAAGTGCCAGAGCTGGACCCCGACCAGGTGCTCGACTATGCCTGGCTCTACTCCCGTACGGACGATGGCATCGCCTTCACCGATATCGGCCTCGAAGCGCAGAGCACGAACGTCCTCAGCATTCCCGTATCGTTCTGGATGCGCCGCCTGCCCTGTTGCGGAAATCCGATCACTCCGGAGATCGAGGGCCGCACCTTCGGCGTCCGGTTGCGACTCACGGGTGTGATCGGGTTCGCCCAGTTCGACAGCATCTCGGAGTTCGACATCAACAGCGTCGATCTGGGGGCGATCCTGCCGGGCGTCGAGCTCCTGTTCAAGACGGGCCAGAGGTCGATACTGCGGCCGTATCTCGACGTCGGCTGGGGCTCCACGAGCTCGACCGAGACGACTCTCGTTTACGGAGAGCTTGGATTGCGCTCCGAGTTTGTCTGGCCCTGGAGGCGATGGGAGCTCGGTCTGGAGCCAAGGCTGAAAGGAGGCTACAGCTTCACCGATATCGATGATGTCGACCTGACCCACGTCACGATCTCCGCCAAGATGGACGCGCGATATCCGCTCGGATTCAAGGTCGGAGGACAGACGCCGGACGTCGGGGTCTATTTCGAGCCCAGCTGGTATCCGAACGACATCGAGTTTCCGACCGGCAGCGGTGAGCAGAAGTCGGTCACGACCCAGTACGAGGTGGGCGCCACGGTGGGCTTCCGCTTCCTGGCCCCAATGCTGTGCGGCCTGTTCCGCATGCCGAGGCTCGGGCTGGGATACCGGTTCGGCGACGGCACGGGCGGATGGACGATCAAGATCGGGGGCGACCGCGTGATCCGGCTGCCCCTGCCATGATTGCCGAACAGGGGAGAATCGGCATGCGAAGCCTGACGTCAATACTCGCGGCCCTGTTCATGCTCTTCCTGCTGCCGGCACACGCCCGGGCGCAGGGCTCGACGCTCGGGCTCAAGGGTGGTTTGAATGTCTCGACCCTGAGTATCGAGGACCCCGCCAACCCGGACCTCGCGATCGAGAGTCGGACGGGCCTGGTCGTGGGCGCGTTTCTCGAGTGCGGAGGCGAGAGCTGGTTTGCGCTCCAGGGGGAGGTCAACTACTCGCAGAACGGGGCCGAGGTGCGGAGCGGAAGCTCGGCATCCCGGATCGATCTCGACTACATCCGAGTGCCGGTGCTGATCATGGCACGCCTCAGATCAGCGAATCGCAGCCTCTACCCGCTCGTGTATGCCGGTCCTCAACTGGCTTTCCAGGTAAGCTGCGGAGTCGAGGCGGACTCGGGTGCTGGATCGCAAAGCTACGATTGCGACAGCGAGGAGCTCGAAGATCCGCTCGAGACCAGGAACGTCGAGTTCGGGCTCGTCTTCGGGGGTGGCGTCGAATACCTGTTCGGTAGCTTCAAGATGGAGTTGGACGCCCGCTACAACATGGGGCTTTCGAACATGAACGGCGCTACGGACGCGAGCGTGGCGAGCCTGAAGAACCGGGGCTGGTCGTTCACGGTCGGGCTGGGGAAGCTCCTCGACTAGTCCGCGGTCCCGGCGGCGGCCAGCTGCTCCGGCGGCGTCCAGCCCCCTCCCAGCGCCTTGTACAGCTCCACGATCGAGGACAGGTGCAGCTGCAGGGTCTGCGACGCCGCCAGCTCCGCCGAGAACTGCGAGCGCTCGAGGTCGAGCACCTCCAGGTAGCTGGTCAGGCCGCCCTCGTAGCGCACCCAGGCGAGGTTGGCCGCGTTGGTCGCCGACTCCACCTGCTGCCGTCGAGCCGTGTACTCCTCGCGGTACGTATTCGTGGCCACGATCGCGTCCTCCACCTCCCGGAACGCGGTGAGAATCGACTGCTCGTACTCGTGCAGCAGCTGCTCGGTGCGGGCCTGCTCGATCTCCACCCGGCGCTGGTTCTTTCCGGCGTTGAACAGGGGGCCGAGAATCTGCGCCCCGAGACCGGCGAACCAGCTGG
>CBDTXM010000145.1:0-6128 GCA_965364445.1 uncultured bacterium | reverse complement strand
GCGATCCTGGGGGATCTGGTCGAATCTTCCCTCAAGCGCGAGTGCGGGGTCAAGGATTCCTCGCAGCTGCTTCCGGGTCACGGTGGACTGCTGGACCGAATGGACTCGCTCCTCTGGACGATTCCGGTGGCCTGGTTCTTCCTCCATTTCTTCACCCCGGTCGGATGACCCGGGGCACGACCGGCGTCGTGCTGCTCGGCGCGACGGGATCGATCGGGCGTTCCACGCTCAGGGTGATCGACCGCCACAGGGATCGATTCCGGCTCATTGCGATGACGGCCGGAAGTCGGGGCGAGTCGCTCGACGAACTGGCTGTCGAGACGAACCCGGACTACGTCGTACTTGCCGGCCGCAGCTCCAGTCAGTTCGAGCCCGGCTGGAAGGGCGATTGGCGCTACGGCCGCGAGGCGCTGGCCGAGGCCGCGGCCGACCCGGCGGCGGATCTCGTGGTCAACGCGCTGGTCGGCTATGCCGGCCTGGAGTCCACACTGGCGGCCCTGGGAGCAGGACACAGACTCGCACTGGCCAACAAGGAGTCGCTCGTCGCGGGCGGCGACCTGGTTCTGAATGCCTGGCGCAACGGCCGGGGGGACCTGATTCCGGTGGACAGCGAACACAGTGCGATTCACCAGTGTCTCGCAGGTCGACCGCCACAGGAGGTGAGCCGACTGATTCTCACGGCATCCGGCGGGCCGTTTCGGTCACTGCCGGCGGAACGATTCGCGGCCATCCGTCCCGAAGACGCCCTCGCGCATCCGACGTGGAGCATGGGCGACAAGATCACGATCGATTCCGCCACCATGGCCAACAAGGCGCTCGAGGTGATCGAAGCGCACCTGTTGTTCGACGTACCCTACGAGAAGATCGAAGTCGTCGTGCATCCGAGCTCCATTGTCCATTCCTTCGTAGAGTTCCGGGATGGATCGACGATCGCCCAGCTGGGTCATCCTTCCATGGAGATCCCGATTCTCTATGCCCTCTCCGGACCCGAGCGCCTTCCGAACGAATTCCGCTCATTCGATCCGATTTCGGACGGCCCGCTCGAGTTCGAGGCACTGCGCTCCGACCAGTTCCCGATGTTCGATATCGGAGTGTCCGCGGGCCGGGAGGGTGGCACCCAGCCGGCCGCCTTCAACGCAGCGAACGAGGTCGCCGTCAAGTCGTTCCTGGACCACCGCCTGTCGTTTCCGGGGATCGCCGCCGTGGTGGAAGACGTCCTGAGCAGGATGTCGCCGCGTCCGGTGGACTCGATCGAGGACGTGGAGGCGGCCGACTTCGAGGCGAGGACATTGGCCCGCGAGGCTGTAAACCGGTTGAGCTAGGCCGTTCGAACGGTGGGGATCGGTCGACGTGGCGGCCCCGTCGCTCGATCGGCAGGAACCGCAGAGAACCTGAGGGGTGCTACTTTCGCTGGGCCGCCGGGCGCTGCCCGACGCAGCGGGAATGCCGTACCTCGAAACGAATACGACGGAAGAGGCGAATGCTGACGACCATCCTGGCCACCGCGCTCGTTCTGGGCGTACTGATTCTCGTGCATGAGCTCGGGCATTTCTGGGCCGCCAAGCTCGTGGACATAGAGGTCTCGCGATTCTCGATCGGATTTGGCCCGAAGATCGCCGGATTCACTCGCGGGGAAACCGAGTACGTGCTCTCGGCACTGCCACTCGGCGGTTACGTGAAGATGGAAGGGATGGCCGATGACGAGGTGACTTCGACCCTGGAGGGCGAGTCACCTCACGAGAATCGCGTTCCGTCACCGAGAGACTTCGACGCGAAGCCTCTCTGGGCTCGGTTCTTCGTGATTTCGGCGGGCGTCCTCATGAACCTGCTCTTCGCCGTCATCGCGTTCAGCTTCATCGCGCACGAGCGAGGTGTGTATCTCCCGGTCATCGGAGAAGTGGCGGAAGGGACGCCGGCATTTGCCGCAGGTCTCCAGCCGGGGGACGAGATCCTGGCGATCGATGGTCGCGACATCGAGGACGCCGGCGAGGTCGGCAGAAGCGTGTTCCCGCGAGCGGGGGAAGAGCTCACGCTGAGCGTCCGACGGGGGCAGGAGACCTTCGAGCTTCCAATCGTCCCGAGGACGGTCCGCGAGTACGACGACATCGCCCGCGACACGATCGAGTACGGCCAGATCGGCGTACTGTTCTCCTCCGGCGAGGATGCATACCGTCCGTTGGGCGTCGGACAGTCGATCGTTGAAGGATTCGACGAGACCGGCGACTGGATCGCGGAGGTCGGGACCTTCTTCGGGCGTCTGGTCACAGGCCGAAGCTCTCCCAAGGAGCTCGGAGGTCCGATCGTGATCGGTCAGCTGTCCGGTGAATTCGCGCGTGCGGGTTTCTGGCCGCTGCTGAACTTCATGGCGATCATCAGTGTCAACCTGGCGGTCCTCAACCTGCTTCCGATCCCCGTGCTCGATGGCGGACACCTGGTGTTCCTGGCGATCGAGGGCCTGCGGGGAGGAAAGCCGGTGAGCGTGGAGCAGCGCCTGAGATTCTCTCAGATCGGAATGCTGCTGGTGCTCGGTCTGATGGTCTGGGCGTTCGCCAACGACATCATGCGGCTGGTCGGCGCCTGAGAACTGCCTGAATCGCCCTCGGGCCCGGGCGCTCCGGCCCGGGCGCTGCACACCGCAGGCGCTGTCAGCGGCTGACGAACAACGAGAGCTGCGGCCCGCGTCCCAGCGCCCGCGCCACAAGCTCAGAGATCTCCGCCGGCGCCGAGGGCCTGTCCTGGCTCGCGATCGAGACCCTACCGCGGTAATCCGTCTTCTTCAGGGCGTTCCGAACCGTAGACTCCGCCAGGCGGGGATCGTTGCACTCCTGGCTCAGGTGGGCGAGCAGAATCCCGCCCAGTTCGGGGTGCATCAACTCCTGCGCCAGCTCGCCGGCGAGATGGTTGGAAAGGTGGCCCCGACTCCCTCCGATCCGCTGCTTGAGCGACCAGGGATACGGGGCCTCTTTCAGTCGTACCTCGTCGTGATTCGCCTCGAGGACGAGGAAATGGCAGCCGGCCAGAGCCGCCCGGACCGGCGCCGTTGCCCGTCCCAGGTCTGTCGCCACCCCCGCGAGCAACCCGCTCTCCCGCTCTCGAATCGTGACCGCCACCGGATCCGCGGCGTCATGACATGTCGGAACCGTGTGAATCTCCAGGCTGCCGATCCGAAACCGGGTCTCGGCGGGAAAGAACTCGATGGACTCCTGCCCGCGAAGGAGTCCATCGCAGGATTCAGCCGTGCGCTCGGTCATGAACAGCGGCCAGCCCCAGCGACGAGCGGCAACACCGATCCCGGCCGTGTGATCTCGATGCTCGTGCGTAACGACGACCGCATCGATCTCCTCCGGTCGGCGTCCGAGTTCGGCCAGCCTGCGCGCGAGTTCCGACCCGCTGAATCCGGCGTCTACGAGGATCCGGGTCGTGCCCGACTCGACGAGCACGGAGTTGCCGCGGCTTCCACTACCGAGAGTGGCAACCCTCAATCGGATTCCTCGATTCGGGCGCGATCCCAGCAGGACCCGAGCCATTCGCGGACCTGCGAGTCGGCCTCGAGACCTCGCCGGGCGAGGACTATGGCGGCGGTGTCGAGGAAGCGGTCACGGGCGTAGACGGGGGCGTCGGGCGCGTAGCCCCACGCAAAGGGCGGGACCCACTTCGGCGGTCGGTCATCTCCGAACAGGTTCGCTCCGGCGCCCACCACGGTGCCCGTGTTGATCATGACGCCGATGGCCGATTTGGCATGGTCGCCGATCAGGCACCCCAGCTTGACCAGGCCTGTCTCGATCTCCCCTCCCGATCCGCCCAGTCGGACGGGGCCGTAGTTGTTCTTCAGGTCGCTGTTCGTCGTCAGAGCGCCCAGGTTGACCCAGCGTCCGAGCAATGCGTGGCCGAGGAAGCCATCGTGCGCCTTGTTGGAGTGCCCGACTACGATGCACTCCTCGACTTCACCTCGGAGATATGAGAGCGGTCCTGCGGACAGGCACTCGTAGGAGCCCCCGAGCAGTCTCGATCCCGGGCCGGCATGCAGCGGTCCCGACAGTCGAGCCCCCGCCCGGACTTCGACACCGGGGTCGAGCCTGACACCTCCATGGCGGGTGTCGAAGAGCACGCCCGGTTCGACACTCACACCCTCGGCGAGGAAGACCGGACCCTCGCCGATCCGGTGCGTGCCCGAGGGAAGGGGGCTGGACGGATCCGACATCAGGTCCTCCGCCAATCTGTCGGGATTCTCTCCAATCAGATCCCATACATGCGAGAGGCAGGATCCGGCCAGTTCGATTTCACCTGCGTCCGGAAGTTCGCCGGGCTGCCGGAACCAGGATGGTTCCGGTGCGTTGTCTCCCTCAGGGATCCAGGCGCCCACGGGCTCGCCGCCGGCAAGCAGCAGTTGCGATCCATTCGTTTCCGGCGTCGTCCACCGTGTGCCCGGGGCCGGTACGAATCGGGACGTCAGGAACAATCGGTCCCCGCTGCCCGAGCGCCAGGCGTCCTCCGGAGGATCGTCGTCGCGGCTCAGGGCCGGGGGCGCTCCGGGCTCATGAAACGCAGTCAGCCAGGACCGTGATAGAGCCGCCGTCACCGGACAACCGACGAATGCCTCGGTGCGCTCCCGGAGCAGCCGATCGCCGAAGCGAAGCTCGCCGCAGGGGCGCGTGAGCGCGAAGGGGTGCCACGCGTCGGTCAGCCCCTCGTCGAACAGATAGACGTTCACCCGAGCCGCCTTCATGATCCTTCGAGGAATGTAATAAATCGCTTGAGGTCCGAAGCCATTTCGGCCTTCATGACAAGTATTTCGTTGCCTGATCTCACAACGATCAGGTCATCGACTCCGAACAGCCGTACCGGGCCGTCCTCCGCCCAGACGATGTTGCCGGATCCCTCGAGAATCGAGGCATCGCCCACCACCACGTTGCCATCCTCGTCGGCCGTCCGCGTGCGCGCGAGGGCCGACCAGGTTCCCACATCGTCCCAGGAGAAGCTCGCCCGGGCGACCTCGACTCGCCCGGATCTCTCGAGGACACCCACATCCACGCTAACCGGCTCAACCGTCTCGAAGAAAGCGTCGGCATCGCCGCTCCGCAGGAGTGGGAGGGCCGGCTTCAATTCGGGAGCATGACGGCTCGCCTCTTCCAGGAGATCGCGCGCCCGCCACACGAAGATTCCCGAATTCCACAGGAAGCGGCCGGATGACGAGTATTCCGCCGCCGTCTCCTCGTCCGGCTTCTCGTGGAACCGCAGAACGGCGTTCACGCCCTCTCCCAGCTCTTCTCCGGTCTCGATGTATCCGTAGCCGGTCTCCGGACGAGCGGGCTCGATACCGAGGCATATCAGCCCGTGCCGCGCGACCGCAGCCCGGCAGGCCCGGTCGATCGTGCTGGCGAATTCGTCGAACGGGTGAATCACGTGATCGGAATGCAGTGAGATCATCAATGCGCCCGGCTCCAGCCGCTCGATCTCGTGGGCGGCCCATACGAGCGCGGGACCCGTGCTGCGAGCGATCGGTTCCACCAGAAAATCGGCCTCTTGCAGGTCGGGCACGGCGCTGAGGAAGGGATCCACCAGTCCGCGTCCGGTCAGTATCCGGACCCGATTCCTGCCCACGAGTCGCCGTGCCCGTTCCACGGTCTCCAGGATCAGAGGCCGTTCACCCCCGAGCGGAAGGAGCTGCTTCGGACGGGCCGGAGTAGACGCCGGCCAGAAGCGCGATCCGATACCGCCGGCGAGGATCACGGCGTATCGGCCTGGTTGCGACGAGTCACGATCGGACATTCGAATCCGGGGTCGGGGAGGAAGTGTCGCAGCTGCCCCTGGCGGCACCTGCACTCGACCTCGCGTACGCGGCGAAGTCTGCTATTATACCCGGCATTCGGGCAACCCGAACCTACGTGAGCGAGGCCACTGACGATGTCATACATGAAGCGGGGCGCGGCGACCGCGGTCATTGCCGCAGCACTGGCGGCGTGCGGCGACTCTACCGAGCCGGTGCAGATCCCTCTCCCTGAGGAGGCGACGCAGGCGATGGTCGCCGATTTCGTCACGGGCGACATCCTCGATCCATCGGGATTCGACGTGATTACCCGGAACGTGGTCCGGACCGACCAGGTGACCGGCTGGGACTTCGTCTATCT
>CBDTXM010000144.1:0-6242 GCA_965364445.1 uncultured bacterium | reverse complement strand
GACCAACGGCGCTCCAAGCGCTTCCAGCATCCGCTCCGTATGATCCCTCGACAGACGCGGTTCCCACACTTCCACCTCCGTGCGGCCCGCGAGTCCGGCCAGCAGGACGGCGGACTTCACCTGTGCGCTCGCGATCCGGCCCCTGTACCTCAGCACGCGCAGCGCGCCCGTCGTACGAGCCGCCACGCGGATCGGCAGTCTATCGCGCTGTTCGAGGTACGAGATCCGCCCTCCCATGGACTGAAGCGGGTAGACGACCCTGTCCATCGGTCTCCGTCGCAGGCTCTCGTCGCCATCGAGGACCGCGGCGGCTCCGAGGCCCGTGAGAAGCCCTGTAAGCAACCGCGCAGTCGTGCCACTGTTGCCGCAATCGAGTGTCACCTGCTCGCGATTCCAGCTCACGGGAGAGGTCGCGATCAGCGCTGCATCGCGGTCCACCGTGAACCCGACGCCCAGAGCCTCGAGGGCTGCCCGGCTCGCCGCGGCGTCTGCGGAGCCGGGCAGGTTGGTGAGGCGACAGGGTCCATCGGCCAGGCTGGCCAGGATCAGGGCCCGGTGGGAGATGGACTTGTCGCCCGGCAACCGAAAGGTCGTCACTCGACGCGAACCTCGGATTCCGCCGGCAGCGGAACCTCGATCTCGAGACCGTCTTCCGCCGCCTCCACGGCAGGAAAGACCTCTCTCGCCTCCTTGACCAGGCGATGTGCCTGCTCGGAATGCCGGGCGCTGAAATGCGTGAGAACGAGCCGACGGGCACCTGCGCGTGCCGCGACCTGCGCCGCCTGGCGAGCCGTCGAATGTCGCGTCTCGGCAGCCCGCTCCGATTCTTCCTCGGAAAAGGTGCATTCGTGAATCAGGAGATCCGCGCCCTCGGCCGCCGCCACGACGCTGGCACAGGCCTTCGTGTCGCTCGAGTACACCAGCCGCCGCCCGCGTCGAGACGGTCCGACGAGGTCCTTCGGATCGATGACGGTCCCGTTCTCGAGCTCCACCGGCTCGCCCCGGTGCAGTCGTCCGAACAGGGGGCCTTCGGGAATTCCCAGTCGCCGCGCGCCTTCGACGTCGAACCGGCCGGGACGCGTCTCCTCGACCAGCGCGAGACCGAACGAGCCCGGAGCGTGGTCCGTGGCGAAGGTCGCGATTTCGTATCCATCGAATCGAATCGCTGCACCGACCGGGAGCTCCCGCACCTGAAGGGGGAACGAGAATCGATCCCCGCCGACGTGCGCGGCCGTCTGCAGCGTATCCGTGCCATCATCCGGCCCCCAGATCACCAGCTCTTCCGTTCGCCCCTGGAGACTGAGGGTTCGCAGGAGACCCGGCAGACCGAGATAATGGTCTGCGTGGAGGTGTGTAATGAAGATCTCCCGCAATGAGAATCCGACACCGAATCTCATCATCTGCCGCTGGGTACCTTCTCCGCAGTCGAACAGATACAACTCGCCCTCGCGCTGCACCGCGAGCGCGGAGACGTTACGACGAACGGTCGGCCGGGAGGACGAGGTCCCCAGAAACGTGACACGTAACACGATCGCCAACCTATCCCGCCGAATGTACAGGTCAACGGTGATCTGGCGTCGTCGGGCATGCTTCCTGCTCAACCGGCGGTCGGTGGGCCCGGCCGCAGTCGTCGGACCGGGACTCCGGGGCAGGCCGCGAACCCGGTTCTTGCAGTTCGCGGCTCGAGGGTGCGCATGACGGCAGAATTTCACGTCGAGGAACGGATTGCCCGGTGACGGCTCCTGAATACCGCCGCGAACGCTACGCGATCGTCGCGAGACTGGGGGACGTGGAGCGACGGATCGACGCAGTGCTTCGAGAGTGGAAGCGCTTCCGGGAAGATCCGTCTCCTGCCCATCTATCCGGGTTGCGACGTTCCGTTGCCGCTACCGGGCGATCCCTGACCCGCCTGGCAGACCAGCTGGACGGGAGCCCCCGTGACTCGCGCCGGTCGGAGTCAAGGCGCCGCGACAGCCCGAATCCTCGCATACTCGTTGCGGCAGGACGGGATCTCGATGCCTTCATCCAGAAAGCGCAACTGACCTGGAGCGGCAGCCGGAGCCGACCCGACCCGGATTCGCTCCGGGAGATCTCCGAGGCGCTGGGGGGTGCGGAGCGAGCGGCCGGCACGCTGGCGGAGGCACTCCGTGCGCTGGATGAGAGCGCTCGGAGATCGCGGCAGCCGGATTCGACGGCACGCCCGGCGGCCGATCGATCCCTGGATCAGTTGCTGCAGGAAATTCACGATTCCTGGACCGCCCTCCGGCGCGATCCCACGCTTGCCGGGACCCGGCGACTGGAGAGGAGGCTTCGAAGCGCGCGCGAAGAGGCCCGGCAATTGACCGATCTCGCGAATTCGGCAACCAGCCTCTCTGATCCGGAGGCGCTTCGCTACCTCGGCGGTGCCGCCGATTCCGTCCGGTTTCCGCCGTACAGGGATCGAGGTTCCGGAACGTACAACGGCCGGGGATTCGAGGTCTCGGCCGAAGCGGAGCTCTCCCGTTGCGTTCGATACGGGCGCCCGTTCGGAATCGTTCTCCTCTCCGTCAGCGAGGACGATCCCGGGTCCGTTCGCGCGATCATCGGCGCGATCCGCGGACTCCTGCGTGCAAGCGATCTGCTCGGGCGGATATCCGAGACGGAACTCGCACTCGGTCTCCCGGAGAGTGACGGAAGGGCGACTCGCAGAATCTCGGCGAGGATTCTCAGGGCGTTGGACGCCGCCGACCACGGTTCGGCGGTCCGACGGCTCTCGTACGCGGTGGTTCCCGGCGACGGACGGCACCTCGGCGAGCTGCTCGAGCGGGCCCGCCACAGGCTTCGCGGCCACGATGCCGGAGATTCGGACGCGTGAGACAGGACTACTCTGAGCCGCTTTCCTCAGCCACGCTTGCGAGCAGGGATGCTACCTCGGCGGTGAGCAGGTCGGTCGGAGCCGCGCCCACGATCATGCGACGTCCGATCAGGAGCGTCGGAACAGAGTCGACCCCATAGCGCACGGCCTCGGCCTCCACGCGCGCGAGCTCGTCGTCATACCTGCCGTCCGACACCGCATGGCGCAGCCCTTCACCGTCGAGACCGAGACTCTCGCACACTTCCAGCAACGTGGTCGGATCATCTGCGACGAGGGTGCCTGAAGCCGCTGCCTCGCACAGAGCGTCGAGAATTCTCTCTGCGAGGTCCGCATCAAGATCTCTCGCGAACTCCACGGCCCGGAGAGCTGCCTCGTTCTCGGACCGAAGCGGCAGTGGGCGCCAACCGAGTCGGAGCGAACCTGGATGCACCGCCTGCAGTTGCCGAACCCGCTCCAGGACCTGGCGCGTCCAGGAGCAGAAGATGTCACCATACAACCAGACGGTGGGCGGACCGTCGCTCATGGCTCGGACTCGCCCCTCTCTTCGCGCGCCACGAGCCAGAGCTCCGTGAGCGCGTCGTCGAGGCTCACGCCGTCCGGACGATCCGGCCGGAGCGGGGACCCGGGTGACTGAAGAGACTCGTACGCGCCGTCGAGACTCGTGAAACGGGTGGCCAGGAGCCCTTCCGCTCCTTCCGATGCAGCCCAGACGGGACCCGTCGCCTGTGCCAGCCAGCGCCGCCCGTCCGGAGCGCGGAACGTGGCCTCGGTATCCGTGAGCCCGGTCGCCACCTCGAGATGCGCGTTGAGCTCGGCAGCATCGAGAGCGTCGAGTCCCGAGCCGGGACCCAGAGCGAATCTCGAAGGGCCGGGAAATGCCAGGACGAGACGCGTGCCCCGGCTCGTTCGCCAGGCCACGATCAGCTCGCGCTCCGCATCCCCCGCGCCTTCGTTCCTGCGCTCTCTTTCCGCCGATGGCGATCCGCCGTCAAGCATAGACATCCCGTTCCGTTTCTTCGTCCGCGTCGGCCGTTTCCCGGTCCCGGCTCTCGAGCGCTCTGGCGGCTGCGGCGTCGACCTCGGCTACGAGCTCCGACTCGAGGATCGACAGCACCCGACGGTTACGGTCCTCCAACCCGAGATCCGGGTCGATCGACACCTCCGCGGCACCGGCCGCGAGGTCCCAGGGGCCGCTCGCGAGGTACTCCTCGTACAGGCCGATGGGGTCTCTTCGACCCCAGTAATCGAATACTTCGGGGGGCAACAGGTCGCGTGCCTCGCGGACGTCGTGCGTCGCGTGCCCACCCATCCGGAAGGTCTCGGCCGCGATGAAGACCGGTCCGGCGCCTCGCCTGCAACGGTCCACCGCGATGCGAGCGGCGGCGTACATGTCGAGCACGTTGTTTCCGTCTGCTTCCAGCAATTCGACCCCATACGCCCGGCCCCAATCGCGGAATCCATCTGCCTTGTGGTGCTGCGCCAGTCTGGTTCCGAGCGCGACCTGGTTGTTCTGAAGCACGAAGACTGCGGGCAGACGATTGACGGCAGCGAAGTTGAGCGCCTCGTGCACCTCGCCGCTCTTGGTGGACCCGTCCCCGATCCAGGTCAGCGCCACCCGCTCCGAGCCGAGCCGGCGGAATGCGAGGGCGTATCCGTTCATGACGCAGCACAATCCTCCGACGACGCTGACCGGGGCCACCACTCCGGAATCCTGATCACCGATGTGTATGTCCCGCCCGCGAGCCGGTCCGTCCCGCGTACCGAGGTAGCCACGGAACATCGCCTCCAGAGGCATCCCCATCTCGTGACAGGCCCCCGCGTTCCGTATCATCGGTCCGCAAACGTCCGTCTCGCCGGGAGCGCCCCTTCGAAGCGCATGAACGGCTCCGATCGTCACCGCTTCCTCACCCGTTCCCAGCCAGGCCTTGGATATCACTCCTTGCTTGACCCACCGCTGCAGCATGATGTCATGCAGGCGAAACCGAACCAGGCCCCGGTAGAGACCGAGCAGGTCCAGCGGACCCAGGCGATCCAGAACGATTCGTCTCTCGTCGGAATGGGTCAGGCGATCCCGGTAGCCGCGGAGGACGTCCGGGTCGGCCGCCCAGTCCAGGTATTCCGGCGGATCGAAAGCAGCGTATCTGCGCAACACTCCTCCAGGGCGTAGTTGCGCCGGAAGCCGGGCGATTCGAGACTCGACTCCCCGGCCGGCGCGCCAGCGCGTAATATCTACCGGGGTCACGTTCGTGCGGCCAGCGGAGGCTCGCCATGTACGGCCCGGACGTCCGAATCGTGCCGTCGGAGCATGCCGCGGGTCTGAGGACGACAGCCGAAAGGGGATACGTGAGCGAGTCGACCGGCACGGGACTGAAGTTGCCCCCCGGTGCGATCCGGGTCGGGATGACGGCGTTCGCCACGGCGAGCATTCTCGGTCTGGTCGTCCTCTTCCTCATCACGCACGACGTTCGGGGCAGCCTGGATGGTTTCAGGCAGTTCCAGCCGATATGGATTCTCCCGGCACTCGGACTCGCAGCCGTCGACTGGCTCGGCGGCGGACTTCGTCTCTGGATCCTCACCCGCCCGCTCGGAATCCAGATCGGGTACCGGAAGTGCGTTCAGACCTCCGCGGCCACGGCCGCCCTCGCGTATCTCACACCATCGGGAACGGGTGGGGGACCGGCACAGCTCTACGGCCTCGTCCGCCACGGAGCGAGTCTCGGGCGCTCGGTGGCCACCAATTTCGCGAGCGTCACGGTAAACCTGCTCTTCCTGTCCCTGGCCGGTTTTGGAGCCTGGTTCTTCGGCGCGGCAGAGTCGATCGAAGGGATTCGGCTCCCGGTAGCCAACGTCGACGCGGCGACCCTCTTCAAGTGGTGCGCGGTCGGCTTCGGGACGATCGCCGGGATCGTGCTCACGATCGCCCTGAGCCCGCGACTCCCTCGACTCCTGGCCGTTCGGTTCTTCGGCACGGGTCCTCGGGTCCGCGGTGCTCTGCGCTTCTTTCAGGAGCTCCACGGGGCGATCCGCATCTATGGCGCGCGCGGAAAGCTCGCCCTCATTCTCGCAACGGTCGTGAACATTCTTCCGTTCGGGGCACGGTTCGTAATGGGCTGGGCGGTCCTGCGCGGATTCGGGATCGATGCAGGATTCTGGAACGTCGTCACCTTGCACGTGATGCTTCACTTCCTGCTCTATTTCATGCCTACCCCGGGCGGGTCGGGCGTCGCCGAGGTCCTCGCTCCCGCCGTAATGAGCAGCTTCTTGCCCGCCAGCCTGCTGGTCGCATATACCGTTCTGTGGCGTTTCTTCCTGGCCTACGTGACGATCATCGTCGGCGGAATCATTCTCTTCAGGTGGCTCGAGGCGGATGGGCAGCGACTTCTCGCCG
>CBDTXM010000143.1:0-6244 GCA_965364445.1 uncultured bacterium | reverse complement strand
TCGTCCAGCATCTCGGCGTAGCCGCCGATCACGTTGATCGGCGTCTTGAGGTTGTGGCTCGTCTTGCTCACGAACTCCGCCTTGAGCCGATTCAGCTCCGCGAGCTGGCCCGTCATTGATTCGAATGACCGCGCGAGGTCGCCGAGTTCGTCACGGCGGCCGACTTCGATCGGGGCGCCGATTTCGAACTCCCCTTCGGCGACGCGATTCATGGCAAACCTCAGCCGTTCGATCGGGCGAGTCACCAGCTGTGTCATTCCGATACCGAGGATCAGGGCGATCGCGAGCGATCCGACCAGGGCGATCAGGGTGGAGGTCACCGCCGCCGACGCGATGGTCTCCGCGCGGATTGTGGCCTGGGCACTCTGCCGGTCGATCGCGCCGGCCATGGCGTCAACGGCCTCGTCCGCGTCGCCATACAGGTGGCGGATCTCGCCGAAATGCTCGGTTGCCTCGGCCGCCGCTCCGGCCTGGACCATCTCGTCGATCCGGTACGCTGCCACGTCGAGTTCGTTCAGGGTTCGACCGATCGGAAGATCCGATATTCCGTATTCCGGCGCCGCGCTCCGCCGATAGCTCGCCCGCGTCTCGGCCAGCGCCTCGAGCATCTGAGCTCGCGTGGCCGAGTCCCCGGTTACGATGTAGCTCCGCTGCAGCCGATCGGCTTCGGCCAGGGCAGCTCTGAGTTCTCCAACAGCCACGCGCGCGGCCGCGTGACGGTCGTGCAGTTCGAAGGCGATGTCCCGAACGGCCTGCAGTCGTCCGATGCTGTAAATCGCGGGACCGGCGAGCAGCAATGCGACGGCGAACAGAGAAAAGAGCAGCTGCCTCCTTACCGTCAGTGCCGGAAACGAAATCGGCGAATGGTCGCTCATGGCCTCAGCGTCTCCCTGACCCGGTCCAGTTCCGCCTGAAGTTCCGCGACGGTTCGCTCCAGCTCTCCGACTCGACCCGTGATCGAAGGCGAAGAGAGCTCGGGAATCTCCGCCGGATCTCTCCACTCCGGCACGGTCGGATCCTCCCGGCATTCGTCCGGCAGATCGTCCGGATCAGCCGACGGGAAGATCGGCTCTTCTCCCTTGGCCTCGCCCCCCAGGTTCCGGGCGACCAGATACGTGGAAGTGGCGACCTGTTCCGCCCAGGCCGACCGGTATGGCTGACTCAGGTAGGCATGCGCGAGCTCCGCGGCGAAGTCCGGATCCGAGTGCTCCGGATCCAGCGCGTTCGTCATCAGGGAAATCGCCACCCTCTCTCCGAGGATCGATGTACCGCAGTACTCGAGCACCCGGACCAGCTCCTCACGTCCGAGCGCGCGATCACCCTGTTCGAGCGCTGCCAGCGCGTCGGTGTACCGTTCCGGCGCAGAGGTATTCTCGGCACCTGGTGGAGGGGCGGAAGCGCAGCCGACGAGGCCTGCGACAGCGAAAAGGCAGCCCCACAACCCGGTCTTCGACGTCCTCATTCGAGTCCTACCTCGTCCAGGTGAGCAGTTTCGGAAACCGTGGCCGCAGGCAGCCTGCCATTCATGCGCAGAAACGCCTCTGCAACGGCCGGGTCGAACTTGGTGCCGGCGAGGCTCTCGATCTCGTCCAGCGCCTCCTCCGTGGTCCAGGCCCGCTTGTAAACTCGCGCGTGCGTAAGCGAGTCGAACACGTCGATTACGGCGACGATTCTAGCGGGAAGCGGGATCTGCTCCCCTCTCAGGCCGTCCGGGTACCCGCTCCCATCCCAGCACTCGTGGTGATGGAGAGCGATCTCCTCGGCAATCCTCATCATCGGAAACCGGCTCCCGGAGAGTATGCTCGCGCCGACCGTCGTGTGCTCGCGCATCAGTCGGGTCTCGTCGTCGGAGAGCGCGCCTTGCTTGAGAAGAATCGTATCCGGCAAGGCGATCTTTCCAACGTCGTGCAGGGGGGCGGCCCTTCGGATGTCCTCGACCACGTCACTGGGCAGGCCGAGGGCCTCGGCCAGCGCGGCGCATTCCCGACCCACACGACGCGTGTGTTCTCCAGTAGCGTCGTCCCGGTACTCCGAGGCCAGCGCAAGGCGCTCGAGGATCTCGAGACGGGCTTCCTCCAGCTGCGCCGTGCGCGAGCGCACTCGCTCTTCGAGTCGCTCCGCATGTCGCTGCAGCTCGAGCTGCAGGAATCGCGTATGCAGGAGATTACCCACTCGGAGACCGACTTCGACAGGACTGACGGGCTTGGCGAGAAAATCGCTCGCACCGCTCGACAGCGCCTTCCTCTTGGTGTCGCGATCGTCATCGGAGGTGATCATCATCACCGGTCGGTAGTCGAAGTCGTCGAGGCTTCCGCGCAAGCGTTCGAGCACTTCGAATCCGTTCAATTCCGGCATCATCAGGTCGAGCAGGACCAGATCGGGTGGCAGGATGCGGCACGAGTCGAGGAATTCACGGGGATCTGTATAGCAGGAAATCTCCGTGTACCCCTCCATTTCGAGGAGCCGCCGGACCAGTTCCACGTTGGCCGCCTCGTCGTCTACGACGGCTATGTGCGCTCCTAGAATGGACTTGGGATCCATGTCACCTGCCCGCGGACTCGTCTGAACCTCCGGCCCGTCGATCGGGCGGAGGACTTCAACACCGCAAACGGGGGCAGGATCCGGACCGATCTGCGGGATCGTGGCTCCGCGCGGGCTTCGGTCAGCGTATGGAGATGCGCAATACACCATACGGTGCGGGCGGGACCGGCCCCTGGTGAATCCGGGACGTCGTCACGTACAGCGAGCCGTCCGGGCCGAACGAGAACGAGTCGGGCCATGCGATGAGCGGATCCTGGGCCACGACCTCGATCGCCCCGTCGGGTCGCAGCACGCGAACGGCATTGTGCTCGAGCGAAGACAGGTAGATCGATCCGTCCGGGCCGGCAATCAACCCGTCGGACGGTCCCACGTCGGCGACGGCCTCCACCGCGGCGGCGCGCGTTTCATCTGAAACGTCTCGCTCCAGCAACTCGAGCGGAATGCGGTACAGGGTGCGTGCTGTGAGCGCCTGGTAATAGAGGTGCTCCCCGAACAGCGCGATCCCGTCGGCGTGCACCTCCGGCGGGTCGTCGTCCGATCCCCATGGCGTTCCGTCGATGACCACCCGCGTTCCGGTGGCCATGGTGGAGGGGTGCCCGTCGAGCGCCCGATGTGCACTTCCCGTGTCGAGATCGATCACGACCAGACCGCCCGCGCCCGAGTCGGTGATGTAGGCGCGCGATCCGTCGGCCGAGAATCGTACGTCGTTCAGATAGCTGCCGGGGTGCACCACGGCGTCCGCGGGGTACTCGGCCAGCTTCCGCCCAGCTTCGTCGAACCGGATCAGCCTCGGCGCGCCCGGCAGGATCGTCCCGAATCGTGGACGCCCCGTGTCGAGCACCCACACGTCATCTCCCACTGCGACGACCGACTGAACGGCAACGAAACGGCTGCTGAAATCGCCGTCTCCCGGTTCCCAGCTGTTCCAGGCGGCGTCGGGAAACGGAAGCACGCTGCCGTCGTCGCGCAGGTATCCGACCGAGATCGGCACATCCTCCGACCAGCGCGGGAAGTTCACGTAGATACGGCCGCTGGTGGTGACGCCGATCCCGGTCCACTGGTTCGGCGAGGTGGCGACCCGTTCGATCGGGTCCTGCGACGCAGACTGGGCGTCCACTTCGGCCGGTGCAGACACACAGGCGAGAGACGTCAGGAATGCGAGAGCGCCGTACCGCATGGACTCTGCTCCTTTGCCCTTACTGGACCACATACTCGATGTCAGCGCCGAGCAACTCCTCGACAGGCAGCGTGCCGAGGTTGATGGCCCTTCCGTGGGTGATCGCTTCGTTCAGCTCCATGCCCCGGTATCGCACGAGGTAGGCCGCCCACATGTGACTGGCTCGCCACCCTACCGTGCAATGAAGGAGCACCTTGCCCTCAGCGGCTTCGACCGCTTCGGCGAAGCGGTCCACGGCATCCGGGGTGTAAGGATTCTCCTCGCCACCGAGCGGGATGTGGACGTACTCGAGTCCGAGGCTGTCGAGGACGGCGGCTTCGTCGAACGGCACCCGCTCGCGATTGTCCATCTCGGGCTGGGTCCGGAGGTTCACCACGGTCGTCACGCCCTGCGCCTCGAGCCAGTCGATCGCTTCCCGACTCGGCTGGCCGGCAATGTAGACGTCACCCGCCATCGCCAGAACGGCCTGAAAACCTTCGACATCGAGTGTCTCCGGCAGCGGTTCCATGCTCGCGGCCGGGGCCTCGATGGTCTCCGGCGTCGCGGCCTGCTCCTGTACGGAATCACAGGCCGACGCCGACAGAATCGGACCGCTGAAGACCAGGATCACGGCGAGAGAGCTGCGACGATGCATGAGCTGGCTTCCTTTCAACGGTTCGTTACGCGAGCTTCCAAACTCACACGGGTATGGCGCCGGGGGGAAGAGGCCGATGTTCATCCGCACCCGCCCGCGAGGCATCCACCTGTCGACACAGCGAGCTTGCAGACCTTCGTGACCGGGGCCAGAATCACTCAGGAGGTTTTGCCATGGTCGTCGAACCGCAGGATCCCGTCCGCACTTTCGTCCTGGTTCCCGAGCGGAACCTGGGACACGCCATCGCTGACAAGCTCAGAGAAGATCCGTCGATCCGCGTCATCGGCGTATCCACGAACCCGGACCGGGACGCATACTGGATTTACGACGCCGACCCGGATCTGATCATCGCCGATTTCCAGGCAGGCGGACTGGAATTCCTGTTCACGGAGCGGCTCCCGCCCGGCGACCACCGGGTCGTGTTCTTTGCGCCCCGTTCCGAGGCGGGCTGCGATGCCTGCTACCAGGCACTGGTCCACGGCGCGGAAGGCATCATGTGCCGGCCGCTCTCCGCGGAAGACGTCGCGAAGAACGACATGCTGATCGCTTCCGTCAGAGAAGGGACTCCCATGCGACCCGCCGATTGCCCCGCCGTGAAGCGCCTGAACGAAGAAGAGTCGAACTAGGCCGTACAGCTGCGCACGTGCGGCGAACCTCAGCGAGGAAACCGAATCCATGGACCTTCAGGGAGCCAAGGCGCTCGTAACCGGTGGAAGTGAGGGCATCGGCAGGGCGATCGCGGTCGCGCTGAAACGGGAAGGCGCCGACGTCGTCATCACCGGCCGGCGAGCGGACGTCCTCGAGGCCGCGGCGAAGGAGGTCGGCGTGGGCTGGACCGTCGCTGACGTTGGCAGTGAAGACGACGCCATCCGGACCGTTCGCGACTTCGTCGATCTGCATGGCCGGCTCGACATCCTGGTCAACAACGCCGGCTTCGGCCTGTTCGCCCCGCTCGTTGAGATGGAGCTGTCCGACATGGAGGCTGTCTACCGGACAAACGTGTTCGGCGCCTTCCTCATGGCGCGCGAGGCGGCGAAGGTCTTCGTCCGCCAGAAGTCCGGTCACCTCATCAACATCTCCTCGACCTCCGGGCTCAAGGGCGGACGCGGCAGCACGGCCTACTCGTCTTCGAAGTTCGCCCTGCGAGGGATGACCGAGTGCTGGCGTGACGAGCTTCGGAGGCACGACGTCAGGGTGATGCTCGTCAATCCCAGCGAGGTCCTCACCGACTTCGGATCGAAGGCGGGGTTTCAGCAGGAACCGTCGCCGAAGAAGCTCAGGGGCCAGGAGATCGCCGACGCGATCGTCGGCGCGCTGAAGATCGACGATCGGGGCTTCATTCCCGAGTTCTCGGTGTTCGCGACGAATCCCTTCTAGACCGCTGCGAAGTGCCTGAGGGGGAGGGCGACGCGTTCCTAGGCCCGCTCCACGCGCACGGCGCAGACCTTCGTCTCGGGAATCTTCGCCACCGGGTCGTAGGCGGCGTTGGTGAGGACGTTGGTCGGCGACTCGTGGAAATGGAACGTCATGCTGATCGTGCCGGGCGGTGACGCCTCCGTCACCAGCGCATGCGCCTCCACCTCTCCGCGCCTCGACGTGACACGTACCCGGTCCCCGGACGCGACGCCCAGATCCACGGCATCCCGCGGATGGATTTCCACCAGTTCCTCGGAACGCAACGTCTCGAGTCCCGGCACCCGGCGGGTCATCGTCGCCGTGTGATAATGGTAGAGGCTCCGCTCGGTCGTGAGCACGAGCGGATACTCGGCGTCCGGCTCCTCGTCGGGCGGTCGGTACTGCAGGGGGAAGAAACGTCCCCGTCCGTTCGGTCGGGGAAACGTCTCGGCGTGCAGGTACCGGGTGCCCGGATGTGAGGCGTCCGGGCAGGGCCA
>CBDTXM010000142.1:0-6264 GCA_965364445.1 uncultured bacterium | reverse complement strand
CCCGACCGGGTCGATCTTCGTCGCCATGTCTGATACCCCCGGTTACCAGCGGTTCTTCGCCGAATTGAAACGGCGGAAAGTGTTCCGTGTCGCCGCCGTGTACGGCGCGACCGGCTTCGTCGTGCTCCAGGTCGCGGATCTCCTCGCCGAGGGCATGGAGCTTCCGAGCGTCGTACTCAAGACGGCGACCTTTCTCGTGCTGCTGGGTTTCCCGATCGCGATGGTGCTGGCTTGGGCCCTGGAGCTGACGCCGGACGGGGTCCGGCGGACCGATCCGGCCGAATCCGGCGAGATCGATGAGATCGTCGCGCAGCCTCGCGGCAAGCGCTGGCCCGCCGGACTGCTCGCTTTGCTCGGAATGATCGCGCTCGTGGCGGGCGCCTGGTGGGTGGGCCGGAGCACGGCCCCCGGACTCGATGCAGGAGCCGTCGCACCAACCGCCTCCGCGGGAGACGCGGATGGGCGGGGCGCCGAAGTCCTCAAACTCGCCTATGCGGACCTCGGCGCGGACGATCGCCCATCGCTCGCCGTCCTTCCGTTCGTAGACATGATCGGGGACGAGGACCAGGAGTTCTTCGCCGACGGCATGACCGAGGAGCTGCTCAATGCGCTCGCGAAGATCCGGGAGATCCGGGTCGGAGGCCGGACGTCCTCCTTCGCCTACAAGGGCCAGGACAGGGACCTGCGCGAGATCGGGGCGGAGCTCGGCGTCCAGTATGTCGTCGAGGGCAGTGTCCGCAAGCAGGATGACCGCCTGCGGATCACCGCGCAGCTCGTGGACGCGACCGACAACTTCCACCTCTGGTCCGAATCCTACGATCGGACGATCGACGACGTGTTCGCCGTCCAGGAGGAGATCGCGGGCGCGATCGCGGAAGAGCTGCAGGTATCGCTGGGCCTGGAAGACGGGGCGCGGCTCGTCGCGCCGACCGGCGATCTCGATGCCTACGACCTGTACCTCACGGGCCGGGCCCGGATGCGAGCGCGAGGAGCCGGCGTCCAGGAGGCCGTGCAACTGTTCGAGGCGGCGGTCGCGAAGGACTCCGGCTGGGCTCCGGCGTGGGCAGGGCTCGCCCAGGCGGAGTCGCTGGTTCCGTTCTACTGGGAGGGATCTCCCAATATGCAGGATTTGGCCGGCGGGGAGGATGAGTCGGACCGGGTCATGGCGGCGGGACAGGCCGAGGATGCGGCGATCTGGGAGGCCTCACTGGCCGCCGCCGAGCGCGCGGCGCTTCGCGCGCTCGAGATCGACCCGAGGAACGCTTCGGCCGAGGTCGCGCTGGGAAACGTCTACCGGGATCGGTGGCAGTGGGAGAAGGCCGAGACCCGATATCTGAGGGCGCTGGCGATCGACCCGGACGACGTGGAGGCCCACCAGCAGTATGCCGAGTTTCTCGCCGGAATCGGCCGGCTGGACGAAGCGCTGCGCAGCGCCCGACGGGCCGTCGCTCTCGACCCGACCTCCGCGATCCGCCTGAATGCGCTGGCCTACATCCTCGGCATGAACGGGCGCGCGGAAGAGGCGCTGCCCGTGCTCGAGCTGGGGCGGGCCCATGGAGGCGCTTTTCCGGCCATCAGGCGCAACATCATAGTATCCTTGTATAGCCTGCGAGAATTCGACCGACTCGAGGAATTCATCCTCGTGGAGGCGGCCCGTCAGGACTCCGTGCGGGGGACCCGGACCGAGGCGGAATTCGAAGAACTCCGGGTGCAGATCAAGGAAAAGCTCGATGCCATTCGGACCGGCGACGTGGACGCCCTGATCCGTTGCTGCGAGTCCCGTGTGACGATCCCTGAACTGCTGGCCGTCGGGGACACGACCCGGGCATTCGAACGGTACGCGGAGCTGATCCTGTCGGGACCTCGCTTCAACGGGAATCGTCTGAACGCCCTCTGGATTCCGGCGTTCGACAACTTCCGCTCGGATCCACGCTTCGCGGAACTGCTCGAGTACACCGGGCTCGAGGGCGCCGAGCTGAAACGGGCTCCGCCGGACGCGTAACGAACCGGCGGCCGGTCGCGCGCCGAAAGTCCAGCTGCTCCTTGCCCGATCCACCCGTCCGGGTCGATCTTCGTCGCCATGCCAGATACTCCTGCATACCAGCGTTTCTTCGCCGAGCTGAAACGGCGGAAGGTGTTCCGCGTCGCCGCGGTGTACGGGGCGACCGGATTCGTCGTGCTCCAGGTCGCCGACCTGCTCGCCGAGGGAATGGAGCTGCCGTCCGTCGTCCTCAAGACGACGACGTTTCTCGTGCTGCTCGGCTTCCCGATCGCGATGGTGCTCGCCTGGGCGCTGGAGCTGACGCCGGAGGGGGTGAAGAAGACCGATCCCGCCGACGCGAGCGAAATCGAAGCGATCGTCGCGCAACCGGCGGGTCGCCGCTGGCCGGCGGGCATCCTCGCGCTGCTGGGGATCGCAGCCCTGGTCGCAGGCGCCTGGTGGGTCGGACGAAGCACGGCGCCGGGGGGCGGTCCGCCGGACTCCGTCGTCCGCTCGGGGGTTGGCGGAGAAGGCCGCGACGCCGAGGTGCTGAAGCTGGCCTACGCCGACCTCGACTCCGACCAGCGTCCCTCGATCGCCGTGCTGCCGTTCGCGGACATGAGCCAGGAGAGCGACCAGGAGTACTTCGCCGACGGCATGACCGAGGAACTGCTGAACGCCCTCGCGAAGATCCGGGAGATCCGGGTCGGCGGGCGCACCTCATCCTTCGCCTATAAGGGCCGCGACAAGGACCTGCGGGAGATCGGCGAGGAGCTCGGCGTGCAGTACGTGGTGGAAGGCAGCGTCCGGAAGCAGGGAGATCGGCTCCGGATCACGGCCCAGCTGGTGGACGCGACCGACAACTTCCACGTCTGGTCGGAGTCGTATGACCGGACAATCGAAGACGTGTTCGCGGTGCAGGAAGAGATCGCGGGCGCAATCGCCGAGGAACTCCAGGTCTCCCTCGGCCTGGACGAGGGTCAGACCCTGGTGGCACCGACCGGCGACCTCGGAGCGTACGAGCTCTACCTCACCGGGCGGGCCCGGATGCGAGAGCGCGGGGAAGGCGTCCCGGAGGCCGTCGAATTGTTCGAGGCGACGGTCGCCCGCGACTCGGGCTGGGCCCCCGGCTGGGCGGGACTCGCGCAGGCGTATTCGCTCGTTCCGTACTACGGGGATTTCGACAGCCCCGAGGAAGAAGAGGCCTCCTGGCCGGCCTCTCTGGCAGCCGCCGAGCGAGCGGCGAATCGCGCCCTGGCGATCGATCCGGACAACGCGGCCGCGGAGGTCGCGCTGGGCAACGTCTACCGCGACCGCTGGGAGTGGGAGGCTGGAGAGCGCCACTACCTCAGAGCGCTCGAGATCGACCCGGACGACGTGGAGGCTCACCAGCAGTACGCCGAGTTGCTGGCCACCACCGGAAGGCTGGACGAGGCGCTGCGCAGCGCGCGGCGAGCGGTGTCGCTCGATCCGACCTCCGCCATCCGCCTCAACGTGCTCGGCTACATTCTCGGCGCGAATCTCCGGCACGACGAAGCCCTTCTGCAGCTCGAGCTCGCCCTGGCGCACGGGGGCTCGTTTCCGGCGATCTACAACAACATCATCCGCATCCACTTCATTCAGGGGGACCTGGATCGCGCCGAATCCGTGTTGCGCGAGGAGTACTTTCCGAGGTTCGTCGAGCCCGACCGCGATCCGCAGGAGCGGGAGGAGGCGTACCGGTTCCTCGAAGAGATCATGGCCGCGTTCCGGAATCGGGACGTCGCGGCGTTCGAGGCCTGCTGCAGTGACGGCCCTAATTTCTGGAACCCCTATCTCATCCTGGGCGATACCGTCACCGCAAGGGAGAAGGCGTACGAGAGATTTCTCGACCTGCCCCGATACAACGGCAATCGGCCCATTGCCCTGTGGGATCAGTTGTGGGATGGCAGGGGAGACGACCCCAGGTTCCAGGAGATGGCCCGGCACGCGAACCTGGTGGGAGCGGAGCTCCGGCGGGCGGCCCCGGACAACTGACCTGCTTCACTGCAATGCGGCGCCAGGACTCTGACATGTCGCCCGGAGACCGGGTGAGACTCAGGACGGAAACATCAACTGCACCTGCAGCCGGATCTGCCAGTCCGGTCCGAAGTCGGGTTTGACGGCGTACCAGTAGGCGCCCGCCTGCACGTTCGTCGGGATCTTGCCCAGCATGAGGACCTTACCCCCGCCCCCGCCGAACGGGACTTTCCACTTGTCGTTCTCGGATTCCCAATCGACCGTGATGATCGGAGCCGAGTTGACGTACCAGCCGTTGCCGAGCTGGTAGACCAGAAAGTACTGGAGCAGGCCCCGGTTCACGTCGGCTGCGTCATCATCACCGGCGAAGGACCACACGTTGTTCGCAAGGGCTCCGATCGTCCAGGGACCGGACTGTGAGAGCACCACGGCGGAGGGCCCGGCACTCCATTTCTCGGAGCCTCGCTCGTCGCCCCCCGTCGGGATCTCGAGTACCGGCCCGACGCCCCACATGATGCCATCGGTCTCCGGCACGTAGAACGCGGTCGCGACGATGTCGGCGAGCCCGGAGGTGAACTGGCCGCTCTCGGCGCCGAAATCGGGGATCCAGACGATCGGAAAGATCGTCCGCGTAACGATTCGGCCTCCGGCCAGGGGCACCACGGGCTGGATGTTGAGGATGTTGACGCTGCGGTCGAATTCCCCGTATCCGAGATCGTTGTTCAGCTGGAACGGAAGGCTGATCAGGTCCGCGATCGGGTTTGCCGCCGCCTCGGCGAGGGCGGTCGCCTCGCTGCCCATTTCCGGCAGCGCTTCCTGTGCCGGCAGGCGGCCGACCAGGGCGAATCCGAGAAGTACTACCGGGACAAACAGGCGACGGGACATCGGCAACTCCCTGAAGTAACTCGAATTCGAGCCGTCTGGTGGAGGCATTCAATATGACGTTTCGTCAGCGTCTGCGCACCACGGGCGTCGTGACAGGCAGACTCTGTCGCCCCGAGCTCCGGTCCGTGACCCGGACTCCGATGACGTACGCACCGTCTTTCGCGTCTGCGAGCTCGACTCGGAGGTGGTGAGGCGAGATCCCGCCCCGGCCGGGCATCCTGGACTCGAACGCGGCGCGGTACGCGAGGGCCGACGGCGTGATGGCCCAGATCAGGTTAGCGTCGCGCTCCGGGACCGCGCGGATCTCCACCTCGTATGCGGTATCGTCCCGCATACCGTAGACCTCGAAGTAGAGATGAATCGTCCCATCGGGACGAGTCAGATGCGATGGGCTGACGGCGAGGTAGGTGGCTCCGTCGCGGGTCCAGGAGCCGCCGGAATCCGCTGCGACGGCCAGGTCGCTGATCTCCGGGAGGTTTGACTGAGCGAGCGCCCGAATGGTATCCCGGGTCCAGTTGCCCTTCGCGGTCCCGCCGTCATTCAGATCCTGCACGACGAGGGTGAACGGGTGCGTGCCGGGCCCGAGAGTGATCGGAAGCCGACCGATGACCGCATCGTCGGTCTCCAGAGGATCGTCCCTCATCAGCTCCGTAATGCCGGCCTCCACAACGACCGCGGTGCCGCGGCGGACGGCGACCCGGGTCTCGACTCGGTAGGTCGCTCCCCCGTCAGGCTCCGAGGTGGTCTCGAGGTCGCCGGCCCGGGCTCCGACCACCAGCCACGCGACGGTCTCGCCCGATCGCGGATTGAGAAACCTCAGGTTTTCCCAGCTGAATCGCACGGCGGGATCGAGGTGGGGCGCATCGGGAATCGAATCCACGACGAAGGCCACGTTCGCGAGTGTCGTCTTCCGCTCATCCGACAGCTCGCTCTGCAGACCGGCCTCGGTCCGCGTCTGCGTGCGATAGGCCAGCGATGCATACGCCGGATCGAGTCCCTGGAACGACAGATACAGATTGCGCAGCGGGGCGGACGGGATTCGCCCCAGGAAATCGATCGGCTCGGCCGCACTCCAGTAGCCCATCGCTCGCCACAGTGCGTCGAGCAGCCGATAGTCGCGAAGTCCCACCCCGAGCCGGGTGACGGGCGAGAAGAAATAGACCCGGGGGCCCTCCGGCCGATCGTATCGCCATCCCTCGACCCGGTTTCCCATGTCGCCCTCCACCCCTGCGTAGGCGAACGCGATCTCATCGGGCTCTCCCATGCGGACGTAGACCAGTCCCCGGTCGTCGTACTCCAGGTCGGGATGCCGGCCGTACAGTTCCGCGGCGCCGCCCTGTACGCGCGGCGAACTCAGGCCCCAGTCCGCGCGGGCCCGGGCGAGCCTACCGTAATGCTGT
>CBDTXM010000141.1:0-6427 GCA_965364445.1 uncultured bacterium | reverse complement strand
GCTCGATCCCTCGAACGAGAATGCGAAGCGATTCGTGCGGGAGATGCGCGAAGAGTTGGGCTCCTGACAGCAGCCGTGTCATCGGCGGAACCTGTGTTTATGTTTTGTCTAACTATGGGGGGTTGACAAACCTCGACACATGTGCAACATTTCTCGTATGAAGCTGGACAACACTTCAACACGAGGAGAGTACAATGGCGAATGACACGCAGACCTGGCCCGACCTCGCAATCGGTCTCTACGACAAGCTGACCGGACGCGGTGCGGAGATCTCCTACGAGATGGACGACTTGAGCGTAGCAGTGCCGAGCCGAGTCGGCTCCGACGCTGAGTACACCAACTGGAAGCTCAACGGGACCGTCCGGATTCGCACCCGGGACGACAAGTGAGCCCTGACCGAAGCCTGCGACTGCCGGTGGACGTGTACGCGGATTTGAACGTGGACACGCCTGCCGGCAGGGTCGCAGTCACCGCTGATGGACGCACCGTCAGCGTGGCTGCGGATCGGTTGGAAGTGCTGCGTCGCATCGGAGCGCCGGTTCTAGCAAGCGATCGTCCGGCACGCCGTCGGAGCCTCGCACGCGTTCACGACATTCTGAATGCATCCGACACCGACCTCGTCTTCACGGTGGGGTCTCGAGAAATCGCACGCACCGAACGGGCGGGGAACACCGGCATTGTCTCCCGTGTCTTGGGCCTGCCCGGTGTCCGAGTTCGAATAATCCCTCTGATTCGCGCCCTGTTCGGGCGCGCCTGATCCCCGAGGTCGATTCATGCGCTCACGAGACCTGCCGCTTACGCTGATGCTGATCGCGGCCTTCATCTCGTTCCTGTTCTCCGTATTCCTCTGGTTCTTCGTGGACAAGGACGCGGGCCTGTTCGTCGGGATCTGGGTGCCCTCGATCCTCTCTCTCGCGGCCGCAACGCGACGAATCCAATGAGCATCGAGCTCTGGATCGGGCTGGTGGGGATCTTCGTGTTTACCCTGGTCTTCATTGCCGGCATGCTGCTGTTTGCTTCTCGAGACTCGGAGGCCTGACCGATGATGGTCTCGAACGGGATCGCCCCTCTCCTTTACGGAGCCCTGCTTACCATGACGACAATCGAGCCGCTCGGTCCGGACACCCTGTTCCACTTCCCCGACGACACGCCGGCGGAGTGGGTCGTGGTCAACGACGGCGTCATGGGCGGCCTTTCGCGTAGTGAGTTCGTGGCCTCCGACGCGGGCCACGCGACCTTCCGCGGCGAGATGTCGCTCGAGAACAACGGCGGATTCGCTTCGGTGCGGGGGTATCTGCCGGACGGGATCCCTGCGGACGCCCGAGCGGTCGAGCTCCGAGTCCGCGGGGACGGACGCACGTATCAGGTCCGGTTGCGCATGGGTGAGCGGTTCGACGGAATCGCCTACCGGGCTGAATTCGACACCGAGCCCGGAGCCTGGACGGTCGTCACGCTTCCGATCGCCAGCTTCGAGCCTACCTTCCGGGGATATCGGCCGCGCAACGCCGCTCCGCTGGCGCTGCCCGAAGTGCGGCAACTGGGTCTGATGATCGCCGACAAGTCTCCCGGGCCTTTCCGCCTCGACGTGGAGTGGATCCGGGCGGTCGAGTGACCGGAGCCTCCCCAAGAGCCGGCCGGCAGCGTGGCGCGTTCTACGACCACCTCGCGGCCCGGAATCCGGACCCGCGGAATCGTCGCTGGATCTTCATTCCCTACGACCAGCTTACCGACCAGATCGGACCGCTCTCCCGGCTCGAGGCCGCCGATGCGGGTATCGTACTCGTCGAGAGTCCCTGGAAGGCGGCCCGGCGGCCGTACCACAAGCAGAAGCTGGCGCTCATCCTCGCGAATCTCCGGCGCTTCGCTCTCGAGCAGGCCGAGCGAGGCGTTGCAGTCCGCCACGTCGTATCCCACGGGCCGTACCGGGACGCACTCCGGCCGCTGGCCGACGAGCTCGGTCCGATCGCGACGATGGAGCCGGCCGAGCGGGAGCTCCGGCTCGATCTGGCGCCTCTCGTTTCGGAGGGCGGGCTGACCATCGTTCCACACGAGGGTTGGCTGACCACTCGCGAGCAGTTCGAGCAGAGTCAGGGTGGACCTCCGCCGTGGAGAATGGACGCCTTTTACCGACGAATCCGCCGGGACAGCGGCATCCTCATGGACGAAGCCGGGAAACCCGTGGGAGGCAAGTACAGCTTCGACGCCGAAAACCGCGAGCCCTGGAAGGGTGAACCGCCCGCGCCGGAGGAGCCCACGTTTCCACTCGATCCGATCAAGGAGGAAGTGCTCGGGCTGGTGGATTCCTCGTTTCCGAACCATCCGGGCGAGCTCCGCCCCTGCGCGCTCACCGCCACCCGGGAGGATGCGGAGGCGCTCTGGGCATGGGCGAAGCGCGAGTGCCTCGTGAATTTCGGTCCGTACGAGGACGCGATGTCGACCCGGTCGGAAGGACTGTTCCATACGCGGATCTCCTTTCTGCTCCACGTGCACCGGCTCCTTCCGAGTCGAGTCGTCGCGGAGATCGCCGGATCGAACGCGCCGCTCGCCAGCCGCGAAGGCTTCGTTCGCCAGGTGCTCGGCTGGCGGGAGTTCATGCGGCACGTGCACGTCCGAACCGACGGATTCCGGGACCTCTCCGGTTCGGCGACGACGGATGCCGAATTCGGGTCGGAGCCGGCGACACCTTCGGTGCTCGGCGCCGACCGGCCGCTGCCGCCTGCGTGGTGGGGATCGAGTTCCGGACTCACCTGCCTCGACACGGTGGTGGGCTCCGTGATTCGCAGCGGCTACTCCCACCACATCAGTCGCCTGATGGTGCTCGCGAACCTGGCGACGCTGCTCGACGTCTCCCCCCGCGAGCTCACCGACTGGTTCTGGGCGATGTACACCGACGCTTTCGACTGGGTGGTAGAACCAAACGTGCTCGGAATGGGGACCTTCGGGGCCGGCGAATTGATGACCACCAAGCCGTACGTTTCGGGCGCCGCCTACATCAACCGGATGAGCGACTATTGCGAGAGCTGCGTGTTCGACCCGAAGAAGAACTGTCCGGTCACTTCACTCTACTGGGCGTTCCTGGAGCGCCACGAGGAAGAGTTGAGCGAGAACCCAAGAATGCGACTGCCGCTCGCTTCGTTGCGGAAACGTGCGGAATCCGCAAGAGAGCGGGACGCGGACGTGTACCGATGGGTGAGTCGGGAGTTGTCCGCGGGTCGAGCGCTGGATCCGTCCGGGACCTGACGAGTCCACCGATCGATGCAGGCCGATCGATTCCGAAGACCGCGATGCTACCGACCGAATTCCATTCCGGCCTGTTGAACGCACTGGATGTCCTCGGACCTGCTTCCGTCCCGGCTGACGGTCCAGCAGTCCCCGTAGACCGAGCAGTAGCACACCAGCCAGTCGAGCCGGTTCAACTGGTCGGCCATCTCCCGCTTCATGGGCGTCCAGCCACGGGTCACGCTGAACAGGAGCAGCTCGCGGTCGGCCGGAAGGACCTCGCCGTTGATCGTGTTCCTGAGAGTATTCGAGTAGTCCAGCCCGCTCTCCGGCCCGACGAGCCGTTCGATGACCTCGTCCCAGCTTCGGACTGGTCGGCCGTCGACCTCGACGACGACCGATTCGACGAGGGCCGGCCCGAGTCCCCGGTTCGTGGCCCCGATCGTGAATCCCTCCGAGCTGTAGCTCACGCCGACGTCCAGATACGGCCAGACCGAGGCGCGCTGATCGGCCCGCATCACGGAGACTTCGACGTACGAAACCACGAGCGCGCAAAGACTTATCACGACGGCAGATACCGCGATCACGAGATTCGTGTCGAGCCGCCGCTTCACCGCCGGGCCAGGAAGCCTGTCGGGCCTTTCGTCGGTGCGCGCTCCGCCGGCCTCTTCGCCGGCGTGCTTCTGGTCGCTCACGTTCTTTCCCGTCCCGTTCCAGGAGAGTGAAGATGGAGTCCGTCTGGGACTACCCCCGGCCGCCTCGCCTCGAGCCCACCGATCGGCACATCGTGATTCGCCATGCCGGCCGGACGATAGCCGATACCCGGGGCGCGCTGCGCGTTCTCGAGACCAGCCACCCGCCAGTCTACTACCTGCCACCCGGGGACGTCGACCAATCGCTGATCGAGAGCGCCCCCGGAAGCAGCTTCTGCGAGTGGAAGGGTGTCGCCCGGTACTGGGACGTGGTCATCGGCGAGGTGCGGGTGGCGAAGGTTGGCTGGTCCTATCCCGATCCGGTGCCGGCGTTTCGCGCACTCATCGATCACTTCGCGTTCTATGCAGGTCCGCTCGACGAATGTCTCGTCGACGGCGAGCGGGTCGAACCACAGCCGGGTGGCTTCTACGGCGGTTGGGTCACGAGCGACCTGACCGGTCCGTTCAAGGGCGGCCCGGGCACCGGGGGTTGGTGATACGTCGAGCAGCGAGCGCTCGCAGTGCGTCCTTTTCTCGCATGCCGTGCCGGTACAGATTCGAACTGAGATTCGGAGGCTACGAATTCGCCGGATCACCGACCCGGGCAGGAAGGCATGAGAGAACACGACGCCGACGTGCTGATCGTAGGAGCCGGGCTCGCGGGTCTGACCTGCGCCCGCGAACTCTCGCGCGCGGGGCTCGTGCCCCTGGTGATCGAGGCATCAGACGGCGTGGGAGGACGGGTGCGTACGGATGTCCTGGACGGCTTCCGGCTCGACCGCGGCTTCCAGGTCCTGCTCACCGCCTACCCGACGACGCGAGAGGTCCTCGACTACGACCGGCTCGACCTGCGGCCGTTTGAACCGGGCGCACTGGTGCGGGTCGGCGCCGGATTCGCCAGCGTCTCCGATCCGTTCCGCCGTCCCTCGGAGGCGGTTGCCACTCTTCTCGCTCCGATCGGGTCGCTGGCGGACAAGAGTCGGATCGCGAGGCTGTCGCTCGCACTGAAGCGTCGTTCGGTGGAGGAGATTCTCGGTGCCCGCGAAGACTCGACGCTCGTCCGCCTCTCCGAGCTCGGGTTCGGGACGGGGATGATCGAGGGCTTCTTCCGGCCGTTTCTGGGCGGCGTGTTTCTCGACGACACCCTGCAGACCTCGAGCCGGATGTTCGAATTCGTGTTCAAGATGTTCGGATCGGGTCCGGTCGCCGTGCCGGCGGACGGCATGGGGGCCCTGACCGCCCAGCTCGCCGAGGGACTCACGACGGAGAGCCTTCGGACGGGGGAGAGCGCGACGTCGGTCACGCCCCGAACGGTGCAGCTGGCGTCGGGGGAGTCTCTGACCGCGCGTGCGGTCGTGGTGGCGGCGGATCCATCGACGACCCGGAGACTCGCCGGTCTCGACGATGTGCCTCCCTATCTGCCTGCCCTCTGCTGGTACTTCGCGGCGGAGCAGTCGCCGGTGGACCGGGGAATCCTCGTGCTGGACGGCGAGGGCGGCGGACCGGTTACCAACCTCGCGGTAATGAGCCAGGTGTCGGATCGTTACGCGCCACCGGGGAACCATCTGATCTCGGCGACCGTGCTGGGGGAACGGAAACCCACCGTGGAGCTTCTTCAGGCGGTACGGGCACAGATGCGGGAGTGGTACGGTTCGGCAGCCGAAGAGTGGCGCGAGATCCGCGCGTACCGGATCGAAGAGGCGCTGCCGGATCAGTCGCTTCCGGCCGGAGGCGTGGCGCCCCGGCCGATACGCACCGGGAATGGGCTCTACGTGTGCGGCGACCACCGAGTACATGGTTCGATCGAGGGCGCGATCCAGTCGGGACTCGCGGTCGCCGCCCGGCTCAGAGCCGAGCTGGCCGCCGACGGCTGAGATACTCCGGTGCCCGCGATACCAGAGTACCCTGTGGTTCAGTAGTCGACCACCTTGTCCGCCTCCATGAACAGCTTCGCGATCGATTCGGGTGAGCCCATCGTGAAGCCGTCACGGACGCGGTCCGGGACGACACCGGCGAGTGTCGCGCAGTGCGGGCAGATCAGGAACTCTCCTCCGGCAGCCAGGAACTCGGTCACCAGCTCTTCTACATCGGTGTCTACATAGATCAGGGTCGGATGCCCGCGGTCGGCGAGACGCACACCCTCCCGGTCGAGGAACACCGTGACGTCGGCGCCGGCCTTCTGGAGCATCGTCGCGAGGCCCATTCCCATCGCCACGGAGTGGGCATCGTTCGAGTATTGGCCGATGTGGACCACGACCTTCTCGTCCTGGGCATGAGCGGCTAGAGGAAAGGCGATCGTCAGTGCAAGAAAGGCGAGAACCGTACGCATGAACGGACTCCTTGTGACGGTTAGTGCGGGGCCGAAGGAGTAGAGAAAACTAGGCAAGAGCTGAACACCGCGACAGGCTCGCAAAGTCAACGTTCTGGTATCGCTCCCGATCCGTTCCGACGCGCTCAGCCACCCCCGATCAGACCCGCAATCGACTCCGCCGCCTCGATCCCGCTCAGCCACGCAC
>CBDTXM010000140.1:0-6427 GCA_965364445.1 uncultured bacterium | reverse complement strand
CCCACGCGGAGATCCGCGCATGGCCGACGGTCAGACGGCTGCTGGCCGAGCGATCCTGGCTCGACAGCCTCGCGGACGGGGAGGGACGGTTGCTCCGGGCGCAGGCCGAACTCGAAGAAGGTGATGCGGGCCTCGCGCTCGCGAACTTCGACAGGGTCTTGCCGACGCTTCGTGAGCGTGCGGATACGACGGCGCTGCTTACGGCCCTGGTCGGTCGGGCGCGAGCGCTAGAGCGGCTCGGGCAGGACCTCGAGGCCGCCGCCACCTGGATGGAGGCCGCCTCCGCCGCAGACCTCTCCGCTCACTGGCTCCGCCTGTCGGCCCTCCAGGCACTCGGCCGGGCCGGCGAACCCGATCGGGCCCGTGTGACGGCCGCCGAGCTGCAGGGACATCCCGCGATTCCGAGTGACTCGATCGTGATCGAGCTCGCGCGGGCCGCTTTCACGTCCGGTGACACGGCGGCCGGACTGATCGCAGCCGAGGGCCTCTCGGCCCGGGCCTCGGCGACACTCGCCGGCGAGTGGGTCCTTCCGGGCCTTCTCGCACGGGGAGACACGGCAGAGGCTCTTCGGCGAGCACGCCAGGCCCTGGACCTGGGGCGTGGCAGCGCCCGGGTGGGAGAGACGTACCTCTCGCTCGACACGACCACAGCGGCCCTCCGCCTCGTGGCCGAAGCGGACCAGGCGGCGGGACGAACGAGACGCGCGGTCGAGCTGCGCGAACAGTTGCTGGAACGCGTGCCCGAATCCGATCGCGCGGCGGCGAGACTGGAGCTTGCCCGGGCATGGTTCGCCCGCGGACGATATTCGGAGGTCCGGGCGACGCTTTCCCCGTGGCTGGAGGGAGCGGAGAGCCAGGTGCCGGGGGACTCGGAGCGGCTCCGATCCCAGGCGCTGTTCCTCGCCGGTCGTGCCTGGTATCGGCAGGGCCGACGGGATGAAGCGATCGCGCTGTGGCGCCGTGTGGCAAACGTGGCCGGAGCACCTGATGGCGCCTATGCCGCATACCTCGTGGCAGACATTCAGCACGATCGTGGAAATCTCGACCGGGCCGCCGAAGCCTACGAGATCACGGTCGAAAGACATCCGAGCTCCGGATACGCCGGGACGTCGCTGTTCCGGCTGGGTATGCTCGCCCTGCTGCAGGAGCGTCCGACCGACGCGATGAAGCACTTCGACACCTACCGTCGACGCTCTCCGGGCGGAAACTGGTACCACGCATCGATCTACTGGTCGGCTCGCTCCCGAGAGGCGGCGGGCGACAGCGCGGCGGCGAAGGCGCTGTACCGGGAGGCGCTGGGCTACGATCCGCTGGCGTACTACGGGATCCTCGCCGCGACTTCGCTGGGTCTCGATGCGTGGGAAGAGATTCCACGCCGGGCCATGGCACCGCTGCCCGATGCGCGATCCCGCGACACGGCGCTGGTGGAGAGCATGGACCTGCTGCGTGATCTCGGCTGGCGCAACCGGGCGGTGCGGGAGCTCTCGACCCGGAACCGGACCGGTGAAACGCCGGAAGTGCGACTCCGCCTGGCGCTGCTTCTCAACGAGCGCGGCTGGACATGGCAGGGCACCGCACTGGCCGATGCAGTCCGGCGTTCTGGTTCCGGGGCGTGGTCGGACGACCTGCTTCGGGGTGTCTATCCGTTGATTTACCAGGAAGCGCTGACGGCCGCTGCCGCGAGACAGAATCTCGACCCCGCCCTCGTTGCAGCGATCACCAGACGGGAGTCACAGTTCGATCGTGAGGTCGCCTCTCACGCAGGGGCCGTCGGCCTGATGCAGATACTGCCTCGCACCGGTTCGGAACTGGCGCGCCGGAGCGGAATCTCGGGATTCGAGGCGGAGCAGCTCAAGGTAGCAGAGGTGAATCTCGACCTCGGGACCCTCTACCTGCGGGAACTGCTCGACCGGAACGGAGGAGCGCTTGCCCCGGCCCTGATCTCGTACAATGCCGGGCCGCATCGATACGCTCGCTGGCGCGAGTTTCCGGAATTCTCGGCCGACGCGGAGTTGCTGGTGGAGCGGATTCCGTTCCGTGAAACGCGGGTTTACGTGAAGACCATCACGGCGTATCGGCACATCTATCGGCACCTCTACGACCTGGGCCGATTTCCGGTTGACGACCCCCCTGTCGAGGGGTAGCATCAAAAAGGCCGTGCTCAATCACGGGCGGCCGTCAGTCGTTCCACTCACCAGGAGGACATCCATGTCCAAAGGCAGGGTCAAGTGGTTCCACGATTCCAAGGGTTACGGATTCATCGAGGATGAGGGAGGGCGAGACATCTTCGTCCATTACTCCTCGATTACCACCGACGGATACAAGACTCTCGCCGAGGGGCAGGAGGTCGAATTCGAGCTGTTGGAGGGAGACAAGGGGCTGAGGGCGACGAACGTCGTCAAGGTCTGATCGACCTGAAGCCGACTCGTTTCGAAACCTGCTGGACAGGGCGCCCCGGCCGAAATCGACCGGGGCGCCGTCTTCTTTCCTCCTGCCGTGAGTGACACCGGAACGTGACAGAATCGAGCTCCGATCGCCCCACTCTCTTCCTGCTCGACGGGCACGCGCTGATCTACCGTGCGTTTTTCGCCATGATCAGCCGACCCCTCACGACCACCAGGGGCGAGAACACCTCGGCGCCATTCGGTCTTTCCCGGTTCCTGATCCGGATTCTCGATGAGTACAGGCCTGACTACGTCGGCGTGGTTCTCGACGCCGGAGACAGCTACCGGACCGAGATGTTCGCGGAGTACAAGGCGACCCGCGAGAAGATGCCCGACGAGCTCGCGGCCTCGATGGACCGATGCCGCGAAGTGGTGGAAGCATTCCGGGTCCCGGTGATCGAGGTCGAACCCTGGGAGGCCGACGACGTGATCGGGACGCTCGCGCACCAGGCGGGAGAGCAGGGCATCCGGACGGTGATCGTCTCGGGCGACAAGGACTTCTATCAGTTGATCGACGATGACGTGCACCTGCTCAATCCGGGCCGAGGTGGTGCGGGTGCCGTCGAGGAGGCGGAAGTGACGCCCGAGAACGCATCCGAGCGCCTCGGCGTGCCTCCGTCGCAGGTCGTGGACTACCTGGCCCTGATCGGCGACAGTTCAGACAACGTGCCCGGAGTACGAGGCATTGGCCCGAAGACGGCGCCGGGGCTTCTCGCGGAGTACGGATCGCTGGAGAACGTCCTGTCTCATGCCGCAGAAATCGAGGGGACCCGCGTACGGAAGGCCCTGATGGAGAACGCCGAGGCGGCGCGGCTGTCCAAGCAGCTCGTTACGATCCGCACGGATGCCCCGGTCGATCTCGACCTGGAGGCCCTGCGGCGAGAGCCACCCGACGGGGCCCGGCTGCGGGAGTTGTTTCTCGAGCTCGAGTTTCACGGCCTCGCGCGGGAGTATGCGCCCGAGGAGCCGGGTGCCGACGAGGAGGCTCCCGGAACGGATGCGGCGGAGCGGCGATACGAGACGGTCACGGAGCCGGCGAAGGTATCTGAACTCGTCGGGCATCTGCGAAAGGCCGGCACCATCGCGATCGATACGGAGACGACTTCCATCGACCCGATGCGGGCCAATCTGGTCGGGATCTCCTTCGCCTCCGAGCCCGGCCGCGCCTGGTACCTGCCCATCGCCCACGTCCCGCCCGCCAGCGTGCCCGATGCGCAGGGAAACCCGAGCTTCGCGTTCGACACCACGAAGGTGCCGAACCTGCCCGCCATCGACTCGGATGCGATGTCCGAGCTGCGCGAGCTGATCGCGGATCCGGGGGTCCGGAAGGTCGGGCACAACATCAAGTACGACATGATCGTGCTCGAGCGGGCCGGGGCTCCGGTCGGCGGAGTCGAGTTCGACACCTCGCTCGGATCCTACGTCCTCGATCCCGGGAAGAGGTCTCACAGCCTCGACATGCTCGGACTCGAACGGCTCAAGCGAAAGCTGATCTCCTATTCGGACGTCTGCGGCAGCGGACGGTCCCAGATTCCATTCGCGGAGGTTCCGCTCGATCGGGCGACCGAATACGCGGCGGAGGATGCCGACGTCACCCTCGAGCTGTTCCATCTCGAGAACCAGGACCTCGAGGCGCACGAGATGCTCGATCTGCTGCACGAGATCGAGATGCCGCTCGTGCCGGTGCTGGCGGCGATGGAGATGCGGGGCATCGGGATCGACGAGGCTTTCTTCGGGCAGTTGGGCGAGAGATTCGCGGGCGAGCTCGAGCAGGTGGAGGACGAAATCCGGAAGCTGGCCGGGACGGAGGTGAACCTGCGCTCCGTCCCCCAGATGCGCACGCTCCTGTTCGAGACGCTCGAGCTGCCGGTGATCAAGAAGACGAAGACCGGGCCCTCCACGGACGAATCCGTCCTTTCCCAGCTGGCCGAAGAAGGCCACCAGGTGCCCCGATTGATCCTGGAATACAGGGAGCTCGACAAGCTCGATTCGACCTACGTGCGCAAACTCCCTGCTATGGTGAATCCGGAGACGGGGCGGATCCACACCAGCTTCAATCAGACGGTCGCCGCGACCGGAAGGCTCTCATCTTCCGATCCCAATCTCCAGAACATCCCGATCCGCTCGCCGCTCGGACGCGAGATCCGCAAGGGATTCGTCCCGGCGGAGGGCTGCCTGTTCGTGTCCGCCGACTACTCGCAGATCGAGCTTCGCGTTCTCGCTCACCTTTCCGGGGATCCCGTGTTCGTGGATGCATTCCGCGGCAGCGGCGACATTCACCGGGAAACGGCTGCGCGGATTTTCGGAGTCGAGCCGGACTCCGTGACACCGGCGATGCGGGACCGTGCGAAGACGATCAACTTCGGGATCATCTACGGCCAGGGCGCCGCCTCGCTGTCGCGCCAGCTGGGGATCTCCCGCGGCGAGGCCGAAGACTTCATCGAGGCGTATTTCGAGCGCTTCGCTGGCGTGCGCGACTACCTGGAGACGATGAAAGAGACGGCGCGCGAAAAGGGATACGTCGAGACATTGCTCGGCCGCCGTCGGTACATCCCCGAGATCCGCGCGCGTAACCCGGGGGTCAGAGGTTTCGGCGAACGGCTCGCCACCAATTCACCGATCCAGGGCACGGCGGCGGACCTGATCAAGATCGCGATGATCCGGTTGCACGAGCGGCTGGACGGTGGCCCGTCCCGAATGCTGCTGCAGGTGCACGATGAACTGCTGTTCGAGTCGCCCGCGGAAGAGGTGGAGGGGCTGATCGCCATCGTCAGGGAAGAGATGGAAGGGGCGATCGAGCTCTCCGTGCCCCTGCGGGTCGACATCGGAAGCGGCGACTCGTGGTACGAGAGCAAGGGCGGCTGACTACGGCTCGATCTGCGCCCCTGCCTTACGGAGTCCGTCCACAAAATCGTCCCAGATCTCCGGCGGCGTGGCCGTGCGGGGCAGGAATTCCCGCACCCGGCTCTCGAAGTCCGGCTTGATCCGCCGGAGTTCCTGCACGGATGCCGAGGCTTCAGCCGCCCGCCCGAGCTTGCCGATCGTGCCCGAGAAGTTGGGGGACCTCACATTCAGCGCGAGGGCTTCCTCAGCCTCAGCAGCGAACCGAAGTGCCACGAACACCTGCTCCGCCGCCGTCGGAGTCATCACGAGCATGTAATCGTGGTACCGCCGCACGGCGTCGTACTTACTCAGCTCGGTCGGAGCAATCTGCTGGGATTCCTGAGTCAGCCTCTTGGCGCTGACACCGCACTCGCCGGCGATTTCCGCGATGACGTCTCTCCCCAGTTCCTTCTGAGTGGCATCAGCCCACCGGCCCGCGGCCCACAAGGCACGGCGACAATGTTCTCATAGTGATTCACCTCGTTGACGGGTTCCTCGACGAGCCCCCCGCCTTCATGGCGGAACCGCACCCGGAGAGCGCTTCCTCCACCACGAATCGAAGAAACGCGCAGACGGTCCGTGGCCTGAAGCTCCGGGTAGCCCAGAATGCGGTCCAGTTGAACCCGGATGGCCTCTGAATCCGTCACGCGATGCCCGCCCGGCGTCGAACCTCGGCTGGAATCTGCCACAGACCCATCTGCCACTGTCTGCGCCAACTCGTTGTGGGGGAGACTGTTGGATCAATGTAAACTACATCGCTTTACAGTAAAGAACCTATCGGGGCCGGGAACGGGCGGGCAGACTCCACGTGCACCGCTGCCGCATCCCCGAGGCCACGAGGCCGGGCATGAGTACGCGAGATTCCCGAATCGATATGGGACTCCAGAGGCTGGTTTGCAGCCACTCGGGCGCGACGGAAGCAGAGGTCCACCAGGCGCTCGCGACGAGCGAGCCCTTCCGCTCGCTGTGCGCCGATCTGCGTGCCTGTTCAAGGGCGCTGGCGCGCTGGCGCAAAGTAGACTCCTCGGAGGCGAAGGAGCGCGTAGACGAGTATACCGAGTTGCTCGCGGAGCTCACCAGCGAAATCTGCTCCATGCTCG
>CBDTXM010000139.1:0-6553 GCA_965364445.1 uncultured bacterium | reverse complement strand
TACGGCGGCAATTCGGGATCTCCCGCGGTGACGCCCGCCCTCGAGCTCGTGGGCCTGAATTTCGATCGGAACATCGATGGTCTGTCCCGTGATTTCATCTACCTGCCGGCCCGGGGCCGGAACGTGATGGTCGATGTGCGGGCGATCCGGGAAGCGCTGGAGAAGGTCTACGGTGCCGACAGGATCCTCCAGGAGCTGAATGCCGGAGCGCGATGAGCTTCCAGGAGCTGTTTCGCCGACGCGTCCCGCAGGTCGCCGGGGTCTACCTGGCGGCCGGCTGGGCGCTGATCGAATTCACCGACTGGGCCGTCGGCCGCTTCGCCCTGAGCGGGCGCGTGACCGATATGCTGATCGCGCTGCTGCTGTTCGGTCTTCCCCTCGTAATCGTCTTCGCCTGGCGGTCGGGCGCGGAATACGGTGACCCCGAAGGCCCGGAGCAGGGGATCGGTGTGCCGGCCGGCGCCGCTGCGGGGTCAGCCGCCACCCAGGGCGAGAATTCCGTGGCGGTCCTGCCGTTCGCCAATCTGAGCGACAGCGCCGACAACGAGTACCTGAGCGACGGACTCAGCGAAGAGATCATCAATGCCCTCTCCCGGGTCACGGGCCTGAAGGTGGTTTCCCGGACCTCCGTGTTCGCCTGGAAGGGAAAGCCGGGTGATGTGCGCGAGATCGGCCGCGCGCTGGGAGCGCGGTCAGTACTCGAGGGGAGCGTCCAGCGCGCGGGAGACAGGCTCCGCGTCACGACGAGGCTCGTGGACGTGGACAGCGGCTTCCAGCTCTGGTCCGGCCGGTACGACAGATCGATGGAGGACATCTTCGCGATCGAAGACGAGATCGCCGGCAGCGTCACCCGGGCGCTGCGAGTCCTGTTCGAGGACGAGGGCGCGGAGGGGAGCCGGGCGCGGGATCAGCCGGCGGACGTCCGCGCGTACGACTACGTCCTGCGCGGCCGGCAATTCTTCCGACGCACCCGGAAGGCGAGTCTCGAGTTCGCGCTGGAGATGTTCCAGAAGGCGATCGAGATCGATCCCGACTACGTGGAAGCCCGGGTCGGCGCCGCCTACTCCGGCGCCCTGCTGCGGATGTACTACCCGACCGTGGAGGGAGTGCTGGAGGAAGCGGATGTGCAGAGCCAACGGGCCCTCGAATTGGCGCCGGAGTCCTCGGATGCCAACGCCGCCCGCGGCTTCGTGCAGTTTCAGATGGGGGAAGTCGACGCGGCGGAAGAGAGTTTCGGTCGCGCCATGCAGCTGGATCCGCTGCAGTTCGAATCCCGGTATTTCCTCGGCCGGATTCGATTCCAGCAGGGGAGACACGAGGAAGCGGCCCGGTTGTTCGACGAGGCCCTGGCAGCGAGGGAGGACTACCAGGCCGCGTTCTTCGGAGCGCAGGCGCGCGAGGCGCTCGGGCAGACCGATGACGCGACCCGCCACTACCGTTCGGCGCTGGAAGTGGCGGAGCGGCACATGGACATGAATCCGGACGATCCGCGTGCTGCGACGATGCGTGCCGTCTCGCTCTGCCGCCTCGGCCGTCTCGAGGAAGGGAAGGAATGGGCCGAGCGAGCCCTGCTGATCGACCCGGCGGATGCCGGGGTGCGATACAACGTCGCCTGCCTGTTCGCCCTCGAGGACGCACCGGAGCGGGCGATCGACTGCCTGGAGGAGGCGATCGCGGCGGGTTTCGGCAATCGCGAGTGGATCAGGCAGGATCCCGACCTCGAGGCCCTCCGGGATCATCCGAGATTCCGGGACCTCGTGGGCGGACTGGGCGATCGGCTCAGCGAGCCGGCGGAGTGACGTCGGTGGGCGAGTCGCCGAGGATGTAGATCCCGAGACCGATCAGGACCAGCGGGAGAAGCACGGGAGCGAGTTTTTCGACCCGTCGCCTGATCCCGTCCCGTCGCATGAGCCCTGCCGCCACCGCGGTCCACGTCACGGCCCCGAGGAGGATCCCCGCTACGGCCGGAGGCAGCAGCCCGCTTGCCGTGTCGGCGAACAGCGCCGTATAGGCCGCGAGGCTGTCGCCGCTGGCGGCCAGAGTGACCGAGGCGACGGCTGCTCGACCTCGCCGCATCTCCATCGTGCGGCTCAACGCGTCCTCCTGACGATCGCGTCGGCTGCGCATGCCGGGAATCACCTGCTGCAGTCCGAGATACAGACCCAGTCCGATCGGAAGGAAGCCGAGAAACACGAGGCCGCGGCCTCCCAGCGGCCCGTATCGGGCCAGTTCCGAGAGAAGGAATGCCACGATGACTACGGCGCCGATGGCTGCGACGTAGGCCTGCGACACGATTCGACGCGTCCAGGCCGGGTTCCCGAGGAAGCCGACGAGCAGGAGGAGATTGTCGAGCGAGGTCGCCACGAAGCTGACGAATCCGAGAGCGAAGGCGATCGCGACCTGGTACATGACGCCCGATAGTATGCGCGCGGACCTGATCGGGGAAGGAGCGTCTCCCGCTGGTCATGAGCGGGTAGCGCTGATATATTAGATATCAGCAAGGGCGTGGCAGATCGGGGTTCGAGATGACCCCACGCCACACCGCACCTCGGAGAGCCGATGATGACGGGACCGGGCGTGATCCAGCTGATGTCGCTCCGCGAGCAGGTGTACGAGCACCTGCGCGGCTCGATCGAGGCAGGGGCCCTGGAACCGGGAGCCTTCCTCGATCAGAACCGGATCAGCGCTGATCTCGGGATCAGCCGCACGCCGCTCCGGGACGCGCTCCTCCAGCTCGACCTCGAGGGTTTCGTGGAAGTGCTTCCGCGCCGGGGTGTGAGGGTCCGGCAACTGACGCTGGATGACATCCGTCACCTGTACGAGGTCATTGGAGCGCTCGAGGGTGCCGCATTGCTTTCCTCTGGCGAGGCGCTCGCCAAACGCGAGATCGAGACGCTCGAGCGGCTGAACCGCGCGATGTCGGCATCCCTCGATACCGGCGACTTCGATTCGTACTACGCCCTGAATCTGGAATTCCACGGTGTGTTTCTGTCCCGCTCGGACAACGAGGAGCTGAAGCGTACGGTCCGGGTCTGCAGGCAGAGACTGTACGATTTCCCACGGGAGCGTGCATTCGTACCGGAATGGGAGCGGCGGTCGATCTCGGAGCATGCCGCGCTCGTCACCTTGATCCGGAAACTGGATCTGCGGGCCGCGGCTGACTTTCTCCGCGACGTGCACTGGTCGTTCGCGGTCCAGAAGCCCTACCTGCTTCGCTACTACCATCTTGACGGGTCGAATGGAGAGCTGGAATGACCCGCGGGCGCATCTTCAACGTGCAACGGTTCTCGACGCACGACGGTCCCGGAATCCGCACGACGGTCTTCCTCAAGGGGTGCCCGCTCTCCTGCCGGTGGTGCCACAACCCCGAGGGTATGCGCTCCGAGCCGGAGCTCATCACGCACCCGGCTCGCTGCATCGGCTGCAACGCATGCGTGACGGCCTGCCCGCATGGCGTGGCGGTCTCCGCCGCACAGGGCCGCGGTCTTGTGGCCGGCCTCGAGAGCTGCGAGGCATGCGGCACATGTGTGCAGGTCTGTCCGACCGGAGCTCGGGAGATTGCCGGCCGGGAGATGGATGTGCCTGAACTGATCGCGGCCGTCTCCCGGGACCGGGTGTTCTACGAGGAATCCGGGGGCGGCGTAACCTTCTCGGGCGGGGAACCACTGCAGCAGGCAGCGTTCGTGCTCGATGGCCTCGCAGCCTGCCGGGATGAGGGTCTCCACACCGCCCTCGACACGTGCGGGCGGGTGGAGGCCGGAACCCTCGAGGCCGCGGCCGATCTCACCGATCTCGTGCTGTTCGACCTCAAGAGCATCGATTCCGACCGACACCTGGCGGCTACCGGAAGCCGCAATGGGTCGATCCTCGACAACCTGCTCCGGCTGGCACAGGGTTCCGTGCCGATCTGGCTTCGTATTCCCCTGGTCCCCGGCTTCAATGACGACGCCGCCGAGATCGAGAGAATGGCCACGTTCGCGGCCGACCTGCCCGCCGTGGAACGCGTGCAGATACTCCCGTACCATCGACTGGGGCGCGATCGCAGGGAGCGGATGGGGCTTCCGCTGCTCGAGGCCGACCCGGATCCCCCCGGAGCCGAGAAGATCGCGGCCGCGGCGGCGAGTTTCGCGCGGGCAGGCCTGCAAACCCACATCGGCGGTTGATCCGCCGGGAGTGACGGTAGATGACCGATCGGACGAGGCGCATGCGCGCCGCGAGCCTGGAGGAGACGCCCACGCTCTCGAGCGAGCGGGCCGTGCTGATCACGGAGTTCTACCAGGAGCACGAGGGACGCCATCCGACGCCCGTGTTGCGCGCCCTGAGCTTCGCGCACCTCTGCGAGCACCAGGCGATCTGGATCGGCGAGGACGAGTTGATCGTGGGAGAGCGCGGTCCGCGGCCGAAGGCCGTTCCGACCTTTCCTGAGCTCACCTGTCACAGTCTCGAGGACCTGAAGATCCTCGATTCACGGGAAAAGACGCGTTATCGGGTCCCGGAACGCTGCTTCGAGGACTACGAGCGGGTCGTGATTCCGTTCTGGAAGGGCCGATCGCTTCGGGACAGGCTCTTCTCGGCGCTTCCGGCGGGCTGGCACCGGCTGTACGAGGCGGGTGTGTTCACGGAGTTCATGGAGCAGCGGGCGCCGGGTCACGCGGTGCTCGACGGGAAGATCTACCGCCGGGGCCTCCGGCAGGTGAAGGGGGATATCGCGGTCGGGCTCGCGCGTCTCGATGGTTCGGACCCCGAACTCGAATCGAAGCGGGATGCGCTTCGGGCGATGGAAATCGCCTGCGACGCGATGATCCGATTCGCCGAGCGCCACGCGGAGCTGGCCGAGCAGCGGGCGGCCGGGGAGCCGGATGCGGCCCGGCGTGCCGAACTCGAGCGGATTGCCGAGGTCTGCCGGCGGGTGCCGGCAGAGGCACCTCGCGATCTGCACGAGGCGATCCAGGCCTACTGGTTCTGTCACCTCGGCGTGGTCACCGAACTGAATGGTTGGGACGCATTCAGTCCCGGCCACCTCGACCAGCACCTCGCGCCGTTCTTCGAGCGCGGGGTCTCTGACGGCAGTCTGACACGCGAGTCCGCCCGTGAGCTCCTCGAGGCCCTGTTCATAAAATTCAACAACCATCCGGCTCCGCCGAAGGTCGGCGTGACGGCGGCCGAGAGCGGCACCTACACCGACTTTGCCAACATCAGCCTCGGAGGTGTGCTGCCCGACGGTGGGGATGGTTCCAACGAGGTGACCTCGTTGCTGCTCGACGTGATCGAGGAGATGCACCTGCTGCAACCGAGCACCAACCTCCAGCTCGCCTCCGTGACGCCCGACGCCGTCCTGGCCCGTGCGCTGGAAGTGATCCGCCACGGATACGGCTTTCCATCCCTGTTCAACGCGGACATGGTCGTCGAGGAGCAGTTGCGGGTCGGAAAATCTCTCGAGGATGCCCGGGCGGGGGGATGCAGCGGCTGCGTGGAGACGAGCGCGTTCGGGAAGGAATCCTGCATCCTGACCGGGTACTTCAACCTGCCGAAGGTCCTCGAGCTCGTCCTCCACGACGGCATGGATCCGCGGAGCGACGAACAGCTGCTGTCCGCAGGTGTCGGCGGCTCAACCGAGGCGGGCGACTTCGATGCGCTGTTCCGCGCATTCGAACACGGGCTCGCCGAGGCGCTCGAGGTGAAGCTGGCGGGCAACGCGATCATCGAGCGGATGTATGCCGAGTCGATGCCAGCGCCCTTCCTTTCGCTGCTGGTCGACGATTGCGTGGGCAACGCCCGGGATTACAACGCCGGGGGCGCACGATACCACAACCGCTACGTGCAGATGGTCGGGATCGGGACGATCACCGACTCTCTCTCGGCCATCCGGCAGGTGGTGTACGACGATGGGCACCTGACGCTGGACGGTCTCGTCGGAGCGCTCGACCGTGATTTCGAGGGGGCGGAGTCGCTGAGGCAACGGCTCGCGAACCGGACGCCCCGCTGGGGGAACGACGACGACCGGGCTGACGAACTGATGGCCCGCGTATTCGCCAGCGCGGTGAATCTCGTAGACGGCAGACCCTCCGAAACGGGAGGTCGGTACCGCGTGCAGATGCTTCCCACCACGTGCCACGTCTACTTCGGCTCCGTCACGGGCGCGACGCCGGATGGCCGACTCTCGGGGCGTCCCCTCTCGGAGGGCATCTCTCCGGTGCAGGGAGCGGACCGGCTCGGCCCGACGGCGATGCTGCAGTCGGCGGCGAAAATGGACCACCGGCTGACCGGCGGTACGCTGCTCAACATGAAGCTCACTCCGGCCCTTCTCGAGGGAGAGGAAGGCATAGAGGACATCTCGCGGCTCGTCCGGGGCTACTTCCGGCTCGGCGGTCACCACGTCCAGTTCAACGTCGTGAGGGCCGAGACGCTACGCGCGGCGCAGTCCGAGCCCGAGCTGTGGCGGGACCTGATCGTTCGGGTGGCCGGCTACAGCGACTATTTCTGCGACCGGGCGCCGGCGTGGCAGGCGGAGATCATCGAGCGGACCGAGCACCAGGCCGTCTGAGAGCCCCTA
>CBDTXM010000138.1:0-6589 GCA_965364445.1 uncultured bacterium | reverse complement strand
CGGCCCGGCGGTCGGCCGTCAGGGTCAGGTCGCTGTCCCCGAGACTCTCCTTCCGCTCGACCGAAAGGACACCTTTCACGCGGCGGATCTGCCGCATGACCTTCTTGAGGTGGGCCAGGTTCTCGACTTCGATCACGAACTGGCCCTGCATACCGCCTTCGACCGCCTTGATGTCGGCCGACTGGATGTTGGTCCCCGTGTCGCTGATCGATCGCGCGATGTCGGCGAACAGGCCGTGTCGGTCGGTTCCCTCCATCAGAATCCGGACGAGGAAGCGCTGTGAGCCGTCCACGTCCCAGTCGATCAGGATTCGGCGCTCGGGCAGATCCGGCAGGTTGAGGATGTTGGGGCAATCCTGCCGGTGGATCGAGATTCCTCGGCCCACGGTGATGTAGCCCATCACCTCGTCGCCCGGGACCGGTTGGCAGCACTGGCTGTATCGGACCATCAGGTTGTCCATACCCTGGATCCGGACGCCTTTCGAGCCGCTCCACACCCGCTTGACGAGCTTGTGCAACGGGCTCGGATCCCGCTCCTGGCGTGAATCCCCCGCCTCCTCCCGGAGCACGGCCCGGGTGACTCTCGTGAGGCCGACATCCCCACGACCGACGGCCGCGTGCAGCCCTTCCGCTCCCCCTTCGATCCCGAGGATTCCCGCTGCTTCAGCGAGCTGTGAGTCTTCCGGCTTGACCTTCCGTTTCTTCCACTCGCGTGAGAGGATCTCGCGCCCCAGCCGGGCCGCGATGTCCTGTTCCTCGTGCCGGATCCACTGCCGGATCCGGTGGCGCGCCCTTGTGGTCTGCACGAAGCCGAGCCAGTCGCGGCTGGGCGTCTGTGAGTCCGAGGTCAGGATCTCGACCGTGTCCCCGTTGCGCAGAGCCCGTGACAGCGGGGCGATTCGGCCATTCACCTTCGCCCCGGCGCACCGCCGACCCACCTCCGTGTGAACCGCGAAGGCGAAGTCGATCGGCGTCGCCCCCTTCGGAAGCTGCTTCACGTCTCCCGCCGGCGTGAACACGAAGATCTCATCCTGAAACAGGTCGATCTTCAGAAACTCGAGGAACTCGTCCGGCTCGCGGGTTTCCTGCTGCCATTCGAGCACCTGCCGGAACCAGGTGAGCGTCTCGTCCACCTCGTCGCCGCTCGCGCCTTCCTTGTAGCGCCAGTGGGCGGCGATCCCGAGCTCGGCCGTCCTGTGCATTTCCTCGGTGCGGAGCTGTATCTCGTACAGCCTCCCGCCGGGACCGAAGATCGTCGTGTGCAGGCTCTGGTAGAGATTCGACTTCGGCGTCGCGATGTAGTCGTGGAATCTCTCGGTCAGTGGCGTCCACTTGTTGTGGATCACCCCCAGGGCGTGATAGCAGTCGCGGATCGAGGGCAGCACCACCCGCACCGCCAGGACGTCGTAGATCTCCTCGTACGGCTTCTGCCGCAGCGCCATCTTCCGGTGGATCGACCAGAGGTGCTTCGCACGGCCTTCGACCCGGCAGGTGAGTCCGGCCGCGCGCAACTCTTCGCGGAGGGGAGTGACCATCTGACGGATCAGGTCCTCCCGCTCGCTTCGCTTGACCGCGATCGTGTCGGCCAGCGCCCGATACTCCTCCGGCTCGAGAAACTTGAAGGAAAGATCTTCGAGCTCCCAGCGCACCCGGGCCATGCCGAGCCGGTGAGCGAGGGGAGCGTAGATTTCCCTGGTCTCGAGTGCGATTCGACGCTGCCGATCCCGATCGAGGTGTTCCAGGGTGCGCATGTTGTGCAGCCGGTCGGCCAGCTTGACGATGATCACACGAGCATCGCGGGCCATCGAGAGCAGGAGCTTCCGGTAGCTCTCGACCTGGCGTTCGGCCAGCGAACGGATCTCCACCCGGGAGATCTTCGTCAGTCCGTCCACCAGGGTCGCGATCTCGTCGCCGAATTCCTGCCGGACTTCTTCGACGGTCGAGGTGCTGTCCTCCACGACATCGTGGAGGAAGGATGCCGCGATGCTGATCGTATCGGGGTGAATCTCCGCGAGGATCGAGGCGACGGCCACGCAGTGCGTGATGTAGTCCTCGCCGGAGCTTCGCTTCTGGCCCTCGTGCTTCTCCGCGCTGAACTGGAAGGCCAGCGTGAGCAGGTCGAGATCGAGCTTGTCTTCCACGCCCCGGATCGAAGCGATGAACTCCGACGGCAGGGCGCGCGTCTCCCCCGCCGACTCTTCTACGGAGTCTTGCTCGCTGGTCTTCAGCTCGGCCGATTCCGGTGCCACGATCGCCCTTTCGTTGCTTCGACTCCCGGAGTGCCTACACCGCATGGAGCTTCCGGGTTGCCTGTGAGAACGTAGGTGAGATGCAGGAGACGCGCCAAACCCGCGATCAGGGTCGTCCGGACGGCCCCCGGGTTCGCAGTTGCTCGGAAAGCGCGGGCAGAAGCAGTCCCCGCTCGAGGAGACTCACGAAACTCCCGTCACCGAGCACGATGTGGTCCCGGACGGGAATGCCGATCAGGCGCCCGCTCTCGACGAGCTGAACCGTCACCTCGAGATCCTCCGGGGAAGGCTCGGGATCGCCCGAGGGATGATTGTGCGCCAGGATGCAGCTCGCGGCCGCCAGGGCGATCGCTGGCGCAAATACCTCCCGGGGGTGGACCAGCGACGAGTTGAGCAGTCCCACGGTGATTCGCCGTTCGCTGAGAATCCGATTCTGCGTGTCCAGATAGATCGCCCAGAATTCCTCCTGCTTGCGGTCCCGAAGCATCGGACCGAGGCGCAGGAACACGTCGCGAGGGCCGCGAATGCGAGCGCTGCGGCGGGCGGGTTCGGCGCTGGCCCGGCGGCCCAGCTCGAATGCTGCGACCAGCGCGCAGGCCCGTGCCGGACCGATCCCGGGCGCCGTGGCGAGCTCATTCGGGTCCGCCGAACCGAGCCGTCGGAGCGAGCCGCCGTAGCGGACGAGTACCTCCGAGGCCAGATCGAGGGAGCTCCTGCCGACGGAACCGGAACCGAGCAGAACGGCAAGCAGCTCACGAGCCGTGAGGGCGGTCGGTGGATGCGTGGACAGACGCTCTCGTGGCCGGTCTGCGGGCGGCCATTCCCGGATCGCTGGGGTCACGGGGAGAGTGTGGCGGCGGGGGCTCACCGGGGGCTCAATTCGAGGCTGGCACCGAACTCGTTATCTTGATATATTTCAACTCGTTACTGGCAAACCCCCTCGCCAGACGCTGGAATCCTGCACCCAGGACCCCGGGTGCTCGACCCGGCAAGCCGTTGCAGCCACAGCCGCCCCCGCGGATCCCGCCAGGGTGGTATGGCTGTGTCGGCGATCGGAGCCTCCATGAGGACGGTCATCTTCCCGGCGATGCTCGCTCTCTTCTCCGTGGCGACGCTACAGGCCCAGGATATCCGAGGACAGCTCCAGGGCCGCGTCGTGGACTCCACCGGCGACCCGGTCGAGACCGTGGACGTCGTCGTGCGCAGCACGGACCTGCAGGGAGAGCGCTCCGCTGCATCCGACCGGTTCGGCAACTTCGTGATCCGCTGGCTCCCGGTCGGTACCTACCAGGTCGAGTTGCGGCGCATTGGTTACGAGTCGCGCATACTGGAGGGCATCGTGGTTCGACTTGGAAGGACCACGACGACCGGTGTCGTTCAACTCGTCGCGACTCCGGTCGAGCTCGAGGCGATCGCGGCCGAGGCGGAGCGTTTGCTCATCGACCCCGAGTCACCGGCGGGCGGCGTGAACCTGACACCGGACCTGTACAGGAACCTGCCGAACGACCGCGACTACCGGAGTATGGTCACCATGGCTCCGGCCGTCGGCGCCTACCGCGGGACAGATCTGTCCGTCGCGGGAGGTACGGGACCGGGGACCACGTTCTTCATCGAAGGCACAAACGTCACGAATCCCGTGACGGGACTCGATGCGACGAGACTTCCGTACAACTTCATACGAGAGATCGAGGTCAAGACCGGCGGCTACGAGGCGGAATACAGGAGCACGCTCGGGGGAATCGTCAACGTCGTCACCCACTCCGGCAGCAACGTGTTCGAGAGTCATGCGTTCGGCTACTACACGAGCGACCGACTCGAGGGAGCGCCGCGCTTCGGGCTTTCCGAATCCACCCGCCAGAACCAGGCGCAGTACGACGTCGGCGTGACGATCGGCGGGCCGATCCTGCGTGACCGGCTCTGGTACTTCGCGGCGTACAATCCCTCAGTGGTGACCGAAGACATCGCGATACCGGAGTTCGGCACCTACGACGACCGGGGCGTTCAACACCTGTTCGCGGGGAAGATCACCTGGCGCGCCGCCGAGCGGACGAACCTGTTCTTCACCGCTTTCGGCGACCCGGGCACCCGCGACAGAATCGGACCGATGTCGATCTCGACGGCGCATTTCACGCCCCTCAACCCGGAGACGTGGCTCGGCGAGGAGTCGTTTGGCGGCGTCAACTTCGTAGCGGGTGGGACGCAGCTGATCGGCGAGAACGGTCTTGTCGAGGCGTCGGTGTCCACCATGAATCGCCAGCGGAGCTACATGCCCACTTCGGACGCCGGATTCCAGGTCCAGATACATGACTACGTGTCGCAGACGGTATCGGGCGGAACCACGAAGTACGGGGAGACGACGCTGGGTCGATTGAATCTCAGCCTCAAGACGACCTGGGAGCTCGGCCGACACTCGATGAAGGCGGGGGGAGAGTGGTCGACATCCGATCGGAATATCGAGTCGGACACGCACCACGTCATCAAGCGGCTCGGGCTCAACACGTACCGCGAGGTCAACGGATCTTCCCGCGGCGGTCTGAGCAGTCGAGTCGGTGGGCTGTTCGTTCAGGATTCCTGGCAGGCCACCGACCGCTGGCGCTTCAGCCTGGGCCTGCGTTGGGAGGCACAGGCGTTCGAGGACACCAACGGCGAGGTGGCTCAGACCATCAACGATCAGTGGGCGCCGCGGCTCGGATTCGTCTTCCAACCTGGAAGCATGGGTACGCAGCGCGTCTACGGTTCGGCGGGTCGCTTCTATCAGGACATGCTGCTCAATGGGTTGACGTACTTTGACGGCGAGTCGTGGCAGGTCTGGCAGCAATGCGACCGAGACCCCCGCGACGAAGGCTCGAATTGCGAGATCCTGAGCGACTGGGGCGGGTCGATCAACGCGCCGGTCAACGGACTCAAGGGACAGCATTTCGACGAGCTGACATTGGGATACGAGCGCCAGCTCGGCAGTGAGCTCAAGGTCGGGGCCCGCGGCGTGTTCCGGACGCTGCGGCGGGCGATCGAGGACGCGAACGTGGACGAAGAGGCCGACACGTGGCTGCTCGGAAACCCTGGATATGGAGCGCTCGACATGTACCCGGCCGCGAGCCGGGAATACCTCGCCCTCGAGCTCACGGCCGAGAGGACGATTGGAACCGGCCTCATGCTGGTCGGCTCCTACGTCCTGTCCCGCACGCGGGGAAACTACGTGGGCCTGTTCGATGCGGACTGGTGGTCCGTCAACCCGAACACGACCGGGGCATTCGATTTCCTCGACCTGATGGAGAATGAAGAAGGACTGATGCCGCAGGACCGGCGGCATTCGATCAAGCTCTCCGCCTCGTACGCGACACGATTCGGGCTGGCGGCAGGCGCCCGGTTGCTCTGGCAGACCGGCACCCCCCTCAGCATACGGGGCGGCAGCGCGCACCCGCCGCAGTACATGTACCTGGCGGAGCGCGGATCGATGGGGGAGACGCCGAACCTATGGGACCTGGATCTTCGCTTCGCGTACGATTTCGCCTACCTGACGCGTCGTTCTTCCCCGATGCGCATCGTGCTGGACGTGTTCAACGTCGGCAGCCCGCGGGAGGCGGTCGCGTACGATCAGGTGGCCACGTTCACGATGACCGAAGACGGGAATCAGACGGACGTGAATCCGAACTACCTGCAACCGACGAGGTTTCAGCCACCGACGATGGTTCGGTTGGGGATCGAAGTCGGGTTCTAGCGGCGTCGGAGGATCAGCCGCGCGGTCCGACCAGTGCCCGGAACGGCGCACGATCGCGAATCGACTCGAAGTCCGGGTCTACGTGGAAATCCCACTTCGGGTACTCCGCGCCCCATTGCCCGGCGAGCAGTCCGAGGTTCATTGCCTCGGTCAGGTGGTCCAGCGCCAGCACCGAATCGCCGCGGACCGCGGACAGGGCCGAGCGCCAGTATGCTGCGTGCCCCCAGAGCCAGGGCCGGTCCAGCGCGGCCAGCTCGGCGTCGATCGAATCGGCGGCTGCAGCGTCGCCCATGCGTGCAGCCAGTACGCCCCGATAGCCGAGCAGACTGACATCGATGTTATGGCGCAGCAGCGTCGAATCGGCGGCGAGTGCCCCGACCGTCAGCCTCGAGAATTCTCCTGAGGCCTCTTCCCACCGGCCTGCCGCGTAGAGAGCCCGGGCAAGCCGCCACCGGTCCCCGGCCGTCGCCGACCGGCGGGCCACGCGGGCTCGATACCATTCCACGGCGCGGTCGAGGGCAGCCGTCGCGACCTCCGGACCCGCATGTTCCCGGATCTCCAGCGCCGCGTCCACCAGCAGCTGGAATCGCCGATCGTGCTCGAAAGTCTCTGCCGCGGCGGGT
>CBDTXM010000137.1:0-6606 GCA_965364445.1 uncultured bacterium | reverse complement strand
CCCGATTCAGGCGGCCGCCGCTTCCCTTGCCCTGCCGGCCGTCGAGCGCAATCCGCTCTCGATCATCCGATCTTCCGAGAAGGTCCCGCCATCCGAAACGATCGTGTCGATCCCCTCGACGGTGATGGCGAACTGGCCGGAGTCGAGGACCTCGATCCACCCTTTCCGCTTCAGGTACCAGGTGGGAAACTCCAGCTCCTCGTTGGGAATGCCGAGAAGTCGCTCGAGATCAACCGACCCAAGTCCGCCTGATATCGGGTTTTTACGGCGCTGTTGAAACAGCACGGACAGTACGCTGCGAAACACGCGTCGATCGCTCTGGTGGCCCGTGGAAGCTGCGCTCTGGGCGAACACGGTCGATTCCGTCCGACGGCGAGACTCGTAGGACCGATCGAAGTCTTCACGCCGCTCGGGATCTGACAGAATCTCGTACGCGGAATGCACTTCGCGAAACTTCTCCGCGTCACCGGAATCGGCGTTGTCGGGATGGTAGCGTTTGGCGAGAAGACGGTACACCCGTTCCACCGTCTCGAGGTCCGCGCTCGGGCTCAGCTGCAACACCGCGTAGCAGTCCAGGAATTTCGAGTCTGTCATTGGATTCTCCCCGGGAAATCAACCTTTCCGCCCGCTCAGCCATCATCCGCGGGACCGCGCGAATTGCCGTCTGAGCACTCTCGGGAAGGGAGAGAAGCAAGGGTGGTGCCAGCTCTGGAACTCGGATCAGATCCGGGGACCGGTCGTGCTCTCGGTCGGCCCTTCTTCCCCTTCTCCGCCCGGGTGGGTGTGGGCGGCGGGTCCCGGAGCCGATTGCGGGTCACCGGCCGGAATCGGCTGACCCTCCTCCAGCAAGCGATCGTCGGGCACGGCCATGTGCTCCGCCTGGATCGTATCGATTCCCTCGACCGTAATCGCGAACTGGCCCGAATCCAGAACCTCGATCCAGCCCTTCTTCTTCAGGTACCAGCTCGGGAATTCGAGGTGCTCGCGGGGCACGCCCAGCATCCGCTCGAGATCGACCGAGCCGAGTCCCCCGGATCGCGGGTCCTTCCGGCGCGCGGCATACAGCAGCGAGAGCACGCCCCGGAAGATCCGCCGGTCCTCCTCCTGTCCTCCCATCGCCGCGCTCTGCTGGAAGATCCGCCAGCGGAGGCTCCGTTGGTCGTCGTAGGCCACGTCGTACTTCGCCCTCGCCTCCGGATCGATGAGCACTTCGTAGGCTTCGTGTACCTGCCGGAAGGCGTCTTCGTCGCCGCTGTCCGCGTTGTCTGGGTGGTATCGCTTGGCGAGCAGACGGTAGACCCGTTCGATCGTATCCGCGTCCGCGTTCGGGTCGAGCTGCAGAATTTCGTAGTAGTCGAAGAAGTTCGTGTCGCCCAATCAAGCCTCCAGGGGGCTGGGCCGCGCACAGGGCGCGGCATTCGACGGCGGGGCCGAAGTCTCGACCACGATGTCCGCAGTGTGGCACCGGAGCAAGGCCGAGCTTGTCAATCCAACGCTCGAAGGCGGAGTTGCTGAATCAGCGGCTCCCGCTCGGGCGACAGCGTGAAGAACACCTCGATCGTGCCTCCCGTCCCGTAGATCGGGAAGGCGCCTCGAAGCTGGTTCCGGGCGACCACCTCGCCGGTGCCCGTGATCTCACCGACCGCGGTGAACAGGGCCTGCGATTCTCGGACGAGGTCCTCGATCCGGTTGTCGAGGAAGAAGTTCTCGGCAAAGATCCCGGACGATTCCGCACCTTCCCAGTCCGGCAGGAGCGAAACGAGCTCGTCCTGCCTGCGCTCGAGGATGTCCGGAGCGGGCAGGCGTCGCGGGGCGAGGTCGGTCAGCGAGAGAATCGTGTCCGCGACGGCGAGATTGACGGCACTCGTGCCGCCATACGTGCGGTTGTCGAAGGACATCACGGCCAGCCCGAAATGCGGCAGCATCACCCAGTTGCTCCCGAATCCCGGCAGTCCTCCGCTGTGCCCGACCAGGACCCGTCCCGCACAATCCTCCTGCCAGCGCAGTCCGTATCCATAGGCACGGGCGGAAGGACAGGATCGACCGTTCGGATAGCGGAACTCCGGCATCAGGGCCGCGAATCTCCAGGGCTGGTGCATCTCCCGGAGCGAGGCGCGCCCCAGCGGCCCGGTGTCGGGAGCGCTGCGAGGCGGCCAGGCGGACAGGTGCAACGCCACGTAGCGGGCGAAGTCATCGATCGAGGTGATCAGCCCGCCCATGGCGCCGAACGACCCGTGGTGCTCGTGCGGCACGTGGACCCACTGGCCGTCGAGCCAGGCGTACCCGAGGGCGAGTCGGTCGGTGTCGGCGCGCTCGTACTCCCACACCGTCGAGGCCATGCCGAGCGGCTCGAAGATCTCCGCGCGTGTATACGTCGGCAGCGATTCGCCGGAGACGACCTCCACGATCTGTCCCAGCAGGGCGAACCCGAGATTACTGTACTCGTAGGTCACGCCCGGCGCATTGGAGAAGGAGACGCCGTCGGTGAGCATGCCCCTCAGCATGGCGTCCGACTCAGCGAGCTGGCGGTCCCCCCACGGATTGTCTTCCGGAAATCCCGCCGAATGGGTGAGCAGGTGCCGGATCGTGATATCCGGCGCGTCGGTGGTGAGGAGCGCGAGGGCCTCGGCCTCGGGGATGTAGCGCGAGATCGGATCGTCGAGCCGCAGCCATCCTTCGTCGCGCAGCTGCAGGATCGCCATGGCCGTGACCGACTTGCTCATCGAGGCAATGCGGAACAAGGTCCGCGTGGAGGCCGGGGTCTGCGCCCCCAGGTTGGCGGTCCCGAAGGCACCGGCGTAAACGAGCTCGCCGTCGAGAACGATGCCATACGCGAACCCCGGAAGGTGCTCCCGCTCTGCATGCTCCCGGAACATCCGCTCCACGGTACCGGCTGTCTCGGCCACGCGGCGCGCGCGATGGGCGTCCGTGAACTCCGGAGTGGACTGTGCGTTCAGGCCTTCGGCCTGGAGAATCCCGACCGAGAGGCTGGCGGTCAGGAGTCCGGCGGACACCCGCCGGACGAGACGCCTTCCGCCCGTCCGGACCTCAATCATCGAGTGCCGACAGGTCCGGAAGGCCCCACGCTGCCCTGTAATCCCCATACATCTGCTCCGTGAGTTGCACGAGAACCGGATCTCGGGACGCGTCGATCCATTGGACGATGCCGGTCAGAATCGCCGGGTCCATGGCCGTGCATCCGGACGTCGTGTCGGTCGGCCCGGTCCAGTTGTGGAGGAAGATGCAGGAACCGGCTCCGGGGCTGGCGGGTCCCGTGTTGTGGTCCACCACGATTCCCTTTTCGTACCAGATACCGTCCATCAGCATCTGCTCGGACGACTGCCAGTCCACGTCTTCCACCGAGTCTCGAGACACCACCTGGTTGTACCACGCCGAATTCGCGTCGTCCACGCACTCCAGCCTGTCAGTCACATGCATGTACGGGATCGAGATCTCACCCATCTGCTCGACCGGCGCGTATCCGAACGCGGAACTCAAGCGAAACACGCCCGCGGGACTCTTTCCGTCACCCTCGCGCTTGACGGGCATCCCCGCCCCGTCGACTGTTGCTTCGATTTCGTGCAGGCCGATGCCGAGTCCGAGCCCGTTCCGGCCGAGAGTCACACGAGCCGGCTCGCCCGCCAGCTTCCAGCCTGATTCGCCCGTCTCCCGTTCGAAACGCCGAATCGTGCCGTGATCGGCTTCGGAAGAGGCGGAAACGACCACGATCAGCTGGCCCGACGAGCTGGGAATCGGAGATCGTGACGATTCCTGTGCGGCGAGACCGGTCGGCCTCATCAGACAGGCGCCGATCAGCGACGCTGCGACCAGGAATGCCGCCACCCGAAGCAACCGGTTCCCTGCCCCCTCCGCTGCGATCGTCACGGCCGGATGACCGCCCGAGCGTTGATCTCGATCAACTCGACCGGCGCTCCATCATGGACGACGAATGCCACCCGGACACCGGGGGAAGGAGAGTTGGGTGCGATGAGCACCTCCAGGCCCTCGAGCGCCACCTCGAGTTCATCGACCTCGAATGCGACGTGCGGGACTCGCTGCACGAGTGACGGAACCGGGCTGTCCGGTTCGAATCGCATCCACTCGATTCCGAACGGGCTCGTCTCGAAGCCCGACACGTGCATTCCGAAATCCGGTAGAAAGCGCTCTCCGCTCCGAACCTCGGAGGTCGGAATCCCGATGTGGTGGTACTTAAGCATCGGATCCCGTCAGGTGCCCTGGTAGAAGGTATAAATCCGCCTCGGAATCGACTCCGTCGCCTCGAGCAGCTCCGCAGACGGCGTCCCGAACATGTCCACCTTCATCTCGCAGGTGTCGAGGAGCGCCCCGAACGTGTCCCCGAGGTTGGCGATGTGCTCGAGAAGCGCATCGGATGTTCCGTAGCGTTCCAGGATCACGCACTTGCTCTCGTCCTCGTTCAGGAACCACTCGTACTGAAGCGTTCGGGTGTCCTTCGCCCGGACACTCTCGAGGCACGCGGCGGCTACCTTCTTGAAGTCCTCCAGCCGGCCATCTTTGATGTCACAGCGCACAGACAGTCTCAGCTCGCTCATGGGTCGACTCTCTCCTCTGACGGTAATGCCGCTACGAACCTTCTCTCGAAAATACTGCGCCATGCGGTCTCGCGGACCCCGCCGCTCCGTGCGGCCACGAAGTCCGATCGAAGCTCACGCCCGGTCGGTCCGACCCGGGGTCACGGAATGTCAGGTCCAGGGAGAGTTCACCCGTCTCCGGGTGCAGGCGCACGATGAGCACGCGATACAGGGTCTCGCCCGGCCCGCTGGTGACCACGATCCTGTCTCCACCGGGCTCGATCGAGACCCAGTGCGGCCACCAGGCCTGTTCGAGCGTCAGGCGATCCACCTCCACGGGTGCCCTCGGATCCGAGATGTCCAGTGACACGAGAGCCGATCCCGTCGAGTGCGCATACGTCTGAATCCAGTAGTCCCCCCGGGTCAGCGGAATGCCGCACTCGTCGGTGTCATAGGTCGACCACGGCAACGAGTGGACCCGTTCGGCGCCCGGTGCATCGGTGTCGAGACCGTGGAGCAGGTACATGGAGCAGGTGAACGTCGTCAGGATCGCCGTCGCACTGTCCGGGAGCAGACGGACCTCGGCGGGATCCCTGTGTTCGTGGCCGCCGGGCCCGGCCGGAAGCGGAACCGTCTGCAAGAGAGTCAGGTCGCTGAGCCGCCACACCTGAAAGGACGTGCCGTTCGCCTCCATCCGCATGTCGGAGGTGGTGCTGACGGCCCGATCGATCGAAGGTATCGGAGTCACGCTGTAGGCCCGGAGCTCCGGGTCGACCGGGTCGGCCGCGTCTGCACTTCGAATCCGGCGGCCGGCCGGATCGAGCTCGACCAGCCCCCCGGCGACCTCGTTTCCTTCCCCTTTCGTCTGGAACGTGGCGAGGACGTTCCCACCGGGGAGACGTTCGAAGGTATGCGGATAGGTGAACTCGCCCATCTCGCGAAACGAGCCGGCGAGTCGAGGTTCGAGCGGATCGGAAAGGTCGACGAGGAAGCTCGCACCGGCCGTGAATGAGTTCACGAACAGAGTGTCTCCGAGCGGCATCACGTGCTCGGTGTGGTGCGCTCCGCCCTTGAGTCCCACCGGAAGCGTCGCCACGATCTCACTGTACGCGCCGGATTCCGGGTCAGCGTCGATTACCGCCAGAAAGTCGCTGTCCCCTTCCTGTTCCGCGCCGGCCCAGACGTAGAGGAATCGACTCCGCTCAGCCGTGGAAGGACGAAATCGGCCCGTTTGCAGAAAGTGTACGACGTCTTCGGCGACGTCCGAGCGGTTCATGATGAACGTGTGGCTCGCGGGTATGACGCGGAAGTCGTCGGCCCCCTCCACTCGTGCACTCTCGACCGCGACCTTGCCGTCGTCGGGTCCCGGAATGAGCCATGAGCCGATCGGGTCGAGGCTCCGGTCACCGGTGATGATTCCGAGCTCGAATCGCACCGGAGGAAGGCGATCGGCAATTCCGTCCGCGCCCGTACCCAGGCGGATGCCCGCGGGCCCGAGGAACGCTCTGGCCACCGGCGTATCGGCAAATGCGTCGACGATCTCGCTGCCCTGATTCGGAGGACTGAGCATCACGACGCGTCCTCGATGAGGCTGCTCGCGCCGAGCCAGCAGGGCTCGCACGAGGACACCGCCCATCGAGTGCGTCACGAAGTGGACCGAGTTCTCCTCGTCCGGGCAGCATCGTCGCACTTCGTCTTCCAGGCGGTCGACCAGCTCCTCGATCGGTTCCGAACGCGACGGATACCCGAAGTTCACGACCCGGTATCCCGCACCTTCGAGTCGTTCGGCGAGCAGCGCCATCGAGGCAGGCGTCCGGCCGAGCCCGTGAACGACGACCACGGTCTCCGCGCTCTCCGGTGGTTCCGGCGAGCACCCCGGGAGGACAAACGCGATCAGGAGGCACGCCCATCGGGCGCATCGCGGGGTCGGCCGGTGACAGGCCCTCCGTATGACTCGGGTGCGCGCGTGGTCCCTGTTTCCCATGGCAGCGATCTCGATTCACGTGGCCGGGCGCGCGCGGCGCGGCGCCAGTGCGAGGCGTCAATCTGCTCGCGA
>CBDTXM010000136.1:0-6644 GCA_965364445.1 uncultured bacterium | reverse complement strand
GGCGATCCGATCTCCTGCAGCTCGTAACGTACCCGCACGGAAGGCTTGTCGAGCTCGATCAGCCGCGTGAGGTCGATCGGTGTGCCGATGACGACTACATCCACGTCCGAGTTTCGAATCGTCTCCTCCAGCTCGGCCACCTGCTTCTCCCCGTAGCCCATGGCCGGCAGGACATCACCGGTCGTCGGGTACTTCGCGTAGGTGTCGGCGATCGAGCCTACCGCGAAGGGACGCGGATCGACGATCGTGCCCGCCCCGTACCGTCGGGCGGCCACCCAGCCGGCTCCATACGCCATTTCGCCATGCGTCAGTGTCGGACCATCCTCGACGACGAGCACTCGCTTGCCACGGATCGCCTCACCGTTCTCCACGAACAGCGGACTCGCACCCTCGATCACCAGGGCATCGGGATTCAGCTCGGCCGCGATCCTCCGCGCCAGCTCGACCCCTTCGAGCGAGGCGGTGTCCACCTTGTTGATCAGGATCGCGTCGGCCATGCGAACGTTGGTCTCGCCGGGGTGATAGCGTATCGCGTGATCCGGCCGGTGGGGATCCACGACCGTGATCAGTACATCGGGCACGTAGAAGGGGAGGTCGTTGTTGCCCCCGTCCCAGATCACCACGTCCGCTTCCTTCTCGGCCTCGCGGAGGATCGCCTCGTAGTCTACGCCGGCGTAGACGATCCGGTCGGCGTCGATGTGCGGCTCGTACTCCTCGCGCTCCTCGATCGTCACTTCGTGCTTCGCCAGGTCGTCGTAGGTCTCGAAGCGCTGCACCGCCTGCTTCGCCAGGTCCCCGTAGGGCATCGGATGTCTGATGACCACGACCTTTTTGCCGGCCGCCGTGAGCAGCTCGGCCACCCGTCGACTGGTCTGGCTCTTTCCGGATCCGGTGCGTGCGGCGCACACGGCTACGACGGGCTTCGTGGACTCCACCATCGTCTGTCGGGCGCCGAGCAGCATGTAGGAGGCTCCGGCCGCCATCGCACGGGAGCCGAGATGCATCACGTGCTGGTGCGTGACATCGCTGTAGGCGAACACGACTACGTCCACGCCGTTCTCTGCGATCAGCGCTTCCATCTCGCTCTCGGCGTGGATCGGGATGCCATCCGGGTAGCCCTCTCCCGCGAGAACGGCCGGATAACGCCGCCCCTCGATGTCAGGGATCTGCGTCGCCGTGAAGGCTACGACCTCGTAGTCCTCATTGCCGCGAAAGAAGGTGTTGAAGTTGTGAAAGTCACGTCCGGCCGCGCCAAGAATGAGAACGCGCTGGGTCATCAGACCTCCGTGCAGTCAGGATCCGCTGGTTGACGGATCCCGGCCGCGGGCTGCGCGTCAGGCGAGATCCGTCTTCTCGAAGTTCTTAAGGTCCGCCCGGCGGAGCTTTCCTCCGAGGCCGCGAGCGAGGTTGCGATACAGTACCACTCCAATGCCGGGCCGCAAGCGCACGAGTGACTCGAGGTCCTGCCGGGTCAGTACGCCCGCCTCGACATCGCCGAGGGCAATCGCGGACGCCGAATGATCTCCCCCCATCAGGACCGCTACCTCCCCTAAACACTCACCGGCCTCGACTACTCCGATCGCTCGATCTCGACCCGAGATCCGGATTTCGACATCGCCCGTGAGCAGCAGGTACATCTCCTCGCACCGGTCTCCCTGCGCGAAGATCTCGGCTCCCGCGGCGAACGTGACGTAACGGAACGCGGCGGCGAGGCGTTCCAGCTGTTCCTCTTCCAGCCCCTGGAACAGGCCCGCGCGATCGACCAGCTCTCCCAGGCGTGGCATGACTTCCCGGCGCTTGAAGGCGGCGAGCACCATGCTTGCCATCTCGCTGGTGGGAGGGATCAGCATGACCGGCCCCACGTCCACCGGGATGAACAGGCGCGCGAACTTTACGAGATCGTGCCGCTCGACATCGTGAAACGCGAGCGCGGGGGCATAGGCGACGGGCACCCAGCCCTGCTGCAGCACCGTCCTCTGCATGCGCGGCGCATGCGCGCTGACGTCGATCTCCATGTAGTCGATGTCCCACTCGTCCCGGCAGCGCCGCTCCAGCTCGGTGAGAAGCAGACGGATGACGTCGTCACGAAGCGAGATCAGTTCGAATACCCGGACGACCCGGTCGATGTGTTCCAGGGTGAACCCGATGGCGCCGACGATGTGTCCTTCCTCTCTCGCGACCAGGTATTTCGAGTGATGTGTGATCAGCTTGAAGTAGCCGTACTGCAGTCGCATCGGGCCGAATACCTCGCGATTTCGCACCCGTCCGCGCTCGATCCGCATCAGCCGCGAGTACCCTTCGGTGGTCAGCTCGCTGACCGAGAACCCGTGTCCGTGCGGATAGGCGCTCGACTCGTCGTCCACGATCACGTCCGGGTCGAGGCCGCAATTCTCCAGAGCGGTACAGGCGAGCTGATATACCTCGGGAACGATGCGCGGGTTATTGCGGCGCAGTTCCAGCGCCCGCCCGAACAGCCGAACGAGAAGACCCATGCTCTCCCGAGTCTTGCCGAATACGAACTTCTGGGGAAGGAAACCTACGGGAGCGAATCCCTGTTTCTGCGCGATCGCCTGCGTGAACGGGTGTGTCACACGGGCTTCGATCACGCCCACGTGGAGCCGGTCGCTCACCGACTCGAGTCGCCGGCTCAGCAACCGGGTGCCTATGCCCCGCCTCCGGTATTCGGGATGCACGGCCAGGCGACCGAATTCGCCTACCAGGTCGGTGTACGCCCCCACCTCGAGGATCACCGATGCGGTGCCCACGATCCGGCCGGTGTCCGTGTCCTCGGCGACCAGCATGAGCGTTTCGTCACTGTAGACGAGCTTCTTGATCTCGTGCTCGTCGTAGTACTGGGGGTAGGCGTATTCCTCGCCGTAGGTGGCCCGGTAGATCTCCACGAGTCCGGGCGTATCGGCGTCTTGCGCCTCGCGGATCGAGATCATCGGCTTCTCCTCGCTGCACCTCGGATCCCGGTGCCGACAGCAACCCGGGATGCCCTCTGCACCAGGGGGTGATGCATCAGACAGAAGCCAATATAGGGAATCCGGCCCGGGTGCGGGTCAGTCGCGCGGAGTGAACCGCTCCAGAAAGGCCCGCTCCCGATCGCTCAAGGCTCCGGCTCCGCCGGTGCTGAGCTTGTGCATGATCTCGTCGTAGGTCTCGCGATTCAACGGGTGAAGGGATTCACGGTCGATCCGAGCCCACCGCTGCACGGCGTCACGATCGTGCAGCCAACCCTTCTTCTCGACGGGTTCCGCCTGTTTCTTGAACTTCGCGGCCCCGGTGTTCTTGTCCTGCCAGCGCATGAACAACCAGCCGCCCACGAAGCCTCCGAGATGCGCATGGTGCGCGATGTTGTCGGTCGGCACGTGCAGTCCCTCGAAACCGAATACGGATGCGATGAGCGGCAGAGTCCCGATGATGGCCCAGGCGGCGAGGAAGATCATCATCCAACGCGCCTGAACCGGCAGCACACCCCAGATGTAGATCCGGTCCGTAGGCCAGATCCCGGCATACGCGATCATCAACCCGTAGATCGCACCCGATGCCCCGACGACCAGCGCGTGTGGCGTCAGTCCGGAGAACAATGCCGCCGTGAGACCGCTGACGAAGTACAGACCGAGAAACTTCCTGCTGCCCAGGGTGGCCTCCAGCCGCGGACCGAAGAAGAACAGGACGATCATGTTGAACAGGATGTGCCAGAAGTCCCCGTGCAGGAACATGTACGTCAGCGGCGTCCACGGACGCGACAGCACATCGGCCGGGATGAGCAGGAGGTTCGCGTACAGGGCGCTCGTGCGCGGAATGAGCAGATAGGCCGCGAAATTCGCGAACAGGAGTCTCAGTACCCAGGGTGTCATGGCAGGAACAGGGTAGAGTAGCGGCGCACTGCCCGCCAGTACGGAACCGCCCTCCGCGGGCTCGCCGGGTCACCTGAGTCGGTTCGGTGGGCGAGGCCCGGCCCCGGGAGAGTCAGATCGGAAGCCAGTAAGTGAGCTTGAGCGCGAAGAACGAATCACCGGGTGAGGTGATCGCGTCACCCCAGTCGCCGAGTCCCGCCCCGCCGGGGTCGGTGACCGACTCGAAGTCGCCCTGATTCTGCTGCCAGATGAGGAAGAGAGTACTGCCCGGCCTCCATTCCCAGCGAAGGACGAGATTGGTGCGGAACGAGAGAGATGAGAAATCGCCCCGTTCGAAGCTGAATACGTCGTCGCCATCGGTGACGGTGATCTCGTGCGGAGCCTCTCCTTCACTTTCGGTGATGGTCGTGCCGTCGGTGCCGTAATAGCGCAGCTCGAGGCTTCGAGGCTCGGGAAGCTCTCCGTACTCCGAATACGTTCCGGTGGCGGCGAAGGGCTCCGCGTACCCTTCGAGGCTGAGATCGGGGGTGAAACCGTACGAGAGTCGCAGCTGGGCGGACAACGTCGTACGGTCGATCCGTCCGAACAGGTAGCGTTTCCCGAACGTGGCCTCCGGGCCGTCGTCGATCGTGTCGACGTACTGGCGCGCGTCAGACGAGCGTTGATACCTCGGGAAGAGGCCGATCTGCCAGTTCCCGGCCGGCTTCGACTCGATCCCGCCGCCCAGATTCCAGAACCATCCGTCCTGCTCATCGAGGCGGAAGGATCCGAATACGTGATAGCCGGTGCGACGGCTGAAGTCGCTGTTGACGTTCGCGCTCATGCCCCACTGAGCAGGCGTGCCCATCAACGGCCCGCCCCGGGTCTGCGTATCGCTGAGGCCGCGCGAAATGAGGTCGAGCTCGGCACCGAACCGCCAGAAGCTGCGCAACGTGACGTTCCCTCCGAGCTCCAGGCTGTTGCGAAGTCGATTTCCGTCGAAGTTCCAGTCTCCATCGAGTTCGGCACGAACCGAGTAGTTCTGGAACAGGCCCGGTTGCGTCTCCCGATAGGTCAGCGCGGCTCCACCCTCGATCTGATCGGCCCGGCGCATCCGTCCCGCATCGTTGATGTCGAATCCGGGACTCCGGGCTTCGAAGCCCACGCCCCAGAGCCAGTGACGGGCGCGTGTCTTCTCGAAGCCGAGCTCGACGGCGTAGCCGGAGAGCGAAGTCGCCGTGCTGTCGACCGAGACGTGGTTGGCGTCGGGGCGCTGGAAGAAGTGGGAGCTGAACTGCTGGAGATCCGTGATTCGTTCCGTCGTGCCTTCGACGTAGCTGCCCGCGACGAGCGCTTGCAGCTCGTAGGTGCCGCCGTCGAATCGAAGTCTCGTGTCCGCGCTGCCGGTATACGCCTGTCGGTTGTACTCGGCGGCGAGCGGATCATCCCGCCCCATGTCCCGCTTCACCGCGGTGCCGGCGATCCCGACCGTCGAGCCCGCGCTTCCGAATTGCTGTTCCAGGCTGAGGACGCCCCATCCGGTCGCCGGTTCGACGCGGGCCTCATCCTCCAGACCCGTTCCCGAGTCGTAGAACTTCGCGCTCTCCTCCGCGGTCACGGCGGCGAGGCCTCCGACCGACAGACCGCCCGGAGTGCGCCCCGTGAGCTTCCCCGCCCCGAGGATGGTCGTATTGGAGGGCACATCGACGTAGTCCGCATCGGGGGAAGTCGAGGGCGCCGCTCCGATGCGCCGGGAATAGAACAGTCCATTTGCCTCGAGGAGTTCACGTCGCTCGACGAAGAAGGGACGGCGCTCCGGAAAGAAGACGGGAAATGCCGAGAGGTTCACCACGGCCGGGTCGGCCTCCACCTGGCCGAAATCCGGATTGAAGGTGGCGTCCATGGTCAGGCTCGGACCGAGGCCGAATTTCACGTCGGCCCCGGCCCGCGCGGCGAACTCCGATTCCCCCCGGAACGGGTCGTCGGGATCGACGAGTTCCGCGCTGGTCAGGGCGGCCGAGGTCGAGAAGTAGGGTACGACCTCGATCGGACGTCTGGACTTCACATCTCGGATTCCCTCCAGGTCGCCGAACCATGAGACCCAGCCCGATTCGTCGAGAGGGATGGCGATCCAGAACACGTCCTCGTTCTTGTGGGGCAGATACCGGTTGATGTTCAGACCCCAGACGAGATCGTCCCCGGCGTTGAAGCGGAGCTGCGACATCGGGATGCGGAACTCTGCCGTCCATCCGAGGGAGTCGATCACGGCTCCCGCCGACCAGATCGGGTTGTAGGAGTAGTCCCGATTCCGGAAGTCATCGGTGTCGTTGATCGAATACCAGTCGAGGCGCCCTCCCGCCGCGGTCACCGCGAAGTTGTAGGAGGTGCGCCGATCGAGGTAGGAATCGATCGAGATGATCAGTCTTTCGGAGTCACCGGAGTCATCCCGCCTGGCCAGGATGGCCCGGATCTGCGACGGATTCTCGCTGTACATCCGGGCCCCGATGTAGAGCGTGTTGTCGTCATGGGCGAACGAAACCTCCGTGCGCTCCGTCGGAAGAACACCCTCCACGGGCCGAAGCTGGACGAAGTCCGAGACCGGCTCCGTGCGCTGCCAGATCGACTCGTCGAGCTTGCCGTTCACATCGATCTTCTCGTCCGGACCGAGCCGCGTGATCGCGGCCCTCTTGCTGACACAGACATCGCTCTCGGTATGTCGGCAGGGCGGCCAGTCGGGAGCCGGGGTGGTCTCCAGGGTGACCTGCGCCGACAGGGATGCAGGGCCGATTCCGATGAGGAAGA
>CBDTXM010000135.1:0-6754 GCA_965364445.1 uncultured bacterium | reverse complement strand
CTACGTCAGCACCAGCGTACGCGCACCCTGTACGTGACGGTAGTCTCGCCCCGTGCCGGGACCTTCACGGTGAACTTGAAGGTGTGCGCATCGAGCTTCTCGTGGCGGTGGCTCGAGGAGACGATCTGCCAGTCGGCTCCGATCGGCTCCATCAGATCGACCTCGACCTCCTCATCCTTGTGGTTCCGGATCTGGACACTCCACTCGCTCTCGGTCGTGCAGTCGCCGATGACGTCGAAGTCCATCTGCCGGCGCTCGCCGACCACGTCGAAGGCCTCTCCCATCTTGATCCGCACCCGCTCGTCCCGCGGTGTGTGGTCGATACGGTCCTCGCCGACGAACTGCTGGGCGCCTGACGCGTCGCGCTTGTAGACACGAACGATGCCTGCCGGCAAAGGCATCCCCAGACCGTTCTGCTTCTCGTTCTCGAAGTCGAGGTACACGCCGACCTTCGCGTTCGACTCCACCTGGCCGTACTGGCCCCTGTAGTAGTGTGCGGCGCCGTAGTAGATGAGTCGCTTCTCGATGTCGAACTCCGGCGCCTCCAGCAGCGTCACCTGCTTCTGCTCGTTGTTCTTGACGGTGGTCGGCCTCTCCAGGGTGTACAGGTGGTACTCGAAGAACGCCTCTTCCGAGAAATCCTGCCGGGCGGCGGCCGCTTCCATCGCCATCACGGCCTTCATCCGGCCGGCGGGCTCGGGAGACAGCCGCTGGACATCGCCGGCGACGAGCTTCAGCTGCGCGTCACGGTAGGTCGCGCCGCTCTGGTTCGTGAGGGTCACCCAGCCGGTCAGTCCGGCGTGCTCGTCCGATTCGTCCAGCACCATCACGTAGTCGGCCTTCCAGTTCATCCCGCCCGCCAGGTAGCTCGCCTCGATCGTCTGGCGATCGGCCCGGGAATCCAGCTGCCACATGAGGGTCGGCTGTGCGATCAGATCCTCCGGAACCTCCGGAAAGGCGATCCGGCCCGGGTAGTTGAAGGTGATCTCGTCGCCGATCCGGACCACCGTGCCGTTGTTGACCGACAGGACCTCGGCATCCACGACCTCGTCGCGCCCCTCTCTCTCGTTCCAGCGATAGAGCTTCACGGTCTTTCCGACGTACTTCTCCAGCAGCTTCTGTGGGCTGAGCAGGTCGTACTGATAATTCTGCTCGAGGATCTCCAGACGCGGCCCTGAGAGCGGCTGCATGTGGACCGTCTCGGACTGGATCGTCGAAGCGACGTCGGCGAATTCGAGGCCGATCCTTCCCTTCCCGATCGACAGCTCGCGGATCTCGCGGACGAGACCGAAATTCTGGTTGTACACGGTGATCGAGACCGCCTCACGGTCATCTGCCGACGAACGGTACACGGGACCCTCCTGGTCGGGTGTCTGCTGGGCATTCGCCGGACGGGTGTCCGGATGCGGACCGGCGACCAGTGCCGTCGCGATCGCGAGTCCGATAATAAAGTTCCTTCGCATCATGGCCTCCTTGCGGGGACGTGTTTCCGGCCTGTTCGCCCCACATGACGATCGGGATACCGAATCCTGCACAATGGAATGGTCGCGCGCCGGGTTCAGTCCCGTCGCACGCCCGGCGGATCGAGGCGGGTGAACTCTCTGAGATTCCCGGTCGAGCGGGAGACGAGGATCAGGAGCAATCGAACCTCCGTGGGCCGGAGATCGCGAGACCTCCTGAGAGGAGCACCGCTGCGATTGGTCAGCTCAATCCGCCTTTCGATCCAGCACGTAGACGTTGCGTTGCGCCGTGGGGAGGAGCACCACGTCATGCACGTTCACGTGCGGAGGGCGGGTCGCAACGAAGGCGATGACGTCGGCCACGTCATCGGCCGAGAGCGGCGTGAATCCTTCGTACACGGCCTCGGCGCGCTCCTCATCCCCGTGAAAGCGTACCACCGAGAACTCCGTCTCCACGAACCCCGGGTCCACGCTCGAAACCCGCACACCCGTGCCCGCCACGTCGAGGTTCATTCCCTCGGTAAGCGCCTTCACACCGAACTTGGTCGCGTTGTAGACGTTTCCCTTGGGATAGACCTGGTGACCGGCGGTGCTGCCGATGTTGATCACGTGGCCGGAACCCCGCTCGACCATGGCGGGAAGAATGGCGCGCGTGACGTTGAGCAGCCCCTTCAGATTGGTGTCGATCATTCGATCCCAGTCCTCGGGGTCCCCGTCCTGAATCAACGACAGTCCGCTGGCCAGGCCGGCGTTGTTGAGCAAGAGGTCGGGCGTTCCGATGTCGCGCAGCAACCGGGCCGAAGCTTCGTTGACGGCACCACGATCCCGGACGTCCACGACTTGCGTGTGAATCTCCACACCTGTGGACGACCGTATCTCGTCCGCGATCGCTTCGAGCCGTTCCTGCCGCCGGGCCCAGAGAACCAGGTTCACACCATCGGCGGCCAACCGCCGGGCCGTCGCCTCGCCGATCCCGGCGCTCGCGCCGGTGATGAGTGCAAGCTGACCATCCATGATCGTTCCCCAGCGAGTGGTGCACAGGAGGGACGCCCGAACGGCTGACGGCACCGCGAGAGCGAATCGAACCGGAGTAACTTCGGCACGCCGAGACCCGAGCGAAAGGTGCTGACGACCTGTACATTATGGGCCCGCAGCACCGGAGACACGAACACCGAAATCGGGAGAGATCCCATGCCGACGAGACGCCGATCCTGGGCCGAGCCCTGGAAGATCAAGATGGTCGAGCCGCTCAAGATGCTCACCCGCGACGAGCGGCAGGTCGCGATCGATGGTGCCGGGTACAACACGTTCCTCCTCCGCTCGGAGGACGTCTACATCGACCTGCTCACCGACTCGGGGACGAGCGCGATGAGCGACCGGCAGTGGGCCGGCATGATGCTGGGCGACGAGGCGTACGCCGGTAGCCGCAATTTCTACCACCTCGAGGACGCGGTCCGGGAGGTGTACGGCTACAAGCACCTGATCCCGACGCACCAGGGTCGGGCGGCCGAACACATGATCAGCCGTCTACTGATCGAGGACGGAGACTACGTTCCCGGGAACATGTATTTCACCACCACGCGGCTTCACCAGGAGATGGCCGGCGCGACGTTCGTGGATGTGATCATCGACGAGGCGCATGACCCGGACCTGATGCACCCGTTCAAAGGGAACGTCGATCTGGCCAAATTCCAGGCACTGATCGACGAGGTGGGAGCCGAGCGAATCCCGTACATATCGATCGCCACCACGGTGAACATGTGCGGCGGCCAGCCGATCTCGCTCGAGAACCTGCGCCAGGTGTCCGAACTCGCACACGCGAACGGCATTCTCGTCATTCACGACATGACGCGGGTGGCCGAGAATGCGCTGCTGATCAAGGAGCGGGAGCCGGGCCAGGCTGACCGCACCATGGAGGAGATCGTCCGCGACATCTGCGACCTGACCGACGGGTGCACGATGAGCTCGAAGAAAGATCACCTCGTGAACATTGGCGGATTCCTCGCCGTGAACGACGACGCACTCGCCGACAAGGCCCGTAACATGGTCGTGATCTATGAGGGTCTGCACACCTACGGGGGGATGTCGGGTCGCGACATGGAGGCGCTGGCGATAGGCATTTACGAGTCGATTCAGTTCGATCACATTCACGCGCGGGTCGGCCAGGTTCACTACCTCGGACACAAGATCGCCGATGAGGGAATTCCGATCATGAAGCCGATCGGAACCCACGGCGTATTTCTCGATGCGAAGCGATTTCTACCCCACCTGGACCAGGACGAATTCCCGGCCCAGGCGCTCGCCGCGGAGCTCTACCTCGAGTCCGGAGTGCGGGCCATGGAGCGCGGCAACGTGTCGGCGGGCCGGAACCCGGAGACGGCTGAGAACCGGCGCCCGGCACTGGAGCTGGTCCGACTCACGATTCCGCGTCGGGTCTACACGCAGGCGCACATGGACGTGGTGGCAGAATCGGTGATGGAGATCTGGGACAAGCGAGAATCGATCGGAGGTCTGGAATTCACCTACGAGCCCGAGTACCTGCGGTTCTTCCAGGCTCGATTCCGGCCGAAGAACTGATGGTGCGGCCCTGTAGCGTGCGCGGAGGGAGAGAGGCGGTGCGGCAGGCCATGAAATGGATGCTCGGGTCGGCCGCTGCGTTCCTCGCATTCGGCATCGGGCCGGTGTCCGGTGCGACGGCAGCCTCCCTTACCGGCGCTGCCCTCTCGAAGATCGAGTGCACCTCCCCGGCAACCGGAGAAACGGCTGACATGACAGATCGAGACACCGTCGAGAACGGTTCCGTTCAAGAAGAACCGGAGGCGAAGCCCGAGAAGAGCCGGTGGAAACGGATCTGGGGCTGGGTGCTGATCGTCGCCTACGCGCTGGGGATCGTGTCCGCGATCGACGCGATCATGTCCACCCGCACGGAGCCGGGCGCCATCGCCTGGTCGATCGCTCTGGTCACCGCCCCCGTCGTGGCCGTGCCGGCCTACTGGGTCCTCGGCCGCAGCAAATTCGAGGGCTATCTCGAGTCGTTCGAGGACAACAAGGAAGACTTCGAGGCTCTGGTCGCCCACGCCCGGAAGGAGATGGACCCGGTCACGGTCGAGTTCGACACCCCCATGCCCGGTATCGATGCGCTGAAGGGACTCGCCAACATGCGACTGTTGGGGGGCAACGGCGCGGAGCTGCTGATCGACGGGGAAGAGACCTTCGACAGTATCCTGAAGGGGATCGCGGAAGCGAAGGAATACGTCCTGGTGCAGTTCTTCATCGTGCACGATGACGACCTGGGCCGCAGGCTCAAGGATGCGATGATCGAGCGAGCCCGGGCCGGAGTGATGGTCGCGTTCCTGTACGACGAGCTGGGCAGCAACATCGGCAAGGGGTACCGGCGCGACCTTCGGGATGCCGGAGTGAAGGTGTCCGCCTTCAACACCACACAGGGGTGGCGGAACAAGTTTCAGCTGAACTTCCGCAACCACCGGAAGATCGTGGTCGTCGATGGACGGACCACCTGGATCGGCGGGCACAACGTCGGGGATGAGTACCTCGGGCACGATCCCGACATGTCACCGTGGCGGGACACGCACGTCCGACTGGATGGGCCGATCGCCACTCAGGCACAGGGTGTCTTCGCCCTCGACTGGTACTGGGCACAACGGGAGTTCCTGGAGCTCGACTGGACACCAGATCCAGCGCCCGACGGTTCGAACATACCGGGCATCGTGGTCGCCACGGGACCGGCCGATCCGCTGGAGACCGCCGGGATGTTTTTCGTGCACGCGCTGAATTCCGCGCGGGACCGGATCTGGATCACGGCTCCCTACTTCGTGCCGGACGAGGCGATCGTGAAGGCCCTGATGCTGGCCACCATGCGCGGAGTGGATGTTCGCGTCCTTGTCCCGGGAATCGTCGACAAGTGGCTCGCCGATCGGGCGATGTACCACTACATGGAGCTGCTGGCGGAGTCGAATGTGAAGTTCTACATGCACCGGCCCGGCTTCCTGCACCAGAAGGTGATGGTCGTGGATGATGTCGTCGCCTCGATCGGAACGCACAACTTCGACAACCGCTCCTTCCGGCTGAACTTCGAGATCTCCGCGGTGCTGTTCGACGAAGGGTTCACCCGGGAAGTCGCGGAGATGCTGGAGCGGGACATGGCGACGAGCGAACTGCTGGACCCGACGTCGTTCAAGGATCGTTCCTGGTTCTGGCGATTCAGCGTCAACTTCGCGCGGTTGTGGGCGCCGGTTCTGTAGGCGGTTGTCCCGTCACGGGGAGGGCGTCAACTGCAGCAGGCCGGAACGGGGGACCGAAAACCGGTACACGCCGGGTCTGAGCTCGACGCTGCTGGCGCCGAATTCCCGACCCATCGTGTCGAACACCCGGTAATCGAATCGGCCGAAGTTTCCGCCCACCTCGACGATCACTCTCGAGCGGTGCCCGGCGTTGATCACGTCCACGGCTCGTCGGCCGTGATCTTCCGGCAGGTGCACGACCCGGTCGCCGTAGAGGGCTACGATCCGCTTCCCGACTCCCACGGCTTCGATGAGCGGGTAGTTGGCCAGCGGCGCATGCGGAACGAAGGTGCCGTCGAGCAGCACATCCCGGTTGGTAAGCCAGTATTCGGTCCAGTGCCGAACCATCTCACGGTGATCGGGTGGAATCCGCTCGAGCCGAACCGAGAGCTGGGGAACTGCGAACAGCACGCTCAGGAACTGCAGCGCGGCGGTCTCGACGTCGTCCTCCGGATGCCACATGAACATGTCGGAGTGGACCGCTGTGTTCCCGCTCAGCAGCCTCAGATCTACCGTCCGAAGCCGATTGTCGGTGGCGACGTGAGGGGCATCTGCGGCCCGGAACATGTTCCCGTATTTGCGCATCAGAGGCCCGATGTAGGGCTGCCTGAACTCGATCATCACGTCCGGATTCGCCGAGCGAAGCTCTTTCATCACGTCGGTCAGAAGTCGGTCGGTGGCCTCGCTGACCGAGGCGAAGTCCCGGCCGTCCGCAACCGTCAGCTCCGTTGAATCGGTGGCCACGAAGAAGCCCAGGAAGTCGAGCTTGAATCCGTCTACACCCCACTCGTCCATGGCCCGACGGTATGTGTCGATCAAGTGCGTGCGGACCTCGGGGTACCGGGGGTCCAGCACCCAGGCCCCCTGCCCGTCCCAGTAGCGCAGATACCTGCCGCGGAATTCAGGGAAGGTGCGGGAATTCTCGCCGACCAGCGGCATGGCATACCAGAGCAGCAGCTTCATTCCGCGCGCGTGGACCGCGTCCACGAACGC